>JBBPZR010000110.1:0-28453 GCA_038276285.1 Mycobacteriales bacterium | reverse complement strand
TGCCCCCGTGCCCCCGTGATCATGCACGTTTGCGAGTCCCCACGGCGTGTCGCCCGGGCAAACGTGCATGATCACCAAGGAGCGGGTGCTGGGCTGGCCTAGCGGACCGTGGCGAGGGTCTCCACATCGAGGGAGGCGTGGTCGATCCCGAGGCCCGGGCCCCCGTGATCATGCACGTTTGCGAGTCCCCACGGCGTGTCGCCCGGGCAAACGTGCATGATCACCAAGGAGCGGGTGCTGGGCTGGCCTAGCGGACCGTGGCGAGGGTCTCCACGTCAAGGGAGGCGTGGTCGATCCCGAGGCCCTCGGCTACCCGCTTGCCGAACTCCGGGTCGCACTTGGTGAAGTGGGCGCTCATCCGCTCCTGGATGTGCTTCTCGGCCTGCCCGAGCAGGGTGGTGAGGTTGAGCACGAGATCCTCACGCTCCCAGTCGGGCATAGTGCGGTAGCGCTCGCCGGCCTGCAGGTAATTGTTCTCGCGCTCAAGCCGGGCCCGGGTCAGCTTGCCGCTGATCATCGGCTCGTAGTCAGGACCGGACTTGGGTGACTCGACCAGGCCGCCGGTGGAGTTGGGCTCGTAATTGACGTGCGGATTGGTGCCGGCCCGGTCGACGTGGAAGGTCATCTGGCCGTCCCGCTGGTTGGTCGCCGCTTGGGTGACCGGTGCATTGACCGGGAGCTGGAGGTAGTTCGGCCCCACGCGGTGGCGCTGCGTGTCGGAGTACGAGAAGGTCCGCCCGACCAGCATCTTGTCGTCGGAGAATTCCAGGCCGTCGACGAGCACGCCGGTGCCGAAGGAGGCCTGCTCGCTCTCCGCGAAGAAGTTCTCCACGTTGCGGTTCAGTGTCATCATGCCGACCGGACGCAGCGGGTAGACGTCTTCGGGCCAAGTCTTGGTGTCGTCGAGCGGGTCCCAGTCAAGCTCGGGGTGCTCGTCGTCGCTCATGATCTGCACGTTGAGCTCCCACTTCGGGTACTCGCCGCTCTCGATGGCCTCGAACAGGTCCTTGCTGGCGTGGCCGAGCTCGGTGGCCTGGACCGCGTCGGCCTGCTCCTGGGTGAGCGACTCGATGCCCTGCTGGGTCTTCCAGTGGTACTTCACCAGGACGCCCTCGCCCTCGGCGTTGACCATCTTGTACGTGTTGACGCCGAAGCCGTCCATGTGCCGGTAGTCCTTCGGGATGCCGCGGGGGCTGAACAGCCAGGTGAGCATGTGCATGCTCTCCGGCGTGAGCGACATGAAGTCGAAGATCCGGTTGGGCTCCTGGCGGAAGGTGACCGGGTCGGGCTTCAGCGAATGGATGACGTCGGGGAACTTGATCGCGTCGCGGATGAAGAAGACCGGCAGGTCGTTGCCGACGAGATCCCAGTTGCCGTCCTCGGTCTTCAGCTTCACCGCGAAGCCGCGTGGGTCACGGGCCGCCTCGGAGGAGTCGCGGCCGCCGATGACCGTGGAGAAGCGGATGGTGACCGGCGTCTTCGTACCCTTTTTCCGGAACAGCTTGGCCCGGGTGTACGTCGAGGCGTCCACTGCATCTGATCCGCTGCCGATCCTCCCGTAGGCCTCGAACTCACCGTGCGCGACGAAGCCCCGGGCGTGCACGACCCGCTCCGGGATCCGCTCGCGGTCGAAGTGGCTGATCTTCTCCAGGAAGTGGTAGTTCTCCATCGTGGCCGGCCCGCGGCTGCCGACGGTGCGCTGGTTCTGGTTGTCGTAGACCGGGTGGCCCTGCCGGGTGGTCAAGTTGTTGTGGTCGCTGTTGACGGGATTGCTCATGCGAATTCCCTTTCTCTGCTGCAGACGGGGCACAGGCCCCAGTAGGTGACTTCCGCCTCGTCGACCGTGAAGCCGTGGGCTGGGCCGGTCTCTCGGGACGGGTCCAAGCACGGTGCGCTGCCGACCGCGCAGTCGACGTCGGCAATGGCACCGCACAGCCGGCAGACCACATGGTGGTGGTTGTCACCGACCCGGGTTTCGTAGACCGCGGCGCTGCCGGCCGGCTCGATCCGCCGGATCAGCCCGGCCGCGGTGAAGGCGCGCAGGATGTCGTAGACCGCCTGGGTGGACAGCGTGCCGAGCCGGCGACGGCTCTCGGCGGCCACCGTGTCGGCGGCGACATGGGATTGGCCGCGCAACGTCTCGAGCACGGCCAGTCGGGCGGCGGTGACGCGCAGACCGGCGACCCGGAGGGTCTCGGTGAGGTGATCGGCCATCGACTCCACTTAACCGCGCTTTCTGGAACCTGTCAAGAACTGGATCGAGTCGCCTATATCGCTGCGCCGGTTAGGGCAGTAGTGACTGCACTCGCGTCACGAACCGGTCCGGCGACAACGGGCTGGCCATGACGAATGCCACGCCGCACGTGACCGCGACGGCGAGGGCGAACAGATGCGAGGGCCGCGCGCTGAAGCGCTGCCGGCCGCCGAGCACGATCCGGCCGGTCAGCCGGGCCAGCCAGAAGGCGGCGAGCATGCCGCCGAGGGCGGCCCCGAGATTCGCGCCGGGTTGGACCAACGTGCCGCCATTGCGCGTGTGGTATCACGCCCATACCCCCCCAGCCGGCCAACAGGAGGAGCACGCCGAGCACGGTGAACTTGCGGCCGTGGCGGCGCCCGGTCCGTCGATCGACCCGGTCGCTGGCGCCACTACCAACGAGTGGGACGGGGATGTAGGGGGCGTACGACGGGGGTGTGCCGGCCAGCTGGTGCCGGTCGGCGGAATCTGCCACTGCGGTGCGGGAGTGGGGGGTGCCACGGGCCGGCGGACCAGGGCACGGAGTTCCACCACCTCCTGCTCCAAACGCGACAGTCGATCGGGGCTTGCCGCCGGCACCGTTCGGGGTGAAGGCCACCGTCGTGATGTGGTCACGGCGGTCGTAGCGCGCGGTGGTGAAGTCGATCAGGCGGGCCTCTCGGCCGACCTGCCCGGCATCGATGAGCACGATGTTGGACGGCTTGACGTCCATGTGCAGCACCGGGCAGTGCGCCGAGCGGATCGGTCGGTGCAGGGCCAGAAGGGTGGCGGCGATCGAGGCCAGGACCGCGTGACCTCCGGCCGGACCGCGCCCGAGGTCACCAACTCGTGCAGCGTGCTGCCACGGAGGTAGTCGAGCACCTGGTACGGGATGGCGGCGCCGGCTGGCGCGTGGTCGGGAGGCCGGGGCTGGGCGCCGTGGAAGCCGTCGACCCGCCGGCAGATGCCCGGGACGCCGATGCCACCCTGCCGCACAGCCGGACTCCGCGGAAGACATCGGCCTGGCCACCGGACCCGAGCGGGGCGACGAGCCGGTAGCGCTGCACGGATTCCGGCAGCGGCCCCTCTGGACCGCACACCAGGTCGAGCACGCCCGGCTGCCAGGCGGTCGCCGTCATGCCGCTCCCTCCGCTGCACTCCGCCCACGCGCCGGGCGGCCTACAGGGTAGAACCGCGCGCGATCCGGTTGAACGGTGAGGGACGTCTAGACCGGTATGTCGCCGGCCATGCCATGGGCGGGCGTCATGATCGCGCGGACGTACCACGTGGCATTCGACGACCGCCAGACCGCGATATCCGCACGACCGTCACCGTCGTAGTCCCCCTCCACCGGCACGTCGCTGCTCAACCCCCACTGCTGGGTCCTGATTCCGCGGAGGTACCACGTCCCGGTGGACGGGCGCCAGACCGCGATGTCCGTACGGCCGTCGCCCGTGTAGTCGGCGGCCACCGGAATGTCGCCGGCCCGGCCGAACGCCGGGCTGGTAACGCCACGGACGTACCACGTGCCGTTCGAGGGCCGCCAGACGGTGAAGTCCACCGACCCGTTGCCGTCGAAGTCGCCGCGGACCGGGGTGTCGCCGCGAGCCCCCCAGCGCAGCGCTCCCGCGCCGCGGACGTACCACGTGCCGTTCGATGGCCGCCACACCGCGATGTCCGCCGTGCCGTCACCGGTGTAGTCGGCCACCACGGGCACGTCGCCGGACTGTCCGAACTGCACCGGGCTGCTGCCGCGGATGTACCACGTGCCGTTTGACGGCCGCCATACCGCGATGTCGCTGCGGCCGTCGCCGGTGTAATCGGCCGCGGCGGGCAGGTCCCCGGGCTTGCCATGGGCGATCGTGGCGAAGTCTCTGACGTACCAGGTGCCGTTCGGCGGACGCCAGACCGCGATGTCGCGCCGACCGTCGCCGTTGTAGTCGTGCAGATCCGCGGGGTATGGCGCGGGGGTCGCCGCCGGTGTGACCCGGAGGATCTCATCGGCGGTGCCGTTGGAGGTGGTGACGTACAGGCTGCCGTCGGGGCCCATCCGCACGCCGCGGAGCCGCCCATGCGTGCCGTTGAGCGCGGCCAGCGTGTCCACTCGCCTGATCGTCCCGGCCGGATCCATCACCATCACCAGCAACTTGCTGCCCTTCAGCGCGGCCACGGCGAGCGCGCCTTCCCAGCTGCTCCATCGCGACCCGACGAGGAAGTCCGACCCACTGGTCGCCACGGTCGGGAAGCCCGAGGACCAGCGAGCCGGCACCGCGGTCGGAAATTTCACCACGTCCGTCATCGGGACGAACTCGTTGTACGGCAGCGGTACCGGGTCCCACCCGTAGTTGCGGCCGGGCAACAGTCGGTTGATCTCGTCGTCGCGGTCGGGCCCGTGCTCGGCGGACCACATCTCGTTGGTGCCGGGTCGGCGGGCCAACCCCTGCACGTTGCGATGACCGTAGGTGAAGATCTTCCGCGTGTTGGCGTTGGCGCTGCCGGCGAACGGGTTGTCCGCGGGAATCGACCCGTCGGTCCGGACCCGCAGCGTCTTGCCACCCAGGCTGGTGAGGTCCTGCGGGTTGGTGCCGAATGCCGCGTCACCGGTCCCGATGATCAGGGCGCCGGTGGCATCGAACGCGAGCCGGCAGCCGCCGTGCCGCCCTGATGTGGTGGGCAGGCCGGTGACGATGGCCGGACCGCGGGTGGCCGCGGTCAGCGCGGTGTTGAGCGTCCACCTCACCACGCGGATGTCGTGGACGGTGTCAGCGGCGTTCTTCCAGCCTTGGCAGGAGTAGAAGGTCCGGTCGGTCACGAAGCCCGGGTCGACGGCGAGGCCCTCCAGGCCGGTCTCCACGCTGACCCAGAGGTCAGCGAGATCGGCCGAGAGCGCCCGCACCGTGCCACCCGTCGTACGGATGGAAAAGCCACCGGCTCGCTGATCGAAGAGCATTGTGGCGTCGGGGAGGAAGACGACGTCCCAGGGGATCGCGAGGCCGGAGACAACCGTGGTCACGCTGACCGCCGGCGCGGCCGCCAGGGCGAGCCCGGCGGTCGAGGTGATCACCCCGACGGTTGCGACGAGGACGGCGGCAGCGGTGAACACAGCGGCGGACACGCGACCGCGTCGGCGCGTCGATGGCATGGGGACCTCAATTTCGGGCGTAGGTCCGAGCGTCTTCCCTTTCTACGTCGTCGGGCCCGCCCTGTCGACACAGAGTGCCCTCTCAGGCGCTGTGCGTGATAGATCAGTTCCCACGGCGTGCGGCAGGATGGAGAGGTGACCTCCTCAAGCGGCTCGCCGCCCGCGGGCTTCCGCGCCGGCTTCGCCTGCTTCGTCGGCCGGCCGAACGCCGGCAAGTCCACCCTGACGAATGCTCTGGTAGGCACCAAGGTGGCCATCACCAGCACCCGGCCCCAGACCACCCGGCACGCGGTGCGCGGCATCGTGCACCGGGTCGATGCGCAACTCGTGCTCGTCGACACCCCGGGCTTCCACCGCCCCCGCACTCTGCTGGGCGAGCGGCTCAACGACGTCGTACGCGCGACCCTGTCCGAGGTCGACGTTGTCGCGATGTGCGTGCCGGCCGACGAGAAGGTCGGGCCTGGTGATCGCTTCATCGCGCGCGAACTGGCCGGGCTGGCGGCCCCCAAGATCGCCGTACTGACCAAGACCGACCGGGCCGGTTCGGCGCAGATCACCGAGCAGCTGGCGGCGCTCGGCAAGCTGCTGGCATGGGACGAGATCGTGCCGGTCAGCGCGACGGCGGGCTCACAGGTCAGTCTGCTCGCCGATCTTCTGGTGGCGCGCCTGCCGGAAGGCCCGCGGCTCTATCTCGATGAAGAAGTGACCGACGAGCCCGAGCAGGTGATGGTCGCCGAGCTCATCAGGGAGGCCGCACTGGAGGGGGTACGCGACGAGCTGCCGCATTCGCTGGCCGTCACGGTGGAGGAGATGGGTCTCGCGGATGGCCGCGACGACCTGGTCAAGGTGTTCGCCACCGTGCACGTGGAGCGGTCGAGCCAGAAAGGCATCGTGCTCGGCCACCAGGGGGAGCGGATGAAATCAGTTGGCACCCGGGCCCGGGCCGCCATCGAGAAGCTGCTGGGCAAGCGGGTCTATCTCGACCTGCACGTCAGCGTCACGAAAGACTGGCAGCGCGATCCGAAGCAGCTACAGCGTCTCGGCTTCTGAGTTGCACGCCGGACGGTCAGGCGGTGGCCGTCCGCCGACCGGCGGCGCGGTACAGGTAGATGGCGACGAGCACCTGGCTCACCACGATCAGAGCCAGGACGGCCGGCCCGGTGTACTGCCCACACCGACGAGTGATCACCACCGCAGATCGGTGACGGCGTGGAGGTGATGCCGCCCCCACCGCTGTGAACCGGCACCGGGACCGCGGGGCCTGAGCAGACCGGCCCGGCAGTGGCCATCACGCCGAGGGCGCCACCGAAAAGCAGAATCGAGCCGAACCCGCCCGGCCAGACCAGGCTGCCGAGGAGCTTCTGCCGCCCGTACCAGAGCGGGGAAGCCAGCAGCAGGGCGAAGCCGATGAACCACCCGATGACCGGCAGCACGAGGCCTCCAATGAGCAGGAACGCGATGGCGAGCACCTCGCGTGCCCCGCGCTGCACCGGCACGTGCTCTGGCCGGGCCGCGGCGACGATCTCGGCGGGGGAGCCCAGCTCGTCGAGCAGGTTGCGTACCTCTGCCCCTGTCGCGCCCGGCTGCGGGCCAGCGTCGAGATGGCTGCGGATCTCGCCGAGGAGCTCCTCGCGCTGGTGTCGGGGGAGCACCCGAGCGGCGCGGTCCAGGCGCCGGACGTGGTCGTCGGCGAGCGGGTGCGTGACGGTCATCATGCGGTCTCCTCGGGAAGGATGGCATCGACGGCGTCCCGGAAGCGGCGCCACTGAGCGGTAAAGTCGGCGAGGGCGCGGCGGCCCTCGGGGGTGATGGCGTAGTACTTGCGCGGGTGGCCGGTCTCGGACTCGCGCCATGTTGTCGCTACCTGGCCGTCCTTCTTCAGCCGGGAAAGCAGCGGGTAGAGCGTGCCCCGGTGACCATGCCGTCGATCGACCCGAGGGTGCGGGCGATGTCGAAGCCGTAGCGCTCCTCGCCGGCCAGCAAGCCCAGGACGCAGTACTCCAGAGCGCCCCGGCGGAGCTGGCTGAGGACATCAGCGGTTACTACCATGGGAGGCAAGGTACATCGGGGCACGAGGTACCTCAGGTGCCCGCCCCACACTGGCAGCATGATCCAGGCGGAGTCAGCGTGGTCCCAACCGCACCGATGCCGCCTGGATCATGAGGGTTCGCGCAGCCGGGCCTCGACCTCCGCGACGTCGGCCTGGTACTCGTACCAGGTGCGGTCGGGCCGGAAGCCCAGCCGCTCGTTGATGGCCAGCATGTGGCTGTTGGACTGGGCGTTCCCAGTCTCGATCTCGGCGACGTCGGGTCGCTCCGCTCGTAACCACCGCAGCATCTCGGCCTTGACCAGCAGACCGAGGCCGCGGCCACGATGTGCTGGGACGACCCCGGTGTCGTGCTGCGTCGCCCGCCGCGGGTTGCCGCCCAGCACGGCGATCTCGGTGAAGCCGGCCACGTCGTCGCTGCTCTCGGAGGTCGCCGCCACGATGCGGAACTCCTGACCACGCCGGCGCAGCGTATCCTCCGCGGCTCGCCATGTCGCCTCGTCCAGCGGCGGGTATCGCCAGACCAGGTCGCCGGTGGGCGCGTCGGCCATGGCGGCCTTGGCCGCGGCGTAGCCGGCGCAGAACTCCTCGGGCACCCGGCCGGGCCAGCGGAGCATTCGGTAACCGGCCGGTGGCTGGCTCACCAGCTCCTCCAGCAGGCCGGCGTCCACTTCGGACAGCCGGAGGAGGCTGGCCCGGTCGGCCAGGGCGGCCGTGAAGCCGAGTGCCTGCCCGAAGGCAGTGCCCGACGTGCCGTCGGCGACCTCCATCGTGACGGTGGTGCGGCGCTCGTCGAGTAGCCGGCGCACCGCCACGGCCAGCAAAGCGCTGCCCAGCCCCCGCCGGCGCACCGGCGGCCGTACCTGCACGTTGACTTCGCCGATCCCGTCGTTCGGTGGCTCCTCCAGCGTCAACCGGCAGATGGCTGCTGGGTCACCGTCGATCCGGCAGAGCCAGAGGATTTGACGTTCGGTGGCGAACGGGTTCTGAAGTGCTGCTGTCGTGTCCGCCGGGTGGGGCGCCGGGTCACCCGGCAAGTCAAGCGCGGTGGTGGCGGCCAGGACGTCGTTCCAGGCGGCGAAATCGGCCGGGGGTGCCGATGACGGGTTCATCTCGAGGACGTGCATGGGCGCAAGCCTTGCGCAGTCAGGCAGCGATCGTCACGCGGATATGTCCAACCCCCATGAGGTGATCTTGTCGATGCTGATCCGGATCATCGCCTCCTCCTGCCCTTCGCCGGCACCGGTGCCGGTTGGCAGGAGCGCCTGCGCCCGGCCTTGCACCAACACCGACCGTGGACGCCAGGGTGGCAGTACGTCGTCCACGACGAATGCGGCGTGCGGGTTGGCCTGCACGTTGCGGAACTTGCGGGTCGTTGCGAAGCGGTGGCCGGAGATGTCGATGGTGTTGAACTCGCGGTTGAAGGACCAGCCGACCGGCACCACATGTGGCATCCCGGTTGGGCCGGCTGTTGCCAGCCGACCCAATCGAGACTCGCCGAGGAGGTATTCGAGCTCTGCTGGCGAGAACGTCGTCATCGTCTGCACTTCCTTACCGGCTCGATGATTCTCCCCCGGCGTGGGAGCGACCGGGTGAACGGTGCCGCAGCCCCGGGATCAGTACGGCGGCCACAGCCACGTGCATGAGCGCGAGCGACACCTTGACCGGCGCTGTCGCGTGACTGCTCAGCGGGCCACCGAGAGAGCAGCAGCACACCGAACGCAATGATCGTCCAGATCCGGCGCGCTCGGGCGGTGCGACGTTCGAGCAGGGCGAGCAGGCCCCAGCCGAGGAGGGAGACGAGCAGGCTGACCGCGGTGACCGAGGCGGGGCCGATGGTCCGCACGCCGGACTCGCCGCGACCGGTCGAGACGTGGAGCTCGACGCCGAGCACGAGAACGGCCACCGTCCAGACCGCGACAGCGGCCAGTCCGGCACCGATGACGGCCAACGCCCGATAGCGCCTGAGTTGACTCGCGGCGGGCCGGACGGCTTGTTCGCGAATAGTTGCCGTGGTCATGGGAGGCTCCTTCGCGTAGACTTGGTTATGCGGATAAGATTATGCGCATAAGCTATCGCTGTCAAGCGGCAGAACGGAGCAGGGGTCGTGGAGTTTGACCAAGCCGACGCGCTCAACCAGGCGATCCGCTCGATCGGCATCCGCCACCGTGCCCTGGCCGGGGCGCTGCTGGCACCGCTTGGCCTGCACCCGGGCCAAGAGGTGTTCCTGCTAGAGCTCGACGTGAGGGGCGCTCGTACCCAGGCCCAGCTGGCCCTGGCAGCCGGTTGCGAGCCTCCGACGATCACCAATACCGCGCACAAGCTAGAGGCCGCTGGGCTGGTCGCCCGGCGGCCCTCGCCGACAGATGGCCGGGCCACCATCGTGGAACTCACTCAACGCGGCCGAGATCTGATGCCGGCCTTGAAAGCCGCCTGGCTGCGACTGGCCGAGCAGACGATGGCGGGCTTGACCACCACGCCAGTCGACCAGCTCACCGCGGTTCTGGCCGATCTCGCCGGCAGCCTCAGTGCCGTCGGCCCCCTCCGAGCACCACGGGCGCCCGGCCGGGCTGACTCTCGCACCTCGGGAGGGCCGTGTCGGTGCGCCGCGATGCGCGGTCGCGGCGGACAATGAGTCTGTGAGCCTCTACCGCGACGACGGCGTGGTGCTGCGTGTCCAGAAGCTCGGCGAGGCCGACCGGATCATCACCTTGCTCACCCGGCGGCACGGCCGGGTGCGGGCGGTCGCCAAGGGGGTACGGCGGACCCGGTCGAAGTTCGGCGCGCGCCTCGAGCCGTTCAGCCATGTCGACTGCCAGTTCTACGCCGGCCGGTCGCTCGACATCGTCAACCAGGCCGAGGGCGTACGGAACTATGGCGCCGAACTGGTGGGGGACTACCCGCGCTACACCGCCGGCACCGCCGTACTGGAGACCGCCGAGCGGCTCACTGCCGAGGAGCAGGAGCCCTCCCTGCGGCTCTTCCTGCTGGTCATCGGTGCCCTGCGAGCGCTGGTCGAGGCCGAGCACGATCCGCGGCTGGTGCTCGATGCCTTCCTGCTCCGGGCGATGGCGGTGGCGGGCTGGGAGCCAGCCCTGGAAAGCTGCGCAAAATGCGGTGCCGCCGGGCCGCACCGGGCGTTCTCGGTGCCGGCGGGCGGCGTCGTATGCCCGGGCTGCCGACCGGGCGGTTCGGTGACACCGTCGGCGGAAACGGTGGTGCTCATGGGTGCCCTGATCGGTGGGCACTGGCCGGTCGCCGACGCCAGCGCGCCGGCGGCGCGCCGGGAGGGTTCGGGGCTGGTGGCAGCACACCTGCAGTGGCACCTCGAGCGCGGCCTGCGCTCGCTACCGCACGTCGAACGCGTCTAGCCGCGCGACCGCGGTCCAGCGGCCGGCCCCGCTGCGGCATACTCGTCCGCCATGACGTCGCCCGAGTTGCCCGACATCGTCCCGGCCCTGCGCGATGCGCTTGCTTGGCACGGACCAGGGCTGCTCAGCGATCCCATCCAGCTGCGGGCCGCTCGAGCAGGCACTACCGCACCGTTCACAGGAGGTCGGCGCGCTCGTTGCCGCCGTCGAGGATGATTGCGGAGCGTCTGGTCCCCAGTGGGTTTGGGGCCGTTGCGTCGGAGGCCGAGGTCCTTCGCCTCGCCCAGGTCCTGGCCGCCCATCGCGGGATCGATCCCGCCGCAGCGGCGACCGCCGTCCGGGCAATTGCCCAAGCCCGTGGCACGGGATCGGCGCCGCTGCCCTGGCAACAGCACCCGCACTCGTGGCAGCAGCACCCGCTGCCCTGGCAACAGCCCCCGGCGCCTCGCACCGCACGGACTCGACCGCTGGTCTGGGTGCTGGCGGCTGTCTGCGGCATCGCCGTGCTCGCCGCGGCCGTCGTGGTCGGCGTCGTCGTCTATCGGTCCGGTTCGAGCCCTGCGGCGACGCGGATCGCGGGCAAGCCCGCCACCGTCAGCTGTATGTATGTCCGGCCGCAACCCGGGGAGGGGCCGCCAGCGCCCCGCCACGCGAGCCTTCCTCCGGCCAGCGGTGTCTCCAGCGGGGGGAAGGTGACCGTGCGGATCCGCACCAACCAGGGTGAGCTCGCCATGACCCTCGATCGGGCGAAGGCGCCCTGCACCGTGAACAGCTTCGTCGCGTTGGCCAAGCAGAAGTATTTCGACGACACGCCGTGCCATCGCCTCACGACCCGAGGGATCTACGTTCTGACGTGCGGCGACCCGGGTGGCATTGGCACCGGCGGCCCGGGCTACTCCTTCCCGGACGAGAACCTGCCGACCGGTCAGGTGGCCACCTACCCGGCCGGCACGGTCGCGATGGCAAACGCCGGTCCCGACACAAACGGCAGCCAGTTCTTCCTCGTGTACCGGGGCTGTCAGCTCCCTCCGGTCTACCAGATCTTCGGAACGATCACCGGTGGCCTGGGTCTGGTGACGGGGATCGCCGCAGCCGGTAGTAGTCCGCCTGGCGATGGCCGCCCGCTGAAGCCGGTGACGATCACGTCGGTCACGACGACGGGCTGACCGGGCGGGGGATCAGCCGGCTAGTCGAGTGCGTCCAGCAGAGCACTTACGGTCTTGAGGTCGACGCCGCTCAGCTGCATGTCACCGGGGATGACACCCAACATCTGCGGGGCCAACATGACCCGCCCCGACACGACAACTGCGAGCTCGTTGGCCGGCGCAGGCGCCTTGAGCAGTTGCCCCGAGAGTTCGGTCAGTCTGGCCTGTCCAGCCGAGGTGAGGCTGATCGTCACGATGAGTCCCGGGGTTCACTGGGATTCGGTTCGCCTTGTGCACGCCGCACATCGGCGCCGGTCAGCGCCGCCGGCCCCAGGCGGTACGAGGTCTGCCGCTTCGTATCACAGATGACCGTGGCGCTCCCGGGGCCGGGATTCGTGCGGGTGGGCCGACACAGTGGTGCGCCCGCGGTTCCAGGTCGGCTCGTGGCAATCACCGGCCGGAACTGGACCGCCCCCGGGTGTTTCGGCGAACCTACGGTCCAGCCTCCATCGCGGGCTGTGCCCGAACTGCGTACGTGGAGTCGGTCGAGGTGCGGCAGGCCCCACGTGTTGAGCGCCAGGACCACCGCGACGGCGGTATAGACCACGGTCGTGTAGATGCCGCCGGCGAGGAGCCGCCGCGCCATCCGACGGTCGCGGTCGCGCAGGGCTAAGTAGCCGGCGAGCCCGGCGATCCAGCCCAACAGGATCAGGAGGTAGTAGGCGCCGCTCGGGCGGTCCTCAGTCGGGGCGGTCCCCCACTCCTGGTCCGCCGATTGCGTCGTGCCCGAGGGCGGCGCCGGCTGCCTCCGCGGCCCGGGTGATGATGGCGCCGGCTGCCTCCGCGGCTCAACGCCGCATCGACCGCGGCCGGACCCTCCACGTTGACCGCGAAGGGCCACACCGTTGAACGTTGGCTCGTCGGCGGGACGGCCGACATCGGCGGCGAGCTGGTCCCGGGGTCGGGGGCGAGATAGGCGCCGCCCGTAGGAAAGACGCAGCTCCTCACGTCGAATCCCACGCGCAGCCTTGGCGACATTATCCGGGAAAACGTCGCCTTCCCGCGACGGATAGCGACGTTATCCGGGAAATGGCGCATGCACCGTAGTCCGGGCCACCGGCGGCCCGCCCCGTTACCGTGATGGTCGTGAGCCGACGTGACGTTCGCCCGCCGCGGCCGCACCCGTCGGGCGCCGGGCCGCCGGCGATAGCGGCCGAGCGGGTGCCCCGGCACGTCGCGTTGGTGATGGACGGCAACGGCCGGTGGGCCAAGGCGCGGGGACTGCCGCGGACGGCTGGCCACGAGCGGGGTGAGGCCGCGCTCTTCGACGTGGTCGAGGGTGCGATCGAACTCGGGGTCGGCTGGCTGTCGGCGTACGCCTTCTCCACGGAGAACTGGAAACGATCGCCCGACGAGGTCCGCTTCCTCATGGGCTTCAACCGCGACGTCATCCGCCGGAGGCGCGACGAGATGCACGCCATGGGGGTACGGGTGCGATGGGCGGGCCGGCGCCCGCGGCTGTGGCGCAGCGTGATCAACGAGCTCGAGACCGCCGAGGAGATGACCCGTGGCAACAAGGTGCTCACCCTGACGATGTGCGTCAACTACGGCGGGCGGGCCGAGATCGCCGACGCCGCCCGCGGGCTGGCTCGCGACGTGGCCGCCGGGCGGGTGAACCCGGAAAAGGTGGACGAGCGGCTCTTCGCCCGCTACCTCGACGAGCCGGAGATGCCCGACGTCGATCTGTTCATCCGATCCTCGGGCGAGCAACGTACGTCGAACTTCCTCCCCTGGCAGTCGGCCTACGCGGAGCTGGTGTTCCTCGACACGCTGTTTCCCGACTTCGACCGGCGCGATCTGTGGGGCGCGTGCGCCACGTACGCCAATCGCGACCGCCGCTTTGGCGGCGCTGTCCCCAGCCCGGAGTTCCCGCCGGAAGATGTCGGACGAAGCCGGTAGCGTCGCGGTCGTGACAGAGACCGAGACCGAGACCGCGCTATCCATCAGCCGGCGAAGAGGCGCTGCACCGCCGCGCCGGTGACCAGTAGCGTGGCGAGCAGGCGCAGCAGCCGCGCCGAAGGCAGCATGAGCGGCCAGCCGATGTAGAGAAGCCAGCCGAGGAATACCGCCACGATCGCGAGCGCTACGAAGGCCAGGATCCCCGTCGACAGCAGGCCGGCCAGCAACAACAGCATCACCAAAGCGAAGGGGATCACCCGCGGCAGCGTGTTGAGATAGGTCAGCATGATGATGCTGCGCCGCTCAACGGCGTCGCGAAAGGTTGGGGGCACGCGGTTCTCTCCTCGGTCGGGTGCTGGGCTCCTATCTTGGCAGGAGGCGTTCGTTGATCGTCGTGTCCCGGTTCGCGGTGGCCGAGGCCGACGGCGAGTCCTTCATCAGCCGCGCCGAGGCGGCGCTGGGCGCCCTGGCCGAGGCCCCCGGGTACCTCCGCGGTCGCGTCGGCCGATCGGTCGACGACCCCACCAGATGGGTGGTCGTCACCGAGTGGGAGGGCGTCGGTGCGTACCGTCGCTCGCTGTCCCGTTACGACGTCAAGCTGACCGCTGTGCCGCTGCTGGCAGAGGCCATCGACGAGCCCGGCGCGTACGAAGTGTTGCTGGGTGAGGGCATTCGCCGTTCGAGCGATCGGGCCGGCAGCTAGCCTCAACTCCACACCTCGCCGACCGCCAGCCGGATGGAGCACGCCGTGGCAGACCGCATGGACACCATTGTCAGCCTGAGCAAACGCCGCGGGCTGGTCTATCCCAGCTGTGAGATCTATGGCGGCCTGCGCGCGGCATGGGATTACGGACCGCTCGGCGTCGAGCTCAAGGACAACATCCGGCGCCAGTGGTGGAAGTCCATGGTGCAGACCCGCGACGACATCGTCGGGCTCGACAGCTCGGTGATCCTAGCCCGCGAGGTGTGGGAGGCGAGCGGGCACGTCGAGGTGTTCGCCGACCCGCTGACCGAGTGCCGCTCGTGCCACAAGCGATTCCGCGCCGACCAGTTGGAGGAGGCGTACGAGGCCAAGCGCGGCCACCCGCCGGAGCATGGCCTCGACGACGTCAATTGCCCAGCGTGCGGCACCAAGGGTGCATTCACCGAGCCGAAGATGTTCAACGGCATGCTGCGGACCTTCCTCGGACCGGTGGAGGACGAGTCCGGCCTCGCCTACCTGCGACCCGAGACCGCCCAGGGCATCTTCGTCAACTACCTCAACGTGCAGACCTCGGCGCGCAAGAAGGTCCCGTTCGGGATCGCGCAGACCGGCAAGTCCTTCCGCAACGAGATCACCCCGGGCAACTTCATCTTCCGCACCCGCGAGCTCGAGCAGATGGAGATGGAGTTCTTCGTCAAGCCGGGCAGCGACGAAGAATGGCACCAGCACTGGATCAACACCCGGTTGGCGTGGCATGTCGACCTGGGCATCTCCAAGGACAACCTGCGCCTCTTCGAGCACCCGGTTCACAAGCTCTCGCATTACTCCAAGCGCACCGTCGACATCGAGTACCGCTTCGGTATCAGCGGTGACGGCTTCGACGAGTTGGAGGGCATCGCCAACCGGACGGACTTCGACCTCACCACCCACTCCAAGGCCTCCGGCGCCGACCTCACCTACTTCGATCAGGAGTCCGGCGAGCGCTTCACGCCGTACGTGATTGAGCCGGCGCTCGGCCTCGGGCGTTCCATGCTGGCCTTCCTGTTCGATGCCTACACCGAGGACGAGGCGCCGAACGCCAAGGGAAAGATGGAGACCCGCACGGTGCTGCGCCTCGACCCGCGCCTGGCGCCGGTCAAGGTGGCCGTGCTGCCGCTGTCGCGCAAC
The DNA here is from genome assembly GCA_038276285.1 of Mycobacteriales bacterium. Classification (GTDB taxonomy): domain Bacteria; phylum Actinomycetota; class Actinomycetes; order Mycobacteriales; family QHCA01; genus QHCA01. The sequence continues at coordinate 12,686 of JBBPZR010000110.1, read as the reverse complement.
GCCGACCTGTCACCGAAGGCGCGCGATCTCGCCGCGGCGCTGCGCCGGCACTGGATGGTGGAGTTCGACGATGCCAGCGCGATCGGACGGCGCTACCGGCGGCAGGACGAGATCGGCACGCCGTACTGCATAACCGTCGACTTCGAGACGCTCCAGGACCAGGCGGTCACCGTACGCGAGCGCGACACGATGTCCCAGGAGCGCATCGGCATCGACCAGGTTGAGGCCTACCTGGCCGCGAAACTCAGCGGCTGCTGACCTCGGCCCGGTCGGACCGCATGGCCGGCCCCGCATGGCCGGCCCCGCATGGCCGGCCCCCCCGGCCTCATGATCGAGGGAGAATCAGTCCGGCTGTGACCGGACCAGTCTTCCCTGGATCACGAAAATCGGCGGTCGCGGTGCCTCAGCTCACAGTCCCCGCTTCATGATCCAGGGAGAGTTAGTCCGGCTGTGACCGGACCAGTCTTCCCTGGATTACGAAAATCGGCGGTCGCGGTGCCAGCCAGGGGGCGGTGTGTCTGTCACCGGAGGCGTCGGTCGCGCGAGCCCTTGGGCGATCGTGCGGGCAATCGTCGGGAGGACCTGGTCAGTTTGCATGCGCAGTTGCAGCGGCGTTGCGTGCACGACGAGCAGACCGTATGACGTCAGTCGGGCATGACGTGCCATCGTGGCGGCCCAGTGCTCGGGCAGCAGATGCCACTCGCGGGAATCGATTTCCAAGACGACGCCGGCCTCGCGCCACCACGCATCGGCGCAGGCTAGCCATTTCCCGTCGAGCGTGAACAGATCTTGGTTCCACACCGGCGGAGGCAAGTCTGACCGCAGTATGAGGTCTCGCCCGTTCGCCTCCGCAACGGATCGCGCGCCATCGCCCACCTCGGCCAGCACCCGCCGGATCACGCCGCTGCCACTTGAGCCGCCGTGCGACAGTACGGCCGAGAGCGCGGCGACGTTGGACTTGCGGCTCTGAATCGACTCAGCGATCAATGCGCGTACCGGGTCGATTCCGGGCAGGCAACGGCACGCGTCTATGACCGCTCGCTCGACAGGGACGGCACGCAACTCGTCGAAGAACAGCGGCCGGGGCATGGAGATTGTTCGACGGATGCGTACGAAAGCTCTGTTCGAACGTCGGGTGGTATGTGGCAGGAGAAGGTGGACGAGTCGCGACTTCGGAAGCTGGTGCAGGCCGTGGAGAGCGGCGGCGGTCGCCCCGCCCAGCAGACAGTTGGGCCCGCCGTACAGCAGGGCGGCGATCCATCGCTGGCTCGTGGTCAGGTCGCCCGTGAAGGTCGCGTAGACCGCCGGGAGGACGACCTGCCACCGTCCCCCAGCACGCAGTCGATGCTCGACGCTGGCGCGGGTCAGTCCGCTGGCAAGGGCCTGGCGACGGGTCAGGAGGGCGCCCTGTTCTTCGACAAAGGCCATCATATCGGGAGTCATGGCGCGATGCTGACCCAGCTCAGCCCCGACGGCGGCCAGGTGCCGCGAACTGTGGACAGCTGAGACGCTGTGCGCAAGCGCGGTCCCCTCAGCGTGATCCCAGGGAGAGTTGGTCCGGGGCCGACCGGAGCACTCTTCCCTGGATCATGAATCTGGGGTGAACGGAGGGGCGGAGGAGGTCCGATGTGCCAATACCGGGGCGCCGCGGCTAGATTTTCTGGTACAGCCAAACAGCCACCAAGCCCAGCGAGGAGCGCCACGCGTGACGAAGTACGTCTACGACTTCAACGAGGGAAACCGCGACCTCAAGGACCTCCTCGGGGGCAAGGGGGCCAACCTCAGCGAGATGACGAACCTCGGCCTGCCGGTGCCACCGGGGTTCGTGATCACCACCGAAGCGTGCAAGGTCTACCTCGACTCCGGCGACGAGCCGGCCGAGCTGCGCGACGAGGTCACCGAGCATCTCGAGGCGCTCGAGCAGGCGATGGGCAAGAAGCTCGGCCAGCCCGACGACCCGCTGCTGGTCTCGGTGCGGTCGGGGGCGAAGTTCTCCATGCCCGGGATGATGGAGACCGTCCTCAACATCGGCCTGAACGACGAGTCGGTGCAGGGGCTCGCGAAGCAGGCCGGCAGCGAGCGCTTCGCGTGGGACTCCTATCGCCGGCTGATCCAGATGTACGGCAAGACGGTCCTGGGCATCGACGGCGAGCACTTCGAGGACGCCATCGGTGAGGCCAAAGAGGCCAAGGGCACGAAGAACGACCTCGACCTCGACGAGGGTGACCTGCGCGAGATCGTCGAGAAGTTCAAGGGCATCGTGCACGACCAGTCCGGCCGCCCGTTCCCGACCGATCCGCGCGAGCAGATGGATCTCGCCGTGCAGGCGGTGTTCAACTCCTGGAACGCCCCACGCGCCATCCTCTACCGCCGCCAGGAGCGCATCCCGGCCGATCTCGGTACGGCGGTCAACATCGTCGCGATGGTCTTCGGCAACCTCGGCATGGACTCCGGCACCGGCGTCGCGTTCACCCGCGACCCTGGCAGCGGCCACCAAGGGATTTACGGCGACTACCTGCAGAACGCGCAGGGCGAGGACGTCGTGGCCGGCATTCGCAACACCCTGCCGCTGCAGGACCTGGAGGGGCTCGACAAGAAATCCTACGACCAGCTGCTGGAGATCATGTCCACGCTGGAAGGCCACTACAAGGACCTGTGCGACATCGAGTTCACCATCGAGCGCGGCAAGCTGTGGATGCTGCAGACGCGGGTTGGCAAGCGTACGGCCGCCGCGGCGTTCGTCATCGCCGCGCAGTTGGTCGACGAGCGCGTCATCGACATGGACGAGGCGCTGCTGCGGGTCAACGGCGCCCAACTCGGGATGCTGATGTTCCCGACGTTTGACGAGAACGCCGACAAGAAGCAGATCGGCAAGGGCATGAATGCCTCGCCGGGCGCGGCGGTCGGCAAGGTGGTCTTCTCCTCCGAGCGGGCCGTCGAACAGGCGGAGTCTGGTGAGCACGTCATTCTGGTACGGCGGGAGACCAACCCCGACGACCTCGGCGGCATGATCGCCGCCCAGGGCATCCTGACCAGCCGCGGCGGCAAGACGTCACACGCGGCCGTCGTCGCCCGGGGCATGGGCAAGACGTGCGTGTGCGGTGCCGAGGAGCTCGACGTCGATGTGCGCGGCAACAAGTTCACGGCGCCCGGCGGTGTCGTGGTCAGCGAAGGTGACGTGATCTCGATCGATGGCACGACCGGGGCGGTCTACCTGGGCGAAGTGGCGGTGCAGCCCTCGCCGGTGGTGCAGTTCTTCGAGGGTGAGCTCGAGGCCGATTCCGACGAGCTCGTCGCCGCGGTCAGCCGGATCGTCAAGCACGCCGACGAGGCGCGCCGGATGCGCGTGCGGGCCAACTCGGACACCCCCGAGGACTCCGAGCGGGCCAGGCGCTTTGGCGCCGAGGGCATCGGTCTCTGCCGGACTGAGCACATGTTCCTCGGCGACCGCCGCCAGCTGGTCGAGACGCTGATCCTGGCGGAGTCCGACGACGAGCGGCAGTCCGCCCTCGACGCCCTCGAGCCGCTGCAGCGCGAGGACTTCGTCGGGATTTTCCGCGCGATGGATGGGCTGCCGGTGACGGTGCGACTGCTCGACCCGCCGCTGCACGAGTTCCTCCCGTCGCTGGAGGAGCTCTCGGTCGAGGTCGCTGTCGCCGAATCCCGCGATGAGGACGTGCCCGACAAACGCAAGCTGCTCGATGCCGTACGCCGGCTGCACGAGCAGAACCCGATGCTCGGTCTGCGCGGCGTGCGGCTGGGGCTCGTCGTGCCGGGGCTGTTCGCCATGCAGGTCAAGGCCATCGCCGAGGCGGCGGCTGACCGCAAGAAGGACGGCGGTGACCCGCGGCCGGAGATCATGATCCCGCTGGTCGGGGCCGTGCAGGAGCTGGAGATCATCCGCGAGGAGACCGAGCAGGTGCTGCGCGAGGTCGCCGAGGAGTCCGGAGTCGACGTGCCGACCCTGATCGGGACGATGATCGAGGTCCCGAGAGCCGCCTTGACGGCGGGGCAGATCGCGGCGTCGGCGGAGTTTTTCTCCTTCGGTACGAACGATCTGACGCAGATGGGCTGGGGCTTCTCCCGTGACGACGTCGAGGCGGCATTCTTCTCCAGGTATCTGGAGCTCGGCGTCTTCGGCGTCTCGCCGTTCGAGTCGCTGGACCGTGACGGCGTCGGGCGCCTGGTGCGGATCGCCGTCGAGGAAGGCCGGGCGGCCCGCGACGACCTGCACATCGGCGTTTGCGGGGAGCACGGTGGCGATCCTGACTCGATTCACTTCTTCCACGAGGTCGGACTCGACTACGTGTCCTGTTCGCCATTCCGGGTGCCGGTGGCACGGCTCGAAGCCGGCCGCGCATCGGTGGAGACGGGCGGCTCGGACAGCCGGTGAAGCTCGCTCGTCGAATCGCCGCCGGCCTGCTGGCGGCCGTACTCCTCGTTTTCGGGGTGACCGCGTTCCGGGTCTGGTCGGTGGCCCGGGAGGATCATCGCGGCCGGGTCGACGCGATCGTGGTCCTCGGCGCGTCACAGTTCGACGGGCGGCCGTCCAACGTGTTCAAGGCGCGCCTCGATCACGCGGCGACGCTCCTGCACGCCGGTGTAGCACCCCGCGTGATCACCGTCGGCGGGTCCCTAGCTGGTGACCGATTCACCGAAGCGGAGGCTGGTGCGCGCTACCTGCGCGATCAGGGCGTCGGCGCCGATGACGTACTGGCCATTGGAAAGGGCAACGACACGCTGCAGAGCATGGACGCGCTGGCCCCGGTGATGCGCGAGCACGGGTGGCACGGCGTCGTGCTGGTGACCGACCCGTGGCACGAGTTGCGGTCGCGGCGGATGGCCTCCGATCACCGGATCAAGGCCACCACGTCGCCGTCCCGCAGCGGGCCGGCGGTGATCAGCCGGGTGACCGAGGCCCGCTACGTCGGCCGCGAGACGGTGGCCTATCTCTACTACCGGCTGTTCCACCGCAGCGCCGAGTACAGCGGCCGCGCCGTCTGAGTTCGTATGTGCTTGCCCGGATAGGCTCGATGGCAATGGGCGGCTACGACGAGCACGCGCGGGCACGACGCTTCGCGGAGCCGGTGAAGGACGCACGAGCCCGGCGAACTGCGTTCGAGCGGGACCGTGCTCGGGTGCTGCACTCGGCGGCCCTGCGCCGGTTGGCCGGTAAGACTCAGGTGGTCGTGGCCGGCGAGGACGACTTCCCTCGTACCAGGCTCACTCACTCCCTGGAGTGCGCCCAGATCGGCCGAGAACTCGGCGCGGCGCTGGGCTGCGACCCGGATTTGGTCGACGCCTCGTGCCTGGCTCACGACATCGGGCATCCGCCGTACGGGCACAACGGCGAGACAGCTCTTGACCTGGTGGCTCGGTCGTGCGGGGGGTTCGAAGGGAATGCTCAGACGCTGCGGATCCTGACCCGGCTCGAGGCGAAGGTGCTCGACGAGAACGGTGCTGGCGCGGGCCTCAATCTCACCCGGGCAACGCTCGACGCGGCCACGAAGTACCCCTGGCAGCGCCGGCCGGGAGAGACGAAGTTCGGCGTGTACGACGACGACCTGCCGGCCTTCGACTGGCTGCGCGAGGGTGCCCCGCCGGGGCGGCGATGCATCGAGTCGCAGGTGATGGACTGGGCCGACGACGTCGCGTACTCAGTGCATGACGTGGAGGACGGTATCTACGCCGGTCACATTGTGCCGGCTGACCTGTTCAGTGCCGACGAACGTGCGGCGGTGTGCACCACAACGAGGAACTGGTCGTACTCGGCGGCGAGTCCTCAGCTGTTGTCGGCCGCTCTCGACGGCCTGTTGGCGTTGCCGGCGGTGGTGGCGTTGCCCGTTTACGACGGCAGCGTCCGCGCACAGGCGGCCCTCAAGCGGCTGACGAGCGAGCTGACCGGGCGCTTCGTTGCGGCGGCGATCGAGGCCACGCAGGCGCGGTACGGCGAGGGTGAGCTGAGTCGCTACGACGGCGACTTGATCGTGCCGGAGCAGGTACGGGCGGAGTGCGCGCTGTTGAAGGGCGTCGCGGCGCGATACGTCATGGAGCGTGAAGGTGCCAGTGAACGGCACGATCGGCAGCGGGTGATCATTACCGAGCTGGCCGAGGCGCTGGTCGACCGCTGCCCCGACGTCCTGGACGCGGCGCTGCGGGCGACCTGGCAAGCCGCCGAAGATGATGCCGGGCGGCTGCGGGTCGTCGTCGATCAGGTGGCCGGCTTGACGGATGTTTCGGTGCTGGCTTGGTACCGGCGGCTCGTCGGTTCCGGGGGTTCGGTTTCCGCCGGGCTGTAGCCGGTCGCCCCGTTGTGCACAGCTGGCAGGTCCGACCGGGCATGGCAGACCATGTTTTCGCTAGGCTTCGCCCGTGATCAGCCGGGTTGCACTGGTCTGGGCGTGCTGCGCGCTCGTGCTGAGCGCATGCAGCGGGTCAGAGCAGGCCGGCAAGCTCCCGCCCCTGCCGTCCCCATCGTCGTCGGCCTCGCCAAGCCCGAGTGCAACGGCCAGTAGCGGCGACGCCAAGGCGGTTCTCGTTGCGCTGGCCAAGCAGTACTACGAGGAGCGCAATCGAGCGGTCCGCACAGGTGATACCCATGCGTTGCGCAGAATGTCAACGTCCAGTTGTGATTGCCTCAATGCTGCCAAAGGCATCGAGTCCGCTTGGCGGACGGGCAGCATCGCCTCAACGAATTATTACCAGATTCAGACAGTCGCCTTCTCCGACTTCAATTCGCGCGACATTGCCTTTGTAAACGTTACCTATCTGTTGGGGGAGGAAACATTCCTGGACTCCGCCGGCAAGGCGATCAAGACCTATCCACCGAACAATTCTCCGCAGACGAGCACAATTGAATTTCACTTGATATCAGGGAAATGGATGGTTGCAGGTGTTGTACGCAACTAGGTACCACGTCCGTTGGCTAACAGCACTACTGGTCGCCGGCGCGTTGGCGGCGCAGATGCCGCAGAGTTGGGCCAGGGCCGACGGCGATCCGCCCTGCACCGACTGCCACGACGTCGTCGTCGATCCGGCCAAGGATGGAGTTGCCGGTCGAGCCGTCGTCACGGCTGACGGCCACGGGGGCGTTCACGTTGTTGCTACTGGTGGTAGCTGTGGTACCTGCGTATGGGCACTCGTCGCGGAATGTCAATACCATCCCAGCCGGTCAGGCATTCCCGACTGGACCGCCTGCAATAACCCTACGTCGGGATACAGATGCACGCTTTCAACCGGGCTTCCGGGCCGCCCCTATCGCAGGCTATTCAGTCTGACCGGCACCGGTGACTCTTGGCAGAGAGTAGGTACGGCATGTCTCGGCGACGGCGAGCAGCCGGTTTCCACCGATGATCTGTTCCGTCAGGTGCGGGTCTATGTCGATCGGCTGGTGCCGGCGGCGCCGCAGGTCACCATGCAACCCGCCGGTGGGGTCACCCTGGTCAACTTCGCCACCCTGTTCCAGGCCGGCGCCGCCGCCGACCCCGGCAACACCCCGGCCGGCAAGGTCTTCTTCGCCAATGCCGGCGCCCCAATCGCCATGAATATCCAGGTCCGCCCACAGCAGTGGACGTGGAACCTCGACGGACAGGACGGATCGCGGTCGCGGATCTCCTGCTGCCAACGCTACGACCCCGCCCACGACCCCAAGCTCGAACCGGACTTCTACGCCGCCCACACCTTCGACACCACTGGTCCGCACACGGCCACCGTGACCGTCACCTGGACCGCGACCATGACCATCAGCGGGCTCGGCACCGTCCCGGTCGAGGGCACCTTCACCCGCACCTCGACCCCCTACACCTTCGAAGTCAAACAAGCCCGCGCCCAACTCGAGTCCGGCGGCTAGGGGGTTACCCACGGCGTTTGTCGAGTCGGATACCTCAGGTATACTTCTTGATATGCCTACCGAGTCAATGACCACGATCAAGGTGTCGAAGGATCTACGCCGGCGCATCTCACGTAACGCTGGTCACCTCGGGTTGACAGCGGCTGGCTTGATTTCACAACTGTTGGACGAGTACGAACGCCAGGCTCGGTTCCAGGCCGTGCGCAGCGCATACGCGTCTCAGGATCCTGGCTATGCCGCCGAGACGGCGGAATGGGACACGTTGGCTGGGGACGGTCTACAACCGTGAGTGGAGAACCCCTGGTTCGCGGGGCGATCGCGTGGGTGGACTTTGATCCAACCCGTGGCCGAGAGCAACGAGGCACCCGTCCGGCGCTCGTAGTCTCGAGTCCTGGCTACCTCGCGAGCGTGCCCGACCTGGTGATCGTTGTGCCGATCACCTCGGTCGATCGTGACTGGGCGCACCACGTTGCCGTTATGGGCGATCGGGTCGGTCTGCCGCGGCCGAGTTTTGCGATGACCGAACAACCACGAACCGTGTCCAGAGAGCGCCTCGCACGGCAATCCGGCATTGCCAGCCCTCAAACCATGGCAGAAGTCGACCTGTGGCTCGCCGACTTCATGGGCGCCTGAGCGGCCGTAGCCACGCGGGTCTGCGACGTCGGGGCCCGGACATAGACTCGCCTCCGTGGCCGGGCGCATCAAGGACGAGGACATCGCCCTTGTCCGCGAGCGGGCGCACATCGTCGACGTCGTTCAGGAGCACGTCGCCCTACGCAACGCCGGCGGGGGATCGATGAAGGGGTTATGCCCCTTCCACGACGAGAAGAGCCCGTCCTTCAACGTCAGCCCGGCGCGCAATGTCTTCCACTGCTTCGGCTGCGGCGTGGGTGGCGATGTCATCAAGTTCGTCATGGACATCGAGCACCTCACGTTCGCCGAATCCGTCCAGCGGCTCGCCGAGAGGGCGGGGGTGCAACTCAGGTACGAGGAAGGTGGCCCGACCACCAGCCGCCCGGTTGGGCAGCGCACCCGGCTGGTCGCCTCCTCGGTTGCGGCCGCGCGGTTCTACGCCGATCAACTAGCCACCACCGACGATGCCCGCATTGCGCGCGACTTCCTCGCCGATCGCGGCTTCGACCAGGCGGCGGCGCTCGCCTACGGATGCGGCTTCGCCGCGCTCGGCTGGGACGACCTGACCCGCCACCTACTGGCCAAGGGCTTCACGCGCGAGGAACTCGTCACCGCCGGGCTGTCCCGCGACGCTCGCAACGGCGGCCTGATCGATCGGTTCCGTCGTCGCCTGTTGTGGCCGATCAAGGACATCACCGGTGACGTCGTCGGCTTTGGCGCGCGCAAGCTCTTTGAGGATGACGACGGCCCGAAGTACCTCAACACCCCCGAGACGCCGGCCTACAAGAAAAGCCACATGCTCTATGGCGTCGATTTGGCCAAGCGGGAGATAGCCCGGCGGCACCAGGCCGTCGTGGTCGAGGGCTACACCGATGTGATGGCGTGCCATCTCGCCGGAGTGCCCACCGCGGTCGCGACCTGCGGCACGTCGTTCGGCGCCGATCACATCTCGGTTTTGCGCCGGCTGCTGATGGACCAGGAGGAGTTCCGCGGCGAAGTGATCTTCACTTTTGATGGAGACGAGGCCGGGCAGAAGGCCGCCATGCGCGCCTTCGACGACGACCAGCGCTTCGTCAGCCAGACCTTCGTCGCCGTCGAGCCATCCGGGCTCGATCCCTGTGAGCTTCGGCAGGCGAAGGGCGACGCGGCGGTACGCGACCTAGTCGCCCGACGGGAGCCGCTCTTCGCGTTCGCCCTGCGTACGGTGTTGCAGCGCTACGACCTCGAGACGGCCGAGGGGAGGGTGGCCGCGCTGGAGAAGGGCGCACCCCTGGTGGCCCGGATCCGTGATCGCGCGCTGCGGCCCGAGTACGCCCGCCGGCTGGCCGGTGACCTCGGCATGGAGGTCGAGCCGGTGCTGGGGCGGGTGATGGAGCTGTCGTCCGGGCACCGGCCGGTGGAGGCCCGACGGCAGACGCCGGCGGCGGATCGGCCGGCACCGGCCGACCCCGTGCTGATGGTGCAGCGCGAGGCGCTCAAGCTCGCGTTGCAGTCACCCGTTCATGCCGGGCCGGTCTTCGATTCCGTCGACGAGTCGGCCTACACGCACCCGGCGTACGTCGCCCTCCGACAGGCGGTGGCCGCCGCCGGGGGAGCGGGAGCGGGAGTGGCCGGGCCGGTCTGGGTGGACAAGGTCTCGGCCGCTTGTACGGATGAGATCGCGCGCGGCCTCACCGCCGAGCTGGCCGTTGAGCCGCTGCGCACCGACGACGAACCCGACGTGTTCTATGCGACGACGATCCTGTCGCGGCTGCAGGAGATGGCGGTGACCCGGCAGATCGCCGAGCTCAAATCCAAGCTGCAGCGGGTCAACCCGGTCGAGGAGGCCGACCGCTACACCAGACTGTTCGGCGAGCTGGTCGCGCTCGAGCAGCACCGGATCTCCCTGCGGGAGAAGGGGATCGCGCAGCTGTGAGCCTGCTCAACCGGCTCCGCCGTGACCGGCCGCCTGCGGAGGTTCTGAGCGACCTTCCTCACGACGACCGCCTGGTCTCTTGGGCCACCGCAGCCGAGGGGACCGTGGTAGCGACTCGGCGAGGGCTCCGGCTCCCAGGCGGCCGCGTGCTCCCCTGGCATCGCATCGACAAGGCGGTATGGCGCGACGGAGTGTTGGCCGTGACCGAGGCGGTCGACGTCTCACCTGACGTGATGGAGGCGCGTTCGCCGATCATGCTTCGGTTGACCGAACCGCGGGACCTGCCGGCCAAGGTACGCACCCGAGTCACGCAGAGCATCTCGTACAGCAGTCACCATCCGCTGCCGGGCGGGCGGGGCGTCCGCGTGGTCGCCCGCCGCATCCCGGGGCAGGACGGCCTGCACTGGTCGCTTCGTTACGACGCCGGCACCGACCAGGACGACGACTCCGTACGGACTGCGGCCGCGGAATTGCTCGAGCAGGTGAGGACTGACGCGACGGCGCCCGAGTAGCCCGCTGGCTGGCCTGGGGCGGCCCGCTGAGCCGAGCTAGCGCGATCACCGCTGCAAGGTGTCAGCCGGTTGTCAGCCCGCCCGCCGCAGTCGCCTCTTGGTGCTCACCGCGCGCTCCTTCGCCGCGGCCGCCTTCTTCGGGCCGCGTACCAACTCCAGGACCGCCTGTTCCGTCGCGCCCTGGGTGGCCAGCGTGCCGTACTCGGCGTCGGCACCGAGTTCGTCGAGGACCCGCTCGATGGTGCGACCCTCGCCGAAGAGGTCGATGACTCGCGGGTCGATGTAGGAGGCCCGGCATACGGCGGGCGTGTTGCCGAGATACGCAGAGACCTCCTTCACCGCTCGGCTGACGGCGCGCTTGCGCGCGCTCTCCGACTTGCCAACCCGGCTGGAGACGGCCAGCGCGACGGCGGCCAGCACGGTGGCATTCCACGTACGGAAATCCTTGGCCGTCACGTCGCCGCCGGTGAGTTCGGCCAGGTACCTGTTGATGTCAGAGCTCTTGACGTCGTACCAGTCCTGGCCCTCGTGATAAGCGAGCAACTCGCCGTTGCGGTCACGCCGCGCCTTCAGCGCGCGGATGACCTTGAGGACCGGATCATCGGCAACGTGCTGGATCCGCTGCTTGCCACTCTTTGCCGGGTAGTCGAAGGTGACGACTCCCCGGGTGATGCTGACGTGCTCCTGGCGCATCGTCGCGAGCCCGTAGGTGTTGTTGGTCTCCGCGTACTCCTCTCCGCCGATGCGGAAGAAGCCGAGGTCGAGGAGCCGTACGGCGGCGGCGAGGACACGCTCCCGAGTGAGGCCCCGGGTCTGCAGGCTGGCGAGCACGTGCTCGCGCACGGCGGGAAGGCGCTCGGCGAAGTCGAGCATCCGGTCGAACTTCTCGAGGTCACGCTGCTGACGCCAGACCTGGTGGTAGAGGTACTGCCGGCGGCCTGCCGCATCGACGCCGGTGGCCTGGATATGCCCGGACGCGACGACGCAGATCCACACGTCGCGCCACGCCGGCGGGATCACCAGGGCCTCGATGCGCTCGAGGGTCTGGGGGTCGTTGACCGTGTTGCCGTCCGCGTCGAGGTAGGAAAAACCTCGACCGCGGCGCTTGCGCGTGAGGCCGGGCCCGCTGCAACTGACCCGGCGCACCCGTGGGGGCATGGCGGCGGTCGTCCCGTATCCCGTGCCGGCGCGTCGGCGGGGCGCTACCGGACCGTGCCGTTGGAGCCGGCGCCGTAGCCCGACGAATCGTCGCCGCGGCCGGCCTTCGCACCGACCTTGGTGCCCGCGAACTTGTCGCTGACCCGGTCCTTGGCGATGGTGAGCAGGTCGATGGCCTGGGCCTGGACGACACCGGCCGTCTCCTGTACGGCAGGGTTGTCCTTCACGTCGCGAACGGACCGCATGATCTGCTCGTAGCGCATACGGCCGTCCTTGGTGCCGAGCAGGTAGCCAAGTCCGAAACCGATCCCGAATGTCAGCTTGCGCATGATCATCTCCCTGGTCGTTGTGGGCTCCGGTGGTTCAGGCTAGGCCCTACCCGCGTCGGGCCGGTGGCACTCTTGAGTGTTGTAGTCTGGGCCGGTCGCGCTGCGGCGCGCGATCCCCCGTAGCTCAATTGGCAGAGCATTCGACTGTTAATCGAAGGGTTACTGGTTCAAGTCCAGTCGGGGGAGCAAATACGGGGCCCCTAGCGGTCCCAGGCAAGATCATGCATCGTTTACTCATCGAAAACGGATGATCAAGTGCTTAATCGCTGATCGGACAGCTCGTCGAAGGT
>JBBPZR010000109.1:0-18188 GCA_038276285.1 Mycobacteriales bacterium | reverse complement strand
TTAGCCGCCGGTCAGGCCAGCGGGTCGTCGGTCCCGTACGGACGCAGCCGTAGCCTGCGCGCCTCGCCCTCGGCAATGCCGTCGCCTCGGGCGATGAGGTCGTCGAGGTTGTCACGCGGGGCATGCAGGAACCAACCGGACAACGCATCGGCCCGCCCCGAGGCCAGGACCAGCACCGCTTCGACGACGACCGCCGCCGGCGTCCACGCGTGTTCGGGGACGTCGGCCCACATGGGCATGTCGGCGGTCATGTCCGTGCGTACCAAGCCCGGGCTGAGGTCGAAGACCCGCACCCCGTGCTCCCCCGCGGAGACGGTCAGACAGTCCGTCATCCGGCTCAGGGCCGCCTTCGACACGGAATACGCGGTGTAGGCAGGGACACCCTCCAGGCCGATCCCGCTGTTGATGTTGACCACCCGCCCGACGCCGCGCTGCACCATGCCCGGCAGCACCGCCCGGCACATTAGCATCGGGCCGCGGAGGTTGGTCTCCACCACGGTCCACCAGTCATCGACGTCGGCCTCCCACAACGGCCGCTCGGCCGTCTCGACCCGGGCGGCGTTGTTCACCAGCAGATCTATCGGCCCCAGATCGCGCTGCACGATGCTCACGGCGGCGCGCACCGCGTCCGGCTTCGTCACGTCGGTCGCGACGGCGACAGCCTTGGCACCGGCACGTGCGCACTCCCGCAGCGTCTCCTCGAGTGTCGATCGCGTGCGACCGAACAGGCCGACGCGGGCGCCGGCCCCGGCCAGCCCCACGGCGATCGCGCGGCCGATGCCCCGCCCGGCGCCGGTGACCAATGCCACCTGCCCGGTCAGGTCGGCCGGCAAAGGGCCGGTCATGACCTCAGCACCGCTCCGGTTCGGCGGCCGGCCTCGGCAACCGCCGCGTCGCGTGCGGCCGTCGCCTCCTCCACCGTCAGGGTGCGGTCGGGAGCCCGGAACCGAAGCGCGTAGGCCAGCGACCGGGAGCCCGGCCCGACCTGGGCACCGGTGAAGACGTCGAACAGCCGGATCGATTCGAGCAGGTCACCTGCTCCCTCCCGGAGCGCGGTCTCGACAGCTGCGGCCGGCACCCCGTCGGCGACGACGAGTGCGACGTCCTGCGACGCCGCGGGGAAGGTCGACACCGTGGGCGCTGGGATGACACCGGACCGGCCGGCGAGCACTGCCGAGAGATCAAGCTCCATGGCAACCGTACGGGGAGGCAACTCGAGGGCGGCGGTGACCCGCGGCTGCAGCTCGCCCGCATGACCGATCGGCCGGCCGTCGAGCAGCAGCGCGGCACAGCGGCCAGGGTGCCAGGGGGGCTGGTCATCGGCTTGCGTGGTCAGCGCCACGTGGACGGCGCCGCTCACGACCCAGGCGGCGGCGACGGCGTCGACCCAGCTGGCGCTCCGGCCCGCACCCCACCAGCCGCGCCGCTCGCGAGCGCCGGTGAGGACCACGCCGACGTGCAGTGGCTGGTCGGGCAGCGCGGCGTCGAGGGCCGCCAACTCCGCCGTGGTGGGCCGCGAGGTCACCGGTGGCCGAGGCGCCGCCGGGGCGCCATGACGCTCGAGGAAGACGGGCCCGATCTCGAACAGTGCGCCCTGTGTCGTGCCGCGGCCAAGGTTGCGCCGAAGTGTCTCCAGAAGCGCGGGTAGCAGGCTGGTGCGAAGGTACGGCGCCTGGTCGGACAGCGGGTTGGCGAGCCGGGTCAGCCGCCGCCGGTCGTCATCGGCGGCCACGCCGAAGATGTCGAGCACCTCGGCGCCGTGGAACGGATAGCTCAGCACCTCAACGAGGCCGGTCGCGGCCAGGGCGCGGGACACGGCACGCCGCTGGCGCTGGTCGAGGCTGAGCCCCTGGGCCGCCGGCGTGAGCGGAAGCACGGACGGGATCGCGTCGTAGCCCTCCAGCCGGACGACCTCCTCGACCAGATCGTGCGGCTCGACCAGGTCGGGGCGCCACGACGGTGCCATGACGAGCAACTCGTCGGCTCCGGTCACGGTGCAGCCGACCTGGGCCAGCCGGCGGAGCACGGTTTCGCGGTCGTACGGCATGCCCGCGAGCCGGCCGGGCAGGTCGGCATTGAGCGCGACGGTCACCGGCTGGCGGGGCAGGTCGACCTCGGCGCAACCGGTGTAGGTGCCGCCACCGAGTTCGAGCAGCAGCCGGACGACCCGTGCCGAGGCGGCCGGCGGCAGCGCCGGATCCACGCCGCGCTCGAAGCGCCGGGAAGCCTCGGAGGAGAGCTCGTGGCGACGCGACATCCGCGCCGTGGCGGTCGCGGAAAAGTGTGCCGCCTCGATGACCAGGTCAGTCGTGTCCGGTCCGACCTCGCTGCTCAGGCCGCCCATCGTGCCGGCCAGCGACAGCGGGCCCGAGTCGTCGGCGATGAGCACGTCGTCGGGGTCCAGGGCCCGGTCGACGTGGTCGAGGGTGGTCAGCCGTTCCCCCGGCCGGGCCCGGCGCACCACGACCGAGCCGGACAGCCCGCGCCGGTCGAACGCGTGCAGCGGCTGGCCCAACTCGTGCATCACGTAGTTGGTCACGTCGACCGCCAGCGAGACCGGCCGCAGGCCGGCGAGGTACAGCCGGCGCTGCATCTCCAGCGGGGACGGCCGGCTCGGGTCGACCCCGGACACCGAACGCAGCACGAGGCGGTCGGCGGCGGTGGGGTCCTCGATGTCGCATGGCTGCGGATCGGCGGTGTCAGCGCGGTCAGGAGCCGGCTCGGCGAGCGGCGGCACGTCCGCCGGATCGCGCAACGCGACATCGAACGCGATGGCCACCTCGCGGGCGATGCCACGCATCGAAAGGCAGTAGCCGCGGTCGGGCGTCACGGCGATATCGAGCACGGCGTCGCGCAGGTGCAGCAGGTCGACCACATCGGCGCCCACCGGCGCATCGGCTGCCAGCACCAGGATGCCGCGGTGGTCGTCACCGGCGCCGAGCTCCCTGGCCGAGCAGATCATGCCGTCGCTGATGTGGCCGTAGGTCATGCGGGCACCGATCTCGAAGCCGCCCGGCAGCACCGCTCCCGGCAATGCCACCGGCACCCGGTCGCCAACGGCGAAGTTCCTGGCGCCGCATACGATCCCGCGCGGCTCGGCGTCGGGCGCCACCCGCACGCGGCAGTAGCGGATCGGCTTGGAGAACTCATCGAGATCGTTGACCTCGAGCACCTCGCCGACCACGACGCCTGACACGTCGGGCCCGATCTCGGTGACCGTCTCGACCTCGAGCCCGGCCCGGACCAACCCGGCGGCCAACCCGCGTGCAGACGTGCCCGGCGGCAGATCGACGTACTCCCCCAGCCACGACAGCGGGACGCGCATCAGCCCTCCATCCCGAACGGCAGGGTGAAGCGCACGTCGCCCTCGGTGAGGTCGCGCATGTCGGTGATGCCGTGCCGGAACATCAGCGCGCGCTCCAGGCCCATGCCGAAGGCGAAGCCCGTGTAGCGGTCGGAATCGACGCCGCAGGCGCGCAGGACACGCGGGTTGACCATGCCGCAACCGCCCCACTCGATCCAGCCTTCGGATCCGCAGGTACGGCACGGCGGCCCGTCGCGGGTCGACTCCCCCCGGCAGGCGAAGCACTCGAAGTCCAGCTCGGCCGACGGCTCGGTGAAGGGGAAGTACGAAGGCCGCAACCGGGTGCGCAGGCCGGGGCCGAACATCCCCTCGACGAAGCGGTTCAGGGTGCCCTTCAGATGCGCGATCGTGATGCCCTCGTCGACCGCGAGACCCTCCACCTGGGTGAACACCGGGCTGTGCGTGGCGTCGACCGGGTCGTCGCGATAGCACCGGCCAGGCGCGATCACGTACACCGGCAGCTCGCGGGTGAGCAGGGCGCGGATCTGCACCGGGGAGGTCTGGGTGCGCAACAGCACACCGCGCTCGGGGGGGTCGAGCCACAGCGTGTCGTGCATGCCGCGGGCCGGGTGATCCGGCGCCATGTTCAGGGCATCGAAGTTGAACCACTCGGCTTCTGCTTCCGGGCCCTCCGCCAGCTCGTACCCCATCGCCACGAACACGTCCGTGACCCGCTCGGCGATCGTGGTGAGGGGGTGGCGGGCGCCCGGTGCGAAGCGGTCCCAGGGCAGGGTGACGTCGACGGCCTCCTCGCGGAGCACCCGCTCGTCGCGCTCGGCGGTCAGGGCAGCCAGCCGCTCGTCATAGGCGGCCCGCACGGCGCCCCTGGCCTCGTTGACGCGCCGACCGGCGTCGGCCCGTGCCTGCGGGGGCAGCGCGCCGAGCTCCCGACGAGCCAGCGCCACCGGCGCGCGGTCGCCGAGGTGCGCCGGTCGGGTCGCGGCGAGCGCATCGAGGGCGGCGGCTTCGGCGAACGCCTTGGTGGCCGCGATCACCGCCTCGTCGAGCGCTTCGGGGGCGAGCATGGCCACCTGCTTGGGGTCGTAGGACGAGCTGGGGGGTGACATGAGAAGTCCTCGCGGAGTCTAAGGAGTGGAGCGGGTCGGGGTTGTCGCGGTGCCGGTCCATGGAGGCCGAGGATCGGCGAAGATCGGCACCGCTACAGAAACGACGGCGTTCCGGTAGGCACGGTGAACCGAAAGACCGCGCCGCCGTCCGGCCCGCGTCCGGCCGAGATCTCGCCACCGTGCGCCTGCACGATGCCGCGCACGATGAACAGACCGAGACCGGTGCTGCCGCGCATGGGGCCTCTGGCGAACCTGCCGAAGATCTGGCCCCTGATCGTCTCGGGAATCCCGCCGCCCTCATCGGCCACCTCGATGGCCGCGCCGACCGGGTCGCCGGGCGGGCCGCCGGGCGGCCCGTCGGGTGTCAGGGAAATGCTGATGCGACCGGCGCCGTGCCGCACGGCGTTCTCGACCAGGTTGCCCAGCACCTGCAGCAGCTTGTCGAGGTCGGCCCAGATCTCCGGCAGCGGACCTTGCTTGCTCATGTTGAACCGGTCGAGCGGCTGCCCGGCGGCGACCTGGCTGATGACCACCTGCTCCACCAGCTCCCAGAGGTCCACCGGCCGCTTGCGGAGTTCGAGCCGGCCGGCCTCGATCCGGGATACGTCGAGTAGCTCGCTGATCAACCGGGTGACCCGATCGGCATCGGCGTTGACCGTCTCGAGCATCAGGAGCTTCTGCTCGTCGTTGAATCGAGACCACTTGGCGAGCAGGGTCGCGGTGAACCCCTTGATGCTGGTCAGCGGCGAGCGCAGTTCATGGGCGGTTGTCGACACCAGGTCAGCCTGCTGGCGCTCCTGCCGCTCACGGGCGGCGGCGTCGCGCAGTGTCACAACGAGGCGTTGCAGGCGGTGGTCGGGGCCGCGCACCATCCGCGCGGCGACGTGCAGCTGATGACCGGCCCGCGGGCCGGTGGCCAGCACCAGGAGCCGCTCGGGCATCCGGGTGCGGGTCAGCAGTCCGCCGTAGGGCTCCAGGCAGTCCCACCAGTCGCGGTCCGCGATGTCATGCAGCGGCAGCACGCTGCGGAAGTCGGCACCGAGCAGCTCCTCTTGGGGCCGCCCCAGCAGACTTGTCGTGACCGGGTTGACCGCGATCACCGAGCCGCTGCTGTCGGCGACCACGACGCCGTCGGGGAGGTCGGCGTAGGCGGAGAGATCCGGCTGGCCGCGCCCGGTGTCGGAGGGCGTCGACCGCTCGCCCCCTATGTGATGCACGGGCTCGCTCAGCGGTCCCGACACCTCCCGACTCGGCTCAGTCCCACGCCGGGCGCCCGGTGCGTTGCGCCCGAGCTGAAGCGTAAAGGCACACGGCGACGGCGGCTGCCAGATTCAGGCTTTCGGCCCGGCCGTGTATCGGGATCCGGACCCGCACGTCGGCCTGCGCCGCCAGCTCGTCGGTCAGGCCGTGCGCCTCATTTCCGAACAGCCAGGCCGTCGGTGCGGCCAGGTTCCCACTCGCGGCCAGATCGTCGAGATCGGCCTCGCCGCCGACGTCCGCGGCCAGTACCCGCAGGCCGGCTGCCCGCAGGCCGCTGATGGCGGCCGGTACGGCAACCGCCCGCACGATCCGCACGTGGAAGAGGCTGCCCGCGCTGGCCCGTACGCACTTGCCGTTGTAGGGGTCGACGCTGTCCCCGGCGAAGAGCACGGCACCGGCACCTGCCGCGTCCGCCGTACGCAGTGCCGTGCCGGCGTTACCCGGATCCCGGGTCTCGGCGAGGACCGCGGCCAGCCGGGGCGGCGGCGTCAGGGCGACGTCGAGTGGCACGTCCACGGCGCTGCATACGGCTACCAGGCCGGAGGGGGTGACCGTCTCCGACAATCGGGCCAGGCCCTCGTCGCTCACCCTGGTGAGGCGGCAACCGACGCTGGTCGCCAGATCGACGAGGTCGGCGTGGCGATCGAGCGCGTTGACCGTGCCGAACAGGTCATGAACCGGGTGGTCGGTGTCGGCCGCCGCCCGCATCAGCGCCGCACGGACCGCCTGCGGACCTTCGGCGAGGAAGAGCCCCGTCGCATCGCGACCGGCGCGGCGGAGCAGCTTGCACGCCGCCGCGACGCGCGGGGTCCGGCTGGTGGCCAAAGCGATCCGCGGCGCGGCGGGGCTCGGCCGGCTCAGGCTGTGCTCTCCTTGGCGGTGCTTTCCAGGGTGGCCGGGCTCGCGGCCGCATCAGTGGCCGGCAGGGCGGCGCGGGCCACCCCGACCAACGCGGCGAAGGCCGGCTCGTCGGTGACGGCGAGGTCGGCCAGCACCTTGCGATCGACCTCGACGCGGGCCAGGCGAAGACCCTGGATCAGCCGGTTGTAGGTCATGCCATTGACCCGTGCGGCAGCGTTGATCCGGGTGATCCACAGCTGCCGGAAGTCGCCCTTGCGGGCCTTGCGGTCACGGTAGGAGTAGGTGGCCGAATGCAGCAACTGCTCCTTGGCCTTGCGATAGAGCCGCGAACGCTGGCCGCGGTAGCCGCTGGCCGCCTCGAGGACGGTTCGCCGCTTCTTGTGGGCGTTGACTGCCCGCTTGACGCGTGCCACTGGTGCACCTGTGCTTTCTGCTAGTCGGGAAGCGTGCGGACCGGGACGGTCACTTGCCGAGCAGGCGCCGTACGCGCTTGGCGTCCTTGGCGTTCACCTCGACGGTGCCAGCCAGGTGGCGGGTCAGCGTCGACGGCTTGTGCTCGAGGTAGTGGCGGCGACCGGCCCGCTCGCGCAGCAGCTTGCCGCTGCCGGTGATGCGAATCCGCTTCGACATCCCGCTATGTGTCTTGTTCTTGGGCATCGGAATCGGTGTCCTTCAGTGTCAGCCCGCTGGTGCGGGTCAGGCGGTGTGCTCCTCGGGGTGGCTCCTGGCCGGCTTCGCGACGCGGTGCGGTGCCATCACCATGATCATGTTGCGGCCGTCTTGCTTGGGGGCGGACTCCACGAAGCCCAATTCTCCGACGTCGTCGGCCAGGCGCTGCAGCAGACGGAAGCCCAACTCGGGTCGAGACTGCTCCCGGCCGCGGAACATGATCGTCACCTTTACCTTGTCGCCGGCTTTCAGGAACCGCACGACGTGACCCTTCTTGGTCTGGTAGTCGTGTGGGTCGATCTTGGGCCGGAGCTTCATCTCCTTGATCACCGTGAGGGTCTGGTTACGCCTGGCCTCGCGGCGCTTCTGTGCGTTCTCGTACTTGAACTTGCCGTAGTCCATCAGCTTGCAGACCGGCGGCTGCGCCAGTGGAGCCACCTCGACGAGGTCGAGGTCGGTGTCCTGAGCCAGCCGTAGGGCTTCGCCAATCGGAACTACGCCGACCTGCTCACCCTCCGGGCCGACGAGGCGGACCTCACGGGCGCGGATCTGGTCATTGACACGGGGCTCGGCGCTGATGGGGCCTCCTAGGGAGTACGGATAGGGAATACGGATAGGGAATACGGATCTGGTGCCGGCGCGACCGGAAAGCAGAGCTCCCGCCCAAAGCAAAGGCCCCGCGGCTCTCGCCACAGGGCCCGCACTCGACCGGCTCGGCGGCGTCGAAACGCCGCACCGGCCCGCCGGAGCGGGCCGACCGGACCCAGCTGCCCGAGGGCTGCCTGGGTGGGAGCGGGGGCTCCACTTGCACGCCACCCGGTGCGGGTGGCTGGTCGCCTTCTCAGCTTACCAGCGCCGCGCCCTCACCGCGTACGGCTGGCCTCGAGCAGGTGCCGCAGGCCGGTCACGGCGGCGAGGGCGTACTCCTTGTCAGCCGCCTGCACGGCCATGATCGCGACCTGATCGTCGTCGGCCAGGTCCAGGGTCACCCACGGGGAGCCCTCGTCGAAGCGGACATTGCGCACCACGGCCCACGGAAGGTCGTAGGACCCCACCACGTTGCGGATGCGGACGTGCCGCTCGTCGGCCTCCACGCGGGGCCTGGTGAGACACAGCACGCCGGCCGCGACGAGCAGGCCCAAGCCCACCATGGCCGCCTGGTCACCAGCGTGAAACGTGCCGCCGCCCTCGGTGCGGTGGCCAAGCATGAAGGACAGCGCCGAGAACACGGCGACGATCACCACCGCGCTCCCCCAGCAGACGCGGCTCAGCCGGCGGGGTCTCGCGCTGACGGTCTCCACCGGTCGATTGTGTCAAGCTCCGAGATCGACCACCGCGGCAACCGGTCCGCCGCCGGAGGGCCCCTGGTGCACGGCGGCGACCGAGACGAAGACGGCCGGGTCACCGGTGACCGCCGCGGTCACCCCACCAACGCACGACTTGATCTGGCGGTGCCAGTGCACATCTGAATCGTCGAGCATGATGTTGCGCCGGTCCCGCACCCGCCCCGACGGGTCGGCCTCGCACTTGAGGAAGACGTTCACGAGCCGGCCGCGCAGGTCGGTGTGGTGCGGGCGATCGGGCAGATCGAGCCCCGCACCGCGCATGGCCTCCCACACGCCGTCGGCATCGAGCGCGTCGCGCATGACACTGTGCCCGACCCGGTAGCGGCCGCCGATGCCCCGCACATTCCCCACGACCACGATCTGCGCCCGGTCGAGTTCGACGCCCGACGAGCAGGAGGCCACTGAGGAGTACAGCGACAGGTCGCGGTGGATCTGCTCTGCCGAGGGCATGTCGATTTCGCCGAGAGCCACGGCGATGCCCAGTGCCGTCGTGCTGTTGGACACGTCCATCGACTTGAGGGTGTCCTGCGTCCACACGTCCTTCCCACGGCGCTTGGCGTCGGTGATGGTGTCGAGGGTCAGCAACGGGGTCTTGGTCTGTACGTAGTGGACGTCGGCCGGGTCGCTGATGCCCGCCACCTCCATGGCGATGCGCACGCCGGCCGCGACCTTCTCGACCATGGGCGGGCGCCCGATGTCCTCGGGAAAGATCTGCTCGCTCATCGCGACGCCGACGGAGACGCGTGGCTCGTCGCTCGCCGGCGCCGACCCCTCCGGTGCGTACGCGAAGACCGTGGCGTGTGGGCTGAGCACGCCGTCGGTGCCACCGGACCAGACGAGCGGCACCTGTTTCACTTCGTCGGCCGAGCGGCTGCCCTTGGCGACGAGGACCTCACGGAAAGCACGGTCGGCGAGGATGCGGGTGTAGTCGTTGACCCCGCCGTTGCCCTCGGTCTTGCCGATGACCGCCAGGACGTCATCGGCGGCGAAGGCGCCCTCGTCGATCAGGCTGGCCAGCCCCCTGGCGTCGGTCACGCTCTCGATGGCGACCTTGCGTACCTCGATCGGCCTTGGCACGGAAACCCCTTTCGTCCGGCGAGCCGCCCTGGACGTTAGTCTGGGGACCGCCTACAGATACTGCCCGGTCGCTCCAAGGGTCCACGCACCGTCGTTGACCAGCCTGAGCAAGCCCGAGGTGGTGACCTCGTCACCCTGGGCCAGGACGGCCCGGCGGACCGCGGCGACGCCGATGGCGAGGTGACACCGCACGAGCGACGAACAGAGTGACCACGCCGGCGAGAATCGGCCCCGCGAAGGAGGCAGCCGCAGCGCCGAGGCGCTCTGTCAGGTCGGGGTCGCCGTCCCGGGCGAGCCAGTCGGCATCGGCGCGCCCGCCGGCCGCCCACGAGACGAGCCGCCGTTTGCTTGCGCTGGTGGTCCTATCGGCCACCCGGGATAGAACCACTGCTGCAAGCAAACGGCGGCTGTGTACGGGCGGCTCGCCCGTCGCGGGCGCCTCTTCCGCCGCCGGCACGGGGACCGCGTTGCTCCCACCGATCTATCGGGATTCCGAGGGCTCAGTCCTGGTTTGGCGCGAACCCGTCCAGCCAGGCCCGGACCGAGGAGTCGTGCTGGCCCAGAGTCGGCGGGGCGAGGTGCTCGCGGCGGCCTCCGTTGTCGAAGCGCAGTGGCACACCCGGAAGGGTCAGGCGGCCGAGGGTGGCGTGCTCGACGTCGATGAGCAGGTGCTGCGAGCGGGTCTGCTCCCAGCCGTACACGCGGTCCAGGCTCCGCACCTCACCGGCCGGCACGCCGGCCGCGGCGAACGCCGGCAGCCAGTGCTCCTTGCCATGTGCGGCGATTCCCGCCTCGATCTCGGCGACGAGGGCATCGCGGTGCTGGACCCGGTCGGTGTTGGTCGCGAAGCGCGGGTCGGCCGGATCGATGCCGGCCAGGGGCGCGAACCGCTGCCACAGCGACTGGCTGCCGACCGCGACCTGCACGATGCCATCGGCGCAGGCGAAGGCGCCGTATGGCGCGATGGAGGGGTGATGGTTGCCCTGGCCGTGCGGGATCTCCCCCGCGACGGTGTAGCGGGTGCCCTGGAAGGCGTGCACCCCGACCATGGCGGCAAGCAGGCTGGTGCGCACTATCGTGCCGCGCCCGGTCAGGTCGCGCTCGCGCAGGGCGGCCACCACGCCGTACGCGCCGTACATCCCGGCCAGGAGGTCCGCGATCGGCACGCCGACCCGCTGGGGGTCGGCCGGCCCGGTGCCGGTGAGCGACATGATGCCGCCCTCGCCCTGCGCGATCTGGTCGTAGCCCGCGCGGCCGCCCTCGGGCCCGTCGTGGCCGAAGCCGGTGATCGACAACACCACCAGCCGGTGGTTGATCTCGTGCAGCCGCCGCATGCCGAAACCGAGCCGGTCGAGCACCCCGGTGCGGAAGTTCTCCACGAGTACGTCGCTGCGCCGGATCAGCCTGGTCAGCAGTTCCGCGCCCTCGGCGGCCTTCAGGTCGGCGGTCACCGATTCCTTGTTGCGGTTGCAGGAGAAGAAGTAGGTCGATTCGCGGGCGCCTTCGGGGCCGACGAAGGGCGGCCCCCAGCTGCGCGAGTCATCGCCGTCAGGATGCTCCACCTTGATCACCCGGGCGCCCAGGTCGCCGAGCATCATGGCCGCGTGCGGTCCGGCCAAGGCCCGCGACAGATCGACGACGATGATGCCGTCAAGGGGGCCCTTCAGTGGGCCGTCAGGCGGGCCGGACACCTATCGGACGTCCACGTCGGCGGACGCTCGGCCACCCGACAGGGTGACGTATCCCGGTCCGCGATCGAAGAACGGCGCGTCGCCTTCTGGCCGCTCACCTCGTAGCAGGTCGCGCAGCTCGGCGGTCGCCTCGGCGTCGACGGCGACGTCACGGGCTTCACCGGTGAGCACCACGCCGTAGTCCTCGACGGCTCCCGTCGCCGACACCTTGCCGTCGCGCACGTCGCGGCGGACCGCGTCCGGATCGCGCTCTAGCGGGTCGCCCCAGCCACCACCACCGGTGGTCCGAATCCTGATCACCTCACCGGCGCGGACGGGCTCGTCGTCGACCAGCCCTTCCATCCGCCGCTCGTTGGGGCCGTCCGGATCGATCGTGACCTGGAAGGGCCGGCCGGCTCGGCCGCCCTTGACGCCCCAGCACGACAGGATCGACCGGTCGGCGATCGACATGAACGACGCATCGCGAAGCATCCTGATGTGCTTGTCATAGCCGAGCCCCCCACGAAACGTGCCGGGGCCGCCGGAATCGACGGCCAGCCCGAGCCGCTCGACGATCAAGGGGAACCGCGACTCGGTGAACTCCGTCGGGAGGTTGCGCGAGTCGGGCACGACGTGGATGGTGTCTTCGCCGTCGGCGTACCACCGCCCGCCGGAACCGCCGCCGAGGACCTCTCGCATCAGGTACGGGTGGCCTTCGGC
Source organism: Mycobacteriales bacterium (assembly GCA_038276285.1). Lineage (GTDB taxonomy): Bacteria > Actinomycetota > Actinomycetes > Mycobacteriales > QHCA01 > QHCA01. The sequence continues at coordinate 6,154 of JBBPZR010000109.1, read as the reverse complement.
GTCGGCGCCGTAGACGCCGGTGTAGCGGATGGTCTCCTGGTCGGCCGGCATCCGCCCGTCAACCGCCTTGGCGAGCACGCCGGCCAGGACGCCGAGCAGCCGCAGGATGACGAAGGTGCGCGCGTTGGTGGGCGCCGGGAAAACCGGCGTGAGCAGCGTGCCGGGCGGCGGGAACTTCATCTTGATCAGCCGCACCACACCCTCGTTGACGTCGAGCTCGGCCATCCGATCCGGCGAATCGGCGAGGTTGCGCAGGATCGGCGCCAGCCACTTCTTCAGGAAGTTGCCGTCGGCCGCATTGCCGACGTGGTTGATCGGCCCCTTGGCCTGCGGCGAGGTGCCGGTGAAGTCGATCGTCAGGGGGGCGTCGGCGAGGCTGTCCATGGTCAGCGTGATCCGCTGGGCGTGCAGGCGGGGTGGGTCGACGCCGTCGTGCTCGGCGTAGTCCTCCCACACGTAGACGCCGTCGGGGATCTTGGCGAGCAGCTCGGTCCGGAATGTGTTGGCCGTGTTGTCCAAGATCGCGTCGAAGCAGGCCTCGACGGTCTCCCGGTCGTACCGGTCGAAGAGTTCGGCCAGCCGCCGCGCCCCCATCAGGCAGGCGGAACACTCAGCGTCGAGGTCGCCGGCCAACGACTCGGGCATCCGCGAGTTGCGCGTGAGGATCGTCAGCGCCGCCGCGTTGGGGACACCGGCGTCCCAGAGCCGGATGGGCGGGACCATGAGGCCCTCTTCGTAGACGCTCGTCGCGTGGCTCGGCATCGAGCCGGGCACCGCTCCGCCGATGTCGTCGTGGTGACCGAAGGCCTGTACGAAGGCCACCACGGCACCGCGGTGAAAGACCGGCACGGTGACGCAGAGGTCCGGCAGGTGGCCGATACCGCCCTCCGAGGTGTAGACGTCGTTGTGGAAGAACACGTCGCCCGGGCGCATCGTGTCGATCGGGAAGTCACGGACGACCGGGTGGACGAGCGCTGAGTAGGACCGGCCGGTGAGCTTGCGCAGCTGCCGGTCATGGATGCCGGCGCGGAAGTCATGGGCGTCGCGGATCATCGGCGAACGCGCGGTACGCCCGATGGCGGTCTCCACCTCGCGCTCCACCGAAGCAAGCGTGCCCTCGACGATTTCCACGAGCACCGGATCGGCCGCGCTCACCGGCTCACCACCAGATTGCCGTAGCCGTCGACGCTCGCGACGAAGCCGGGATGGATGGGCACGGTGGAGCCGAACTCCTCGATCACGGCGGGGCCGGTCACCACGTCGCCGGGTGCCAGATCGGACCGCCAGTAAATCGGCGTCTCGGCCCATGCGTCGTAACAGACCAAGCGCGATCCGGTCCGCGCCCGCTCGACACCGCCCTCGCGCTTCGGCAGCAGGTGCAGGATCGGCCGGCTGATCGGACCGACCCCCGAGACCCGAACATTGACCCATTCGACGACGTGCCGGGCGTCGGCGCGGTAGCTGTAGCCGTACTGCCGCGCATGCTCCTCGTGGAAACGGCCCACCACCGTCGCCGCCGCCTTGGGGGTCAGCTGACCGGGCGGCACGTCGACGCGCACCTCGAAGGCCTGGCCGGCGTAGCGCAGGTCGGCCGTCCGCAGGTAGCGCTGGTCGGGGATGGCGAAGCCGTCGCGGTCCAGCGCATCGGCGGCCTGCTGCTCCAGGGCGTGGTAGCTGGCCGTCATGGCATCGAGGTCGAGGTCGGCATGGCGGACCACGGCGGTCTGCACGTAGTCGTTTCGGACATCGACCGTGAGCAGGCCGAACGCCGAGATGTTGCCCGGCTCGCGCGGCACCAGCACCGCGTGCAGGCCCAGCACATCCACCAGCCGGCACAGCAGCAGGCTGCCCGAGCCGCCGAACGTGGCCATCACGAAGTCGCGGACGTCGAGCCCCCGCTGCACGGTCACCTGGCGAATCGCGTTCGCCTGGTTCCACGTCGAGATCTCGAGGACGCCCCGGGCGCAGTCGCCCAGCGACATGTCCATCTCGCCGGCCAGGGCCATCAACCCGTCGCGCGCCGTCTTGACGTCGAGCTTGATCTCCCCGCCGAGCAGGTGCGGTGGGATGCGACCGAGCACGACGTGCGCGTCGGTCACCGTCGGCTCGGTCCCGCCCCGGCCGTAGCAGAGCGGACCGGGATCGGCTCCCGCGGAGCGGGGCCCGACCTTGAGCGTGCCCTCGGGTGACAGCCAGGCCGTTGAGCCGCCACCCGCCCCAACCGAGACGATGTCGACCATCGGGATCTTCGAGGGGTAACGGCCGATGCTGCCCTCGGTGGTCAGGGTGGGCCGGCCGCCGAGCACCATCGACACGTCGGTCGAGGTGCCTCCGCCGTCGAGGGTGAGCACCCTGGGGTAACCCGCCTGCGCGGCGACGAGCGCGGCGCCGAGCGCACCGGCAGCGGGCCCGGACAGCAGCGTTGTCACCGGTTGGTGCACGACCTCATCGGCCGAACGCACCCCGCCGTTGGACTTCATCACGTAGAAGGTCGCGTTGGGCGCGACGTTGGCGAGTTCCTTGCTGATCCTGGCGAGGTAGCGCGTCATCCGCGGCTTGACGGCGGCGTCGACGACCGTGGTCACCGAGCGCTCGTACTCGCGGTACTCGCGCAACACCTCGCTCGAGATCGATACGACGGCGCCCGGATGCTCCCGGGCCAGCACCTCCCGCATCTTCACCTCGTGGGCGTCAGACACGTAGGAGTGCACGAAGCACACCGCGATCACATCGACGCCTTCGGCCCGGAACTCTCGGGCGACCCTGGCCGCGCTCCTCGTGTCAAAGGGCCGAATCTCGGCGCCGGTGTAGTCGAGTCGCCCGGGAACGGTGCGCACCCGGTGCGCCGGCACGATCCGCGGTGGCTTGACCCAGAAGTAAGAGTTTCCGTAGCCGTCGGGGACCGACTGGCGGGCGATCTCGAGTACGAACTCGTAACCCTCGGTGGTGATGAAACCGACGGTGCCGAGGTCGTCGGTGAGCAACTGGTTGGTGGCCACCGTCGTGCCATGGGAGATCGTCGAGACGTCGGTGCCGCTGGCTCCCATCAGCTCGAGCACCTTCGCGACACCGAGCAGGAAACCCTCGGCCGGGTCATCGGGTGTCGACGGCGTCTTGGTGCTCACGAGGGCGCCGCTGCCTTCGTCGAACGCCACCACGTCGGTGAACGTGCCGCCGGTGTCGATCCCGATGCGGAGATGCGGCCGAGGAGAGGGCGGCACCTACTCCTCCCGCCGCTCGTGGGGCTGCAACCGCGGATGAGGATACGGCGTCGCCGCCGGGCGGGTGAGGTCGGCGGCGTACTTCGCGTACAACTCGACGTTGCGGTCGGCCAGATGATCGAAGAGCTGGGGCTGGCTCGAGCCCGGGCTCATCCGCTGGAACGCTTCGGGATCGAGGCTGGCGCTCACCCAGCCCTCGTGCGTGGTGCCGCGCGCCACCACCTCGGCGAGCGGCGTGACGATCAGGGAATTGCCGAAGTACAGGACGCCCGCCGGGTCGGCGCCGACCGCGTTGGCCGCGACGACGTGCACGTGGTTGTCGTAGGCGCGGGCCCTGGTCGTCAGCTCCCAGATGTCGGCGGAGCGCAGCAGGGCGGACGGCCGGACGATCACCTCGACACCCCGCACCGCCAGGATACGAGCGAGCTCCGGGAAGTCACCGTCGAAGCAGATGACGGCGCCCAGGCGGGCCAGCGGGGTGTCGACGACGACAACCTCGTCGCCTGGGGTGACCCACCCACTCGAGCCCACCGTCTCACCGGTGAACAGATGGGTCTTGCGATAGACGCCGATGACGTCGCCGGAGGGCCCGATGAACACGGCCGCGTTGTGCACGATCCCCCGCTCGGGGCCGCGGCAGTAGGTCCCGAGCACGGCGTGCACGCCGAGGCGACGGACGGTCTCCTGGAGCGGCTCGGTGACCGGGCCCGGCACCTCGCTGACGACGTCCCACAGATCCGCCGGACCGATGCCCGGAGTGAAGCCGGTGGTCGCGGTCTCGGGCAACACCACCAGGTCGGCACCGGTCGACTCCACGCAGCGGGCGGTCCAGTCGGCGGCGTGCGCGAGGTTGGCCTTGACGCTCTCGACGGTGAGCGGCCCCGGCTGCGGTGCGATCTGCACAGCGGCGGCGATGAAGGGCACCATGTACAGGAGGCTACTGCCCCGCCCTCGGAAGCGGCTGCGCCAGTGGATCGTCGCCGGAAAGCAGCGCGTCAAGGCGCCCGAGGTACAGCTCCCAGCCCATCTTGTGGTGCTTGCGCTGCTCGTCGGTCGGCAGATCGTGATGCTGCAGCACAACGCGTGTCCCGCCGTCCTCCGGGGTGAAGGTGACGACCACGCGAGTGCTCCCTGGAGGGACGATCAGGTCGTGCGACCACCCCAGGTGAATACGACTCGACGCGGCGGGTCGACCTCGACGAACTTCCCGGCTGCCCCGGGGCCGTCGAGCATGCGCACCTGATACTCGCCTCCGCCAACAGGCTCGAGAAGCGCCTCGCATCCCATCCACTCGACGTAGCGGGCCGGGTCGACGAAGTATCGGAACACGGTGTCCGGCCGCGCGGCGACGTGCAGGCTCACCTCGAGCACCTCGCGTTGCGTCATCGGCGGTCCATGTCGCGTTGCTCGGCCTCGGCGAGATCCCTCATGCGGTTCAGACTGGTGCGCCACATCGACCATTGCGGTTCAGACTGGTGCGCCACATCGACTCCACTACGCCGCGCGGTGGTCCCAGCGCGGCCTTGTCTGCACGATAGCGGCGGCTGTTGCGCTCGCACCGCTCCACGACGAAGCCAGCCTCCTTCAACACGCCCAGGTGCTGGCTCACGGCCGGCCACGAGATGTCGAAGTGCGAGGCGATCTCGCCGGCCGCCAACTCGTCGTCCCACACGAGTGCCGGCGAACCACGGAGGAAGCCATGTCCGGAACCATCACCCTGGCCGCCGACGTCGACGCGGACCCCGCTGTCATCATCAGAGCCCTCAACAGCTCCCACGGCCAGCGGGCTTTCTGGACGGCCGATGCCGATGTATCGGCCGGTCGTGCGCGGTTCGGCTTCCCGCAGGCGCCGATGGACCTCGAGGCCGATGTGATGATCCAGGCGGACAAGGGCGTCCGAATGACGGTGACCTCGGGCTTCCCCTTTTGGGAGGGCTCCACCTGGGAGTGGGAGCTGTCCCCCACCACCCGGACCGGATCGGGAACGTCGGTGGTGTTCCGGCATTACGACTTCCAGGACAGCTATCCCGACGCCGACCTCGGCTACACCGCCCAGACCTGGGCCTTGATCCTGGACCGGCTCGGCAAATACCTTGCCACCGGTGAGTCACAACCCTTGTTTCCAGCCGCCACGGGCTGACCGGTGACAGTCGACGTGCGTCCGACCGTCCTGGTACGCAGGCCGCGCCCCGATGTCGCAGCGTTCATGTTCGACCCGAGCAACGACCTGCGCTGGACGGGCGGTATCACCGCCAGCACGCCGGCCCAGCCTGGGCCGCTGAAGACAGGGGAAACCGTCGAGCGCACCGCCAGGTTTCTCGGGCGTACATTCACCTACGGCTATCTCGTGACGGCGCACACCCCCGACACGCTGGTCGAGCTGGAAGTCAAACGGCCGTTCCCGATGCGCGTGCGCTACCAGCTCGACGATGCCGACGGCGGGACTCTAGTCGCGATATCCGCCAAGGGCACGCCGGGTCGGTTTTTCGGCTGGGCGACGCCGTTGATGAAGCGCCAGGTCCACAAGAGCATCAGCGCCGGCCTGGCCAGGTTGAAGGCCTGCCTCGAGCAACCGTAGACCCCCGCCTGGCAGGCTGGCCCCACCATGTCCTGGAATGACGTGACCACAGCCGAACCGGAGTTTGCTGCCCGCGTGCGTGGCCTCTTCGCGGTGCGCAAGCACGCCACGTTGGCGACGCTGCGCCGGGATGGCTCGCCGCGGATCAGCGGCACCGAGGTCGAGTTCAACGCCGACGGCGAGCTCTACCTCGGCATGATGCCCGGCTCCCTCAAGGCACGCGATCTTCACCGGGATCCCCGGCTGGCGCTGCACTGCCCCACCGTGGACCCATCGGAGGACGACCCGAGTGCCTGGCTCGGTGACGCGAAAATCGCGGGGACGGCGGTGGCGGTGAGCGATCCGGCCGGGCCCG
>JBBPZR010000108.1:0-17666 GCA_038276285.1 Mycobacteriales bacterium | reverse complement strand
CGTACGCCGCCGGCTGAGCGAGTTGGAGGCCGAGGTCCACCGGGTCCGCGCCGAGGAGTCATTGGCGCAGCGGGAGTTGCGGAGGCTGCAGCGCCAACTCGAGGTGGCCGGCAAGCAGGCCGAGGAAGCCGAGCGAAGGCTGTCTCAGGCCCGCTCGCAACGCGCGCGCCTGGACCGGTGAGGCCCAGCGGCCGGGCCGTCGCGGCTCCAATGCCGGGTGATCAGGCGTGGTGCGATCGAGAGGAACCGGTCATGCTCGTCAGACGGTAGAGAACGCGAACGCCATGAGGAAGGCCGTCGATCGTCTCTTTCTGGGCTCGTCCATCTACGTCAGTCTGTTCGGGGACGGCGCAGTTGCGCGGGTCGACCGTTCCATTGGCCGGCTGCTCGCGCGCTGGGAGGTCGGGCCGGAGCAGGCGGGGATCGTCGGTGCGTTCGGCGCGGTGTGGTTGTGGGCCAACAGGAAGGCGTCGTACGGCGACTTGATCCCACAAGCGGAAAAGTCCTGTCGACGGTGCCCTAGGCACCGAGCCGAGGCTGGCAGCCGCTGGACCGGACTCGGTGTGGGTCTCCACCTTCGGCGACGGAACGCTGGTCGAGCTCGACCCCCGCACCGGTTCGGTCCGCCGGAGATCAAGGCGTGAGGGGGAGCTCAAGGGCTCGCCGCGGTCGGCGGCAGGGTCGTCGTCGCTCGTACGAGTGCAGACCAGGTGGCGGTTCTTCACGTCGCCAACGGTGCAGTCCGCAAGTCATTTAGCGCTGCCGCAGGCGTGAGTGGTTGTGCATAGAGGTACGAGCCAGCTTGTGCCGGCCGGATGCTGCCGTCTCGTGGAGTCGGTGGGCGGTCGACTGGCTACGCCGGGTTGTCTGACGCGAGGTCGAGCGCGGGCGCGCTAGCGGCGACGACGCTGGTGGCCAGTGGCGTGCGTTGGTAGAGCACACGACGCCCGTTGCGCCATGAGGTCACGAGCCCGTTGCGTCGCAGGGTGGAGAGGTGCGCGCTGACCGCGGGTGCGCTCTGGCCGAGTTCGCGTGACAACTCGGTGGTCGTTCTGGGCAGGCCGAGGCTGATCAGTATGGCGGCACGGCTGCGGCCGAAGAGGGCACCCAACGCGTCATCATCGGTCAAGCGGCTGGTGGCTGTCGGCCACAATTCGCCGATACCTCGGGGTCCGTAGGTCAGGCTCGGCGGATCGGCAAAGCCGGTGCCGACCACGAGATACGGCCACGCAAATACGGACGGGATGAGCAACAGGCCGATCCCCTGCAGGTCATGGTCAATGCTATGCCGTGGATTGGCAATCTGAATTGCGTGATCGGCCAGCTCGAGTTCGGGATGCCTGTCGGTCAGCAGAACCTCGATACCACCCTTGGCGAGGCGAGTCGCGCGGTAGGCCACGTCGCCGTCGAGGACGGCTCGAATCTGTCCCCAGTGCGGTTCGATCGCGACGCTCCAGTACTGCCAGAGGGCGTCGGCAAGGCGTCGAGGCCCGGCCGCCCCCTCGGCGAGCAGCTGCTGCGCCGGTGGTGCCATGGTTTCGCCGCGCCACGCGGTCTCGAGTTCCGCCCGGAACACATCCAAAGGGCACAAGGCAAGAAGTTGCAACTGTTGCTCGATGCTCGTCGCCGCGTCGGCGGCGCCGCTGAGGAAGAAGCTCGCGAGGTAAGAGCGCGGTGGTACGGCGGCGCGCAGCAACGCCATGTCGACATGGCGCAAGCCATCACGGGTCATCTCGAACCAGGCGCGGTGCATTAGGTTGATACGGCCGGCGTTGATCATGTACAGACTCTCGGCCACCTCGACCAGCGGCGAGTACGCGAACCGCATCCGCTCGAGATCCGTTGCGCTCATCCGCAGGCGAATCATCGCGCCCCGCCCAGGTGGCGGGTCCGCCCTGGCGCCGAGCCGCCGGGCATGATGGAGTCAGCGAGCATCTGTTCAGCAGGCCTTCGAACCTGAGGTGGGAGGGAGCGGCCACACGCAGGCATGCACGCAGACCCAGTCGCCGCCGCTCCGCTTGTAAGTGTCGAGATACCGGTTGCTGCGGTCCTGGCCCGACTGAGACCGCGCCGACAGGATCGCCGTGTCACCGTCGACATGGATGACCACCACATCGACGGACAGGCGCGGTGCCGGGTTCTCCTTCAGATCCTTGCGGTAACGGTCCATGTCCCATACCTCCCCCGTCGCACCGTCCAGATAGCCGAACCCCGGAGAGAGAAGAGGCTCCAGGATGAGCCAAGATCCCTGGCGACAAGCCTCGATGAACCGCTTATTGCGTTGGGTGAGCAACCCGGTGTCGTTCATGGAATCCCCTTTCGCCATGCCGCACCCGGCCGCCAAGCCGGCCCGGCTGCAAACGCCCTCTCTATGGCTCTCGACATTGGCAAGCCAGCCCCGACATCTTCAACGATTCGGTCCTGATGGAAAGCACAGCCCCGCGCCTCCCGATGCATAGCCGAGTCACAACTCTCAGTCATGCTCAGATTCTGTCGCTGCCGGCTGATTGATGACCCCGCAGCGACGAGTGGAGCGGCCCGTCTGGGGTTCCGGACATGCCCGCGCCGGCCGCGGGCGCCGTCACCTTCAACGGCACCCAGCTCGATGATGACGACACGGTATCCGGGAGGCCCGACCCGCCTGCATGTCCGAGTGCTGCAGCCGGCCGCCGCCGCTCGCTTCGGCGTGGGAGAGATTCGCTAGGCCTGGAATCGTTGCCGCCGCATGTTCAGCAGCGCGAAGGTGTTTCTTCTCTGGCGCGTTCGTCTCGGCCGCGCCTGGTGATTGTTCGGAGCGGTCTGATGCGGCGAATCTCGTACCATCATCGGTGTTGGTCCGTTGCCGCCCTTTGGGGTCGTGGTGCAGTCGGCGTCAGCGGCACACGGTGACCGCCGATACGGCGATCCGATTGCCGTCCTGCTTCCCAAGAACTCACATCGGTACGTCGCTGACACGGCGAAGCTGGAGAGCGGATCGCGCAGTGGATCTATCGGCAACCGGCGGTGCCTCATTCGATGGTTGCTCAGATCCCCGCCGAGTTCCGGCAGCAACGAGCGACTATGCCGCCTTCGCCGAGCACCTGCAGGTCCGCCTGTCCGTCAGGCGCACCGATCAATGCTGGGACAACGCGCTCGCCGAGAGCTTCTTCGCATCCCCGAAACGCGAATGCCTCAACGAACGCAACAGGCCGACCCGCACCGCCGCCCGCCGCGCGATCATCGACTACATCGCCTGGTTCAACGGCTCCCGCCCCACAGCGCGCTCGGCTACCAGACGCCCGACGAGTACAAGACCGACACCGACCACGAGGACCTACCGCAAGTAGCCTGACCGGGTCACCAACCCTGCCCGTCAAAGCCGGGGAACCCCCAGTAGCGGGTTCGGCGCTCCCCGAGCCTGCGGGCGGCGCCCTCGGGCTTCGTAATCATCACATTCCGCACGATCCTGATACGACGTGAGTTCCCGGATCGGGTAGCTCAGTCCAGTCGTACGAAATGCGGCATATGAGCGCGCCGCTGGCCCATCTATCGCCGCGGAAACGCGGCGCCATCTAAGGACGAGGGTGATCTTGTGAAGCTCGGCATGGGCACGCGGTTTGGTCGACGGGTGAGTGCGGTTGGCGTGGGACTGATGGTGTGTGCGGCCACGCTCGTCGTCGCTGCCACACCCGCACACGCTTGTGACTCGCAAAACCATTGGTTACGGATTGGGGGAGTCGGATCCTTCCAGCCAGGTTTACCAGATCACTTCCTGGGAGTCGTGGAACTGTCAAAGTTTTCGGTGAGCACTGACCCCGAAGAAGTGATCGTCAATACGATGTGGGCGAGCCGCTACCTTCCAACGGGGGATAACTGGGTGGAGTTCGGTATCACCTCAGGGAAGATTTTTGTCAACGGCGTCTTGCGCAACTCCGACCGTGACTGGTACGTCGCCCGGAGAGTGGCGAGATCCACCCAGGTCTTCTACCAGGAATTTCTTCCGGTCAGCTACCAAGCCAAACCGCGGCACGGCATACGTGGCAACGATGAGATACGACCGAGCGAACTGGACGCTTTTCCACGGAAGCAACGCGATCCTAATTCTCTCGACGCCGGACATCGGCTACATCGACGTTGCCCAGGCTGGCGGCGAGATCACGCCTGGCAGTGACAACGAGAGCGGCAGTGAAACGCACCTATCGCGGCAAGACTGGGGAAGCACAACGCAGGCTACTGGGTGGCCCGGAATGGTCAAGCGCCTGCAAGGAGAATTCAATCCGTACACGACCTCAAGCGTCAGCGTCACGTCAACTTCGGTGTCCCACCGCACGGTCAATTCCACGCAATGCTACTGAGGGAAGGCCAGAATGAAGCGCAACGTAGCTGCCCCACTTCTCGCCGGCTTCGCAGGTGTCGTTGTCGTTGCCACCCTGGCATCGGCGCGGCCACATGACACCCGCCCGACGCCTCGCGCCCAGATCGGTGCGGCGCAGTACACGCTCACCTGCGCTGACACTTCGATGGTGTCGGCCGTGGCTAAGCGACAGCTTGGCGGCAACGTGTCGGGAACCAAGGTCACCGCAGTCGTGTCCACCTACCGTCAATACATGGGCCACTATGCGAGCGGCGTAAGAACAGCCGCCGGGCAGGAAACCTTCTTCGGCGCCCAGGTGCTCGTCGTGTCGATCACAGGTGATCTGTCGGGGGTGGTAATTCATCATCCGCCGCAAGCCAAGGTGCGGTTAGGACACCAGATGGTCATGGTGCTCCAGGGAGACAACGGGAGAGTCCTCGGCCGCAAGATCGAGCTCCTTCGGGAAGACGGCGCTTCTATCACACCGGACCAGCAGGCCCAATTCCCGAACCTGTCGGTCCTCGGCCAGACCCCCACGCGGATCCCGCTGGCCTGACGCCGAACGTCGTACGGCGTGGGAGATCTCAGGAGTTGTCAGCCGGTCATGGGCACGGTCAGTCGGATCGACGTGGGGGCCGGCGATGTCGCATCGAGGGACAGGTATTCCTCGATGACCGATCCGGTCGGAGTCCAGCCCTCGCGGTCGATCGCAAGGGCACCATGTCACTCCAGCCGGCAGCCCGCAGCCAAACCACCATTCCGCTCAAGTCAGAACAAAGACGCAACCTCCGCTGCGGAACGTGCGGCCTCTTCGGACGAGCACTCGTGGGCTCAACGAAGCGAGGCTGCAACCCGTGTGCCCGACGATTCGGGGCCCCACGGGAGTCGTACCCATGGTGCGCTAGCCCTGTCCGCGGTGCCTGCTCCATCACGCCAGGCGGATCAGCCTCCAGCGTGGCTGGCGCACCGTCGACCGTCGCACAGCCCGCTACAGCGCTGTAGTCAGGCGTAGAACCTCTCCAGGATCTCGGCTCGAGCTTGGCGGCGTCCAGGTCACCGAAGGTGGGCGTGATGTAGAGCCGGATCAAGTCTCGATAGCGCGGCCTCCGGCTCGGCCACCTCCAGGCCCTGCGAGATCGCCCGGTCAAAGGTGATATCGGGCTTCGGATGGCGGTCCTCGTCGACCTGCCGTAGAAGCTTGGCCAGTGCGACCTCAGCTGCGGCAGGTCTGAACTGTCACGTGGCGCAGGTCGGACGTGTAGCCCCGAGGGGATTCGAACCCCCGCTACCGCCTTGAGAGGGCGGCGTCCTAGGCCGCTAGACGACGGGGCCCTAGTACTTCGCTGGGGTACCAGGACTCGAACCTAGACTAGCTGAACCAGAATCAGCCGGGCTGCCAATTACCCCATACCCCATGGGTAGCGACTCGAGCGCTGGGCGCGTCCGGGCCGGTCTTGAAGGTTACCGGACCTGGCCTGGGGACCCCAAACGGGCACGCGCGGCGCGCAGCCGCTCCAGGCTGCGCTCGCGCCCGAGCAACTCCATCGATTCGTACAACGGCGGCGAGACCGTGCGACCGGTGACCGCCACCCGCAGGGGCGCGAAGGCCTGCCGCGGCTTGAGCCCGAGACCGTCGACCAGCGCGGCCTTGAGGGCGTGCTCGATCGCGCCGGCGGTCCACTCGTCGAGTCCGGCCAGGGCATCCTTTGCCGCTGCCAGCACCGGCTGGGCCTCGGCCACCAACTCCTTGGCCGCCGCCGCCTCCTCCACGGTGAATCCGTCTCCGGCGAAGAGGAAGGCCAGCATCCGGACGCCATCGCCCAGCAGAACCATGCGCTCCCGCACCAGCGGCGTCGCCGCCGCGAGCAGCACCCGGTCGGCCTCGGTGGGCGGCGTGGACAGCAATCCCGCCGCCTGCAGATACGGCACCAGACGGTCGGCCAACTCTCCGGTGTCCAGCCGGCGGACCCAAGCCGCGTTGATCGCCTCGGCCTTGCGCAGGTCGAAACGGGCCGGATTGGCGTTGACCGAGCCGATCTCGAACGCCTCGGCCATCTCCTGCATGGAGAAAATGTCGCGGTCCTCCGCGATCGACCAGCCGAGCAGGGCGAGGTAGTTGAGCAACCCCTCTGGCAGGAACCCACGCTCACGATAGAGCGACAGGGACGCCTCAGGGTCGCGCTTGGACAGTTTCTTGTTGCCCTCGCCCATCACGTACGGCAGATGGCCAAACCGTGGCACGGCACCGTCGGTGACGCCCACGTCGCCTAGTGCTTCGTACAGCGCGATCTGCCGAGGTGTCGAGGACAGCAGATCCTCGCCGCGTAGCACGTGCGTGATCTTCATGAAGGCGTCGTCCACGGGGTTGACGAGGGTGTACAGCGGCTGCCCCGAGGACCGCACGATCACGTAGTCGGGCACGTGCTCGGCCGCGATGGTCACCTCGCCGCGGACCAGATCGGCCCAGGTCATCACCCGGTCCGGCATCCGGAAACGCAGCACGGTGGGTCGTTTGGCCTGGCTGAACCGGGTGATCTCGTCGACGGTCAGCGTCCGGCAGTAGTTGTCGTAGCCCGGGGGCCGCCCGGCTGCCCTGGTGCGCGCCGCGATCTCTTCAGCCGTACAGAAGCAGTCATAGGCGTAGCCGTTGATGACCAGGCGCACGACGACGTCCTCGTAGACGCTGCGCCGCTCCGACTGCCGGTACGGACCGAAGGAGCCCCCCACCTCGGGGCCCTCGTCCCAGTCCAGGCGCAGCCAGCGGAGCGTGTCGAGCAGCGCCTGGTAGGACTCCTCGGAATCGCGCGTGGCGTCGGTGTCCTCGATGCGCAGGACGAACGCGCCACCGTGGTGCCGGGCGAAGGCCCAGTTGTAGAGCGCGGTGCGGATCAGGCCGACGTGCGGGTTGCCGGTCGGCGACGGGCAGAACCTCACCCGTACGGCCTGGCTCATCTGCGGATCGCTCATCGGGAGGTCACCGGGTTAGTGAGGGTGCCGATGCCCTCGACTGTCACCGAGACCGTGGAGCCCGGGCTCATCGGGCCGACCCCCGCGGGGGTGCCGGTGAGGATCACGTCACCCGGCAGCAGGGTCATGACGTGGGAGACGTAGGAGATGAGGGTCGCGACATCGTGCAGGAGCAGTGAGGTACGCGAGTCCTGCCTCACCTCGCCGTCCACCTCGGCGCGGACGGCGAGATCGGCCGGATCGAGCGCCGTCTCGATCCACGGGCCGAGCGGGCAGAACGAGTCGTGACCCTTTCCCCTCGTCCACTGGCCGTCGGCTTGCTGCTGGTCGCGGGCCGTCACATCATTGCCGCACGTGTAGCCGAGCACGGTGGCCAACGCACGGTCCCGAGGTATGTCGCGGACCACGCCGCCCATGACGACGGCAAGTTCGGCCTCGTGGTCGACCCGCTTGGAATCCGGCGGCAACCGGATCGCATCAACGGGGCCGATCACCGCCGTCGAGGGCTTGAGAAACATCACCGGTGCAAGAGGCGCCGGGCCGCCCATCTCGGCGGCGTGGTCGGCGTAGTTCTTGCCGATGCCGATCACCTTGGTGGGCAGGATGGGGGCGAGCAGGCGCACGTCGGGCAGCGCCCACATCGGCGTCCGGTGAACTCGATCGCTCCGAATGGGTGCTCCGCGATCTCGGCGACGGTCAGGGCGTCGAGCCCGGCCGACGACTCCCCCTCGACCGCCCCGAAGGCGACCCCTTGCGGATGGGCGATTCGGGCGATGCGCACCGGGCGAGGCTACCGCCGACCGACCTCAGGCGAAGACGGCGTGGTGCATGCCGAGGAAGTCGTCGAGGTCGCGGGCCGGCCGGCCGGTCGCCTTGGTGACCTCGTCGGTGACCAGCGCCGTCTCCCCCTCGGCCTCCATGCGGTTGAACTCGATCAGCCCGTCGATATGCCACGCCGAGAGCCCGGCGGCCTCCAGCGCACCCCTGCGGCTCTCCTCAGAAATGTTGATGCAGCTGACCTGGCGGCCTGTGGCGGCCGAGATGCGCTCCGCAACCTGGGCGTAGGTCAGCGCCTCCGGTCCGGTGATCGTGTACGTCGCGCCCTCGTGCCCCTCAGTGGTGAGCACGTGTGCGGCCACGGCCGCCACGTCACGGGCATCGACGTGGCTGACCGCCGCGTCACCGACGGTGGAGTACAGCGCGCCCTGTTGGATCGTGGCGGCTGAGTTGATCAGGTTCTGCATGAAGGTGGTGGCAGCCAGCACGGTATGCCGAAGTCCCGAAGCGCCGAGGTGGTCGACGATCTGCTGGTGCCCCGCGATGATCCTCGCTCCGGTGGGGCGCTGGTCCACTCCGCTCGACGCCAGCTTGACCACGTGCGCGTCGGGTGCGTTGGCCCGCACCGCGTCGATGACGTTGCCCTCGAGCCTGGGCTGGTCGGGGCCCGCGCGGCTGACCAGGAACACCCGGTCGACCCCCTGCAGCGCCGCCGCCAGCGAGTCGGCGTCGGCGTAGTCGCCGATCGCGACGGCGCAGTCGTATCCACGCAGTGCATCGGCCCGCTCCGGAGTGCGCACGAGCGCGCGGACCGGTGCCCCAGCCTGGCACAGCTCGCGGATCAGGTGCCCGCCCACGGTGCCGGTCGCTCCCGTGACCAGAATCATGTGGAGCCCTCTCGCCGCAGGAGGCCGTAGGTGACCGCGTCGACCAGAGCGTCCCACGAGGCGGCCACAACGTTTTCGTGCACGCCGATCGTGTCCCACTCCCCCTCGCCGTCAGAGGTCTCGACCAGGACCCGGGTCACCGCGGCGGTGCCGTGCGCGCTATCGACGATCCGCACCTTGTAGTCGACCAGCTCGAGACGAGCCAGGTCCGGATAGGTACTCTCCAGCGCCAGCCGCAGCGCGGTGTCCAGCGCGTTGACCGGGCCGTTGCCCTCACCGGTGGCGACGATGCGCTCCCCCTTGGCATGCAGCTTCACGGTCGCCTCGCTGACGACCTGGCCGTCCTCGCGCGTCTCCACGATGACCCGCCAGGACTCGATCTCGAAGTACGACGGCCGCACTCCGGAGGTCTCCGTACGCAGCAGCAGTTCGAAGCTCGCCTCGGCCGCCTCGAAGGACCAACCACGTGCTTCCAGTTCCTTGACCCGTTCGACCACCCGGCCCGCGGTGGCCCGGTCGGTGTCCAGGCCGAGGTCACGGCTCTTGAGTTCCACCGTGGCCCGGCCGGCCAGCTCGCTGACGAGCAGGCGCATATCGTTGCCGACAGCGACCGGGTCGATGTGCTGGTACAGCTCCGGAGCGACCTTGACGGCACTGACGTGCAGGCCGGCCTTGTGCGCGAAGGCCGACGCGCCGACGTAGGGCTGATGCGGGTCGGGTGCGATGTTGGCCACCTCTGCAACCGCATGGCTGACCCGGCCCAGATCGGCCAGCCGACCCTCGGGGAGCACGCTGCGACCCAGCTTGAGCTCGAGGTTGGCCACGATGGCGAACAGGTCGGCGTTGCCGCAGCGTTCGCCGTAGCCATTGGCGGTGCCCTGCACGTGGGTGGCACCCGCCCCAACGGCGGCCAGCGAGTTGGCCACCGCGCAGGCCGCGTCATCGTGGGCGTGGATGCCCACCCGCAGCCCGGTCGCGGCCACCGTGCCCACGACGTCGGCGAGCTGGCTCGGCAGGGTGCCGCCGTTGGTGTCGCAAAGGACGACCACGTCGGCTCCGGCCTCAGCCGCGGCCCGCAGCACCTCCACGGCGTACGCCGGATCGAGCACGTAGCCGTCGAAGAAGTGCTCCGCGTCGAGGAAGACCCGCCGGCCCTCGGCCCGCAGGTGGGCGACCGTATCGCGGATCATCGCGAGGTTCTCCTCGGGCGTCGTGCGCAGGGCCCGGGTCACATGACCCACATGCGCCTTGGCCACGAGGGTGATGACTGGGGCGCCGGACTCCCGCAGTGCGGATACCTGCGGGTCGTCCGGCGCCTTTACGCCCGCTCGGCGGGTCGCGCCGAACGCGGCGAGCTGTGCGTGCTGGAGGTCGAGTTCGGTCCGGGCGCGCCGGAAGAACTCGACATCCTTGGGGTTGGCGCCGGGCCAGCCCCCCTCGACGAAGCCCACCCCGAGCTCATCGAGATAGCGGGCCACCGCGAGTTTGTCGGCCACGGAGAAGGAGAGCCCTTCGCGCTGAGCACCGTCGCGCAGCGTGGTGTCGTACACGTGGAAGGTGTCGTCGGTCACGGTGTCTTCTCTCCCGTGTCATCTCTGTGGGGGCAATGAAAAGACCCCCCGCAAATGCGGGAGGTCTGCGAGCTGTCGCGGGGCGGCAGCGCGCTAGGTCTCGATAATGACGAGGGCGGTCATGTCTTGGAGCTTGCCACATCCGCCCGGCTGCCAGAACCCGCTTCCCGAATGCTGAGACGGAGGCGCAAGGAAGCCGCCGCGACCAGAGCCTCGAAGAGCCGCGGGTCGCTGCCGACCTCCGGGTGCCAGAGCACGCCGAGCGCGAAGGTGGCGCCGGGCAGGTCGACCCCCTCGACGGTGCCGTCGTCGGCATGCGCGGTCACCGTCAGGCCGCCCGCATCTGCCACGCCCTGATGGTGATAGCTGGGGACGCTCAAGGACTCGCCGACCACGGCAGCCAGCCGACTGCCCGCGACCGTCCGCACCGGGTGCTCGACGTAGACCCCCACCGCCCCGCGATGGGCGCCGGAGCCGATCGCGCCGGGCAGGTCCTGGATCAGCGAGCCGCCGGCCGCCACGCACATCAGTTGCATCCCCCGGCAGATGCCCAGGACCGGCAGGTCGGCCTCGACGGCCGCGTGCAGGACAGCCAACTCGCCCTCGTCACGCTCGGGCTGTGGCGGCTGGGTACGCGGGTCGCGCTCGGCGCCGTACCGCGACGGGTCGATGTCGACGCCCCCTGACAGCAACAGGCCATCGAGCCTGCTGAGGAGTACGTCGGTGCCGTCGGGCGACGGTGGCAGCAGGACCGCTCGGCCGCCGGCCCGGTGTACGGCATCGACGTAGGGCTGCGGGAGCAGCGTGACCGGCCGATCCCAGACGCCGTACCGGGCCTGCTCGACGGTGGCGGTGATCCCGATCAGCGGTCTCACGGCGTGGTGGGCCGATGCGGGAAGACGACAACGGAACGGAGCACCTCGCCGCGCCGCATGCGGGTGAAGGCCTCCTCCACGTCGTCGAGCGCGATGGTCTCGCTGACGAAGCCATCGAGGTCCAGTCGTCCGGCCAGATAGAGATCGATGAGCATCGGGAAGTCCCGGGACGGCAGGCAGTCGCCGTACCAACTGGACTTCAGCGCGCCACCACGGCCGAACATCTCGATCATGGGCAGTTCGATCGTCATCGTCGGATCGGGGACACCGACCTGCACCAGAGTGCCCGCCAGGTCGCGGGCGAAGAACGCCTGCCGGTAGGTGTCGGGCCGCCCGACGGCCTCGATCACGATATCGGCGCCGAAGCCGCCGGTCAGCTCCCGGATGCGCTCGACGACGTCCTCCGACCCGGCATCGATCGTGTGGGTGGCCCCGAAGCCGCGGGCCCATTCGAGCTTGCGCGGGTCGAGATCGACGGCGATGACGGTACGGGCGCCGGCCAGCGCCGCCGCGGCGACGGCGGCGTCGCCCACCCCGCCGCACCCGATGACAGCCACGGTGTCGCCACGGCCCACCTGGCCGGTGTTCAGCGCCGCGCCGAAACCGGCCATGATGCCGCAGCCAACCAGGCCGGCCGCCTCCGGCCGAGCCGCCGGATCGACCTTGACGCACTGACCGGCCGCCACCAGGGTCTTCTCCGCGAACGCGCCGATGCCCAGGGCGGGCGAAAGGGCCGTGCCATCGGCCAGGGTCATCGGCTGGCCGGCGTTGGCGGAGTCGAAGCAGTACCACGGGCGTCCGCGCAGGCATGATCGGCAGCGCCCGCAGGGCGCCCGCCAGGCGATCACCACGTAGTCGCCCGGAGCCAGGCCGGTCACGCCCTCGCCGACCGCCTCCACGGTGCCGGCCGCCTCGTGGCCGAGCAGGAAGGGGAAGTCGACGTTGATCGCGCCTTCGCGGTAATGCAGGTCGGTGTGACAGACGCCGCAGGCCTGGACCCGGACCATCGCCTCGCCCGGCCCGGGATCGGGCACCACGACCGTCTCGACGGTGACCGGCGCGCCCTTGCTGCGCGCGACCACTCCTCGTACCTGCGTGCTCATCAAGGCCTCCTCGACTGTCCAGGCAGGCTCTCACATCGGCCGCCGTAGCCGGACCCGCCGGTCGCATGCCATCGATGACACCGAGGCAACCTCGAGCGGCATCGCGCGTCTCTATGGACAACAACATCTTCTTGTAGGAGGAGTCATGCGCAGATCGCTTACCGCTCTCGGCATCGCTGCCCTCGCCACCGCCCTCGTGGGCTGCGGCCCCGTCGGGCGGCACGCACAAGGCCCAGCCGTGTCCAAAGCCGCCGCCCCTGGTTCGACGCATGCCGTCCAGGCGGCCACTGCGACGACGACTGCCGGGCACGAGCCCACGGCATTGACCACCGGCCAGCCAACCCGGCGGTCTGTGACGACGGTGCACTTCACGACACCCCAGGCGGCCATGCGGTATCTGGCCGCCGCGTACAACCGGAACGACACCGCCGCGCTCAAGAAAGTCACCGGCACCTCTGCCCGAACCGACCTGATCGCCATGCGGCGAGGGGCTGTCAACCTCCAACTCGAAAGTTGCAGTCGGCGGACGACCGGCGACTACCTCTGTGCGTTCCGGCACGACTTCCCGAAGCAACTGCATCGCCGCGGGACCGGCGACGCCACGTTCATCGTTGCGCCGGCGGACAAGCCGGGCTGGTACATGAACTCGCTTGCCGACTGCGACTGAGTGCTGCGGCGATGCCGTCGTCGAGTCTGCGGGGTGGAAAACCCAAGTGGTGCGCTCAGCGGACCAGCGTGTGCATCCAGCCGTGGGTGTCAGGCGCGCTGCCGTGCTGGATCCCGAGCAGCGCCTCGCGCAGTTGCATGGTGATCGGGCCGGACTCGCCGTCGGCTACCAGCCAGGAGTCGGTGGTGGATTTCACCGAGCCGACCGGCGTGATCACCGCGGCCGTGCCGCAGGCGAATACCTCGGTGATGGAGCCGTCGGCGCACTGGTCACACCAGGAGTCGATGTCGATGCGACCCTCCTCGACGGAGTATCCGAGGTCGCTGCCGAGCGTCAGAAGCGAGTCGCGCGTGACCCCGGCGAGCAGGGTGCCGGTCAACGCCGGCGTCATGATGCGCGCCCCGCAGCCGCTGCCATAGACGAAGTACAGGTTCATCCCGCCCATCTCCTCGACCCACCGGCGCTCGGCGGCATCGAGCCAGACCACTTGGTCGCACCCTTCGTCGGAGGCCTGGGCCTGAGCGACGAGCGACGCGGCGTAGTTGCCCGCGCACTTGGCCTCGCCGGTACCGCCGGGCGCTGCCCGCACGTAATCCCGCGACAGCCACACCTTGACCGGCTTGACCCCACGGGGGAAGTACGCACCCACGGGTGAGGCGATGACCAGAAACAGCACCTCGCCGGCCGGCCGGACCCCGAGACCCACCTCGCTGGCGAACATGAACGGTCGGAGGTACAGACTCTCCTCACCTCCGGCCGGCGTCCACTCGCGATCCTGCCGAACGAGCACTTCGAGCGCCTCGAGGAACGCCTCCTCGGGCAGCTCGGGCAGCGCTAGGCGCCGCGCGGAGCGCTGGAACCGGCGGGCGTTCTGCTCCGGCCGGAAGCTCGCGATCGACCCGTCCGGCTGGGGGTAGGCCTTGAGCCCCTCGAAGATCGACTGCCCGTAGTGCAGCGCCATCATCGCCGGATCGACGTCGAGGGTGTGGTACGGCACCAGTTGCGCGTCATGCCAGCCGCGTCCCTCGGTCCAACGGATGCTCACCATGTGCTCGGTGAAGATCCGGCCGAAGCCCGGGCTGGTG
The DNA here is from genome assembly GCA_038276285.1 of Mycobacteriales bacterium. Classification (GTDB taxonomy): domain Bacteria; phylum Actinomycetota; class Actinomycetes; order Mycobacteriales; family QHCA01; genus QHCA01. The sequence goes on along the minus strand of JBBPZR010000108.1, from coordinate 3,401 downwards.
ATCCGCTCGGTGCGCTCGACAGCGGACAACGGCCCCGCCACCGGCTTGAGCTCGAACGTGATGGGGCTGTCTTGTGGCTGTGTCTCCCGGGGCAATGTCATGGTGCGCTTCCCTCCAGCACTTCTGCGAGCCGGTGAGGTGGACCTTACCCGGCGGTAGCAACGGCGAGGCGGTCGCCGATCACGCTGGTCGACGCCGGCTGGCCGCGGTCGCGGGTGGCCAGGTCGGCACTGACCGCCTTCTCGACCCGGCGGGCGGCATCGGGCTGGCCGAGATGCTCCAGCAGCAGCGCCACGGACAGCACAGCCGCGGTCGGGTCGGCGATGCCCTGCCCGGCGATGTCGGGTGCGCTGCCGTGCACCGGCTCGAACATCGACGGGTTGGTGCGGCTGACGTCAAGGTTGGCGCTGGCCGCGAGGCCGATGCCACCGGCAATGGCGGCTCCGAGGTCGGTGAGGATGTCGCCGAAGAGGTTGTCGGTGACCACGACGTCGAAGCGCCCGGGGTCGGTGACGAAGAACATCGCGGCCGCGTCGACGTGGCTGTAGGCGACGGTGACATCGGGAAAGTCGGCGGCCACGGCGTTGACCGTGCGCTGCCACAAGTCGCCGGCATAGGTCAGCACGTTGGTCTTGTGGACCAGGGTCAGGTGCCGGCGTGGCCGCTCGGATGCCCGCCGGAACGCATCGCGCACGACCCGCTCGACGCCGTACCCGGTGTTGATGCTCTCCTCAGTGGCGATCTCGTGCCCGGTCCCCCGTCGCAGCACTCCCCCGGCGCCCGCGTACGGCCCCTCGGTGCCCTCGCGCACGACGACCATGTCGATGGCCGGCTGACCGGCCAGAGCCGACCGGACGCCGGGGTACAGCTTCACCGGGCGCAGGTTTACGTGGTGATCGAGTTCGAACCGCAGCCGCAGGAGCAGGCCGCGTTCGAGGACACCTGAGGGCACCGACGGGTCGCCGACCGCGCCGAGCAGGATCGCATCGTGACGTCGTAGCTCCTCGAGCACCGAGCCCGGAAGCGTCTCACCGGTCGCGTGCCAGCGCCGAGCGCCGAGGTCGTACTCGGTCGTCGCGACCCCCGGGCACACCGCGTCCAGAACCTTGAGCGCCTGCCCCACTACCTCCGGCCCGATACCGTCGCCGCCGATGACCGCTAGCCGCATGATCAGCTCCCCGTTTGCCCGCCTCCGTCACGGCGGTCCAACGACCGCTGCACGGCACGCTTCGCCTCTGCCTGCTCCGCCTCCCGGCGCCGGCGCTCGTCGTCGCTGTCCATGCTGCCCACCCCCCTCATGGCTTGTCCGTCCGACGCGGCACCGCGGTGCCGCTCACGACCTTGTTCACGGCGTGCAGGAATGCCCGCGCGCTGGCCTCGACGACATCGGTGGATACGCCGCGAGCGGTGACCCGCTGCCCACGTACCTCCACCTGCACCGAGACATCGCCCACCGCGTCGGATCCGGGCGTCACGGCGGCCACCTGGAAGGCCAGCAGCGACGCCTTGACCCCCGTGGCCTTGGCGACGGCGTTGCACACGGCGTCGATCATGCCGTCGCCGGTGCCATCTGCTTCGGCAACGTCGGCTCCGCGCGACAGCCGTACCGTCGCGCGCGGTTCGGCGTCGGTGCCGCCGGCCACCGCCATCCAGTCGAAGGACCAGGCGCCCTCGACCGCTCCCGACGTGTCCTCCTCGGTGGCCAGGGCGACCAGGTCGGAGTCGGTGAGCGTCACCTTGCGGTCGGCCATCTCCTTGAACCTCGCGAACGCGCGGTCGACGACCTCCGGATCCAGCACGAAGCCGACCTTGCCGAGCGCATCGACGAAGGCGTGCCGGCCGGAGTGCTTACCCAGGACGATGGTCGATCCGGTCAGACCGATGTCCTCGGGATTCATGATCTCGTAGGTGGTGCGCTCCATCAGCACGCCGTGCGCGTGGATGCCGCTCTCGTGGCTGAACGCGTTGGCTCCGATGACGGCCTTGTTGGGCTGCACGGCGTACCCGGAGAGCATCGAGACCAGGCGTGAGGTACGCGAGATCTCCCGGGTGTCCACGCCCGTCGTCAGCCCCAGGCTCGGCTGGTGCGTGCGCAGCGCCATCACGATCTCCTCCAGCGCGGTGTTGCCCGCGCGCTCCCCGATGCCGTTCACGCATACCTCGACCTGACGCGCGCCGGCCCTTAGTGCGGCGAGGGAGTTGGCGGTGGCCAGCCCCAGGTCGTTGTGACAGTGCACGGACCAGATCACCTCGTCGGCCCGGGGGACGCGCGCCCGCACGGCGTCGAGGATGGCGACGAACTCAGCCGGCATGGCGAAGCCGACGGTGTCCGGGACGTTGATCGTGGTCGCGCCGTTCTCGACCGCGGCGGAGAAGACGTCGACCAGGAAATCCAACTCGGTACGGGTGGCGTCCTCGGCCGAGAACTCCACATCGGCGCAGTAGCTACGAGCCTGCGCCACGGCACGCACCGTCTCGGCGAGCACCTGATCGGCGGTCATCCGCAGCTTCTTCTCGCGGTGGATCGGCGAAGTGGAGATGAAGGTGTGCAGCCGGGGTCGCTCGGCGTGCTTGATGGCATCCCAGGCGCGCTCGACGTCGGCCGGCTTGGTCCGGCAGAGCGCCGCCACCGCCGAACCGCGGACGGTGCCGGCGATGGCCTGCACCCCGTCGAAGTCGCCCGGGCTGGCGGCGGGGAAGCCGGCCTCGATCACGTCGACGCCGAGGCGGTCCAGCTGCTCGGCGATCTCGACCTTCTCGTGCACGGACAGCGCGATGCCCGGCGACTGCTCGCCGTCACGCAGGGTGGTATCGAATACGACGACTCTGTCTGCCGAGGCAGGCTGGTCGATGGGCACTGACATGCGGGAGGCTCCTCATGCTGGGGCGGAAGACGGCCAGCGCCACATCCCGCGACGGGGAGCCGGCCTGTCTTTCAGGCCCCGCCGCGGCAGCTAAGGAAAAGTACCTCGCGTCGCATGATGATCACAGAGTAATCGACCCGCTCAGCCTCGGGGCAGTGATCCCATCAGGTGGGACCGCTCCCCACTTTCTGTGATCCAGGGAAGATTAGGCCGGTGCCAGCCGGACCAATTCTCCCTGGATCTTGGTCGGCAGGCCCGGGCGCGGGTGCGGCACGGCAGGCGCGGGCGCGGGTGCGGCAGGCGCGGGCGCGGGTGCGGGTGCGGCACGGCGGGCGCGGGCGCGGGTGCGGCAGGCGCGGGTGCGGGTGCGGCAGGCGTGGGCGCGGGCGCGGCGACACCGCCCCTTCCCGGGCGCCAAGCCCGCCGCAGTTTCTTGATCCAGGGAGAATTAGTCCGGCGCCAGCCGGACCAAATCTTCCCTGGATCTTGGTCGCGGGCCTGCTGGCGAGGCTGCCGGCGGGTGGCGCGGCTACTCGG
>JBBPZR010000107.1:0-21988 GCA_038276285.1 Mycobacteriales bacterium | reverse complement strand
CGGCATCGGAGGCAGGACGCCGCGGGTGTCCATGAGCTCGGCCATTCCCGTACGGACCAGATCGTCGACCACCACCCGCGTCTCGGCCAGATGCGGCGAACAGGTCGCGTACACCACCACCCCGCCCGGCCGGGTCACCCGCAGGGCCGCGCCGAGCAACTCGCGCTGCAATCGGGTCAGCGCCGGTAGGTCAGCCGGCTGCCGGCGCCAGCGCGCCTCGGGGCGCCGCCGCAAGGCACCGAGCCCGGTGCAGGGAGCGTCGACCAGCACCCGGTCGTACTCCCCCGCGACGGCCCGGCCATCGGCCACCTGGACCTCGACGGGCAACCCGGCGGTCGCCTGCGCCACCAGCTTGGCCCGGTGCTCCCGCACCTCCACCGCGGTGACCGTGGCGGCGCGGTCGGCTGCGAGCGCCCCCAGCAGGGCCGCCTTGCCGCCCGGGCCTGCGCACAGGTCCAGCCAGCGGTCGTCGCGGCCGTCGAGAGGGGCACCGGCCAGCGTGAGCGCGACGAGCTGGCTGCCCTCGTCCTGCACCTGCGCACGCCCGTCCCTGATGGCGGCGAGCGAGCCTGGGTCGCCCCCGGCGTCGAGATGGACGGCGTAGGGCGACCAGGGGCCGGCGACGCCTCCGCTCTGCGCCACGAGATCGTCGCGACTGATCCGGCCGGGTCGGGCCGCGAGATGCACCTGCGGGCGCTCGTTGTCGGCGGCCAATGCCGCGGCCGTCTCGTCGAGGTCGCCGCCGAGGGCGTCGCACAGGGCCTGCGCGATCCATCGGGGGTGGGCACCGCGCATCGCCAGAGCGCCGATCGGATCGCTGCTGTGCGGCGGCGCGACGATGTCCAGCCAGGCGGGGTCGTCATGCTCGGTGACCTTGCGCAGCACGGCGTTGACGAACTTCGCCGGGCCCGCACTGGTGACCGTGCGGGCCAGATCGACGGTCGACGAGACGGCCGCGTGCGCGGGGACACGGGTATGCAGGAGTTGGTAGGCGCCGAGCCGGAGCAGATCGCGGACCGCACCGTCGAGCGTGGAGAGCGGGCGGTCGGCGCAGTTGGCCAGGATGGCGTCCAGCGTGCCCTGACGGCGCAGCGTGCCGTAGGCCATCTCGGTCGCGAAGGCGGCGTCGCGGCCGGTCAGCCGGCGGTCGCGGAGCAGCCCGGGCAGCACGAGGTTGGCGTACGCGTCCCGCCCGGAGACCGCCGCCAGTACGTCATATGCCGTGCGGCGGGCCGGGTCCGGTCGCGGCCCGCGGCGGCCGACCGGCGCCGGTCGGGTCACTGGAACCGCTCGGCGCCGCGCCGGGCACCACGGGCCCAGTCCAGGGCACTCATCGGCCGCCCACCGGCCGGCTGGATCTCCCCGAAACGGACGGGGTACGTCCCCGTGCCGACCAGCACGCCGGTGCGGTTGACGGCGATCTCCCCCGGCGCGAGCGCGATGGCCGCCGCGGCCGGCCAGACCGGGCCGAGCTTGAGCCGCTCGTCGCGCAGCGTCGTCCAGGCCCCCGGCGCCGGCGTACACGATCGGATCAGCCGGTCGACGCCCATGGCTGGAAGCGTCCAGTCGACGCGAGCGTCGCTGACGGTGATCTTGGGCGCGTAGGACACGCCGTCCGCCGGCTGAGGCTCCGGCTGCAGTGCCCGCGTCTCGATGCCGTCCAGTGTCGCCACCAGGAGCGCGGCACCGGCCACCGACAGCCGGTCGAGCAGGTCCCCAGCGGTGTCACTCGGGCCGATGGGCTCGGTGATCACACCGTAGATCGGCCCGGTGTCCATCGCCGCCTCCAGTCGGAAGGTCGACGCGCCGGTGATCTCGTCGCCGTGACGAATCGCGTGCTGCACGGGCGCCGCACCTCGCCACGCCGGCAGCAGGGAGAAGTGCAGGTTGACCCAGCCGTGCGGCGGTATGTCGAGCGCCGCCCGCGGCACCAACGCGCCGTACGCCACCACCGGACAACAGTCCGGTACGAGAGCCCGCAGCCGGTCGAGGAACTCCGGCTCCGAGGGCCGCTGCGGGGTCAGCACATCGATGCCCTGGCTCCCGGCCAGCTCGGCCACCGGCGACGCCACGAGCTGGCGCCCGCGGCCGGCCGGGGCCGGTGGCCGGGTCACGACGGCGACCACCTCGTGCCGCGAGGTGAGCAACGAGGTCAGCGCCGGTACGGCCACCGCCGGGGTGCCGGCAAAGACGAGCCTCAGAGCGCCTGCCCCTGCATCTGGTGGGGGCTCAGCTTGACCTGAGGCACCGGCCCACCGGCCCATTCGGCCTCACGGATGATCCGCATGGCGGCCTTCTTGGTCTCCTTCTCCATCCGGTCGATGAACAGGATCCCGTCAAGATGGTCGGTCTCGTGCTGCACGCAGCGCGCCATGAGCTCACGGCCCTCGACGACGATGGGCTCGCCGAACATGTTGAAGCCGCGGGCCACGGCATGCACGTGGCGCTCGCAGTCGAAGCTCAGCCCGGGAAAGGACAGGCACCCCTCGGGACCGTCCTGTTCCTCCTCGTCGGGGAAGCTCAGATCCGGGTTGACCAAGTGACCGATGCGGCCGTCGACGTCGTAGGTGAACACCCGCAGCCCCACGCCGAGCTGGGGCGCGGCTAGGCCCGCGCCGGGAGCATCCAGCATCGTCTCGACGAGGTCCTTGACCAGGATGCGCAACTCTTTGTCGAAATCGACGACCGGCTCGGCCGGGGTGCGCAGGACCGGATCGCCGAAGAGACGGATCGGCTTCACGGTCACTGGTTGATTCCTCCTCTGTCTCACTCGGTGCCCAGTCTAGAAGGCCTATAGCAGGTCGATCGGATCCAGCTCGACCCGCACCGGTTCCGGTGCCTTGCGCGCGCTGCGGACTCCCTGCGCTGACGCCAGCGCCGCGGCGAGTGCAGCCGCGTCCCGGCGCGGGGCACGGACCAGCACGCGTTCGGCCTGCGCACCCACGGCCACCGGACCGAGGACGTCGGCGCTCGGTGGCAACTGCGCGGCCGCGAGCAGGTCGGCCACCCCTGCCCGGGAACCGGTGAGGCTGGCCATCCGGGTCGCTGGCGGGAAGCCGAGCGCGGTCCGGTCGGCCAGCTCGCGCTCGGCGTGCCAGCCCGGATCCCAGCGCAGGAGAGCCTGCACCGAGGGCAGGCCCGCGTCGGCCGTGACGACGACCCGGCCGCCCTCACCGGCCGGCCGGGCCAGTGCGGCCGCGGCGTACCACCGGCGCAGCGTCTCCTCACCGGCCCGCAGATCGGCCCGGGTGAGCAGCGCCCACGCATCGAGGAGGAGAACCGCGCCGTAACCGCCCTCGGCCACCGGCTCGGCGCCAGGTGTGGCCACGATCAACGCCGCGCGACCGGCGACCGCGTCGAGCACCTCGTCGCGACCGGACGTGCGCACCGGGACCCCAGGAAACGCGCGACCCAGTTCCTCGGCGGTGCGCCGGGCCCCCACGACGACGGCACGCAGCGCGCGGCCGCCGCAGGACGGGCAGGCCCAATCGCCGGCCATGCGCCCGCACCAACGGCACGCGGGCACGCCCGTGCCGCGCGCCGCGCCGGGGCGAGACGACTGGCCGAGCGGACCCGAGCAGCCGGCACACCGCGCCGGTGCCCGGCAGCGGGCGCAGGCCAGGGCCGGCACGTATCCCCGCCGGGGCACCTGGACGAGCACCGGCGCGTCGTTGTCGAGCGCGGAGCGGGCCGCGCGCCAGGCCAGGTTGGGCAGCCGGGCGCTGCGGGCCGCCGCGTCGCGGGCCAACTCGGCGTCATCGCCGGTCGGCGACACTCGCGGCGCGACCGCCCGGAGCACCGGCCGGCTCGGGCTGAGCGGCCGGGCCCAGCCCGTCTCCAGCAACAGCTGGACCTCGGCGGTGCGGCCGAACCCGCCCAGCAGCGCGGCCGCACCGGCCAGGTCCGCGCGCAGGAGCAGCACGTCACGGGTGTGGCAATAGGGGGCGCGCGGCTCCGCCAGGACGTCGTCGCCGTCGTCCCAGAGCACGACCAGGCCGAGACGGTCTACCGGCGCGAAAGCTGCCCCCCGGGTGCCCACAACGGCCTGGACAGCGCCGCGCCGGATGGCCAGCCAGCGCCGGTATCGCTCCGCCGGGCCGAGCGCGGCAGTCAGGGCCACGTGCCGGCCGGGGCCGAGGGCGCGAGCCAGCGCGGCGTCGACCCGGACCAGATCACGTCCGTCTGGGACAACTACGACAACGCCACGGCCGCCCGACAGAGTGGCCTGTGCGGCCTCGGCGATGCGGTCGGGCCAGGATCGGCCGGGCAGCGCCGCCCAGGCCGCACGCGGCGCCCGCCCGTCGGCGAGCGCGGTCAGGAACTCCGCCCCGGCGCCGTAGTCCGACCACCCGGCCGGCTCGGGAGCGGCTGGTGCCGGCAACGGCGGTGCGGCGGGCTCGGCCTCGACCCTGGCATGCCGCGGCGGGATCGCGAGCCGCAGGACGTCGGCGAGCGTGCCGGCGCTCCGGTCTGCGACCGCGCGGGCCAGCCGCGCGATCTCGGGACGCAGGACGGCCTCCGCCGACACCGAACGCTCGATGGTGGCCAGCCGCCCGGGATGCTCAGACTCGGCGACCCGCTCGAGCACGATGCCGCCGACCAGCCGGCCGGCGAAGCGCAACCGCACCCGGCAACCGGGGACGATGGCCTTATCCAGGGACGTCGGCACCAGGTAGTCGAAGGGCCGGTCGAGGTGAGCCAACGGGGCATCGACCGAAACCCGGGCAACGGGCAGCTCGGCGGCCGGCTGGGTCACACGGACCGGTCTACCAGAGCCTCACGACACTAGGCCCAAGCGAGTAATAGGTGGGCTAGGCGCAAGCCGTGGAGGTTTGTACGAGTCATAGCTCGCACAATCCTCCACATCTCTTGGGCGGGCGCTCGTGGGCGGGCTCTTGGGTGGCCCAGTCACGACACCGGTTTAGAGCGAAGCCAGCACCAGGCCCAACGCCACCGCGGCCGGCAGCGCCTGCACGAGCAGGATCCGGCGCGACACCGTGATCCCGCCGAACACGCCGGCCACCACCACGCAGCCCAGGAAGAAAATCTTGAAGGCGTTGTCCACCGGATGAGCGGCAATGAGGCTCACGACCAGACCCGCGGCCAGAAAGCCGTTGTAGAGGCCCTGGTTGGCCGCCAGTGTCGCCATCACGTCGGCGTCTTCCCTGGTGCTACCGAAAGTCTTGAGCCCGATCGGTGCACGAAAGAGGAACATCTCGAGCACCAGGAACCACACATGCAGCGCGGCGATGAGGCCGATCAGCACGTTGGCCGCGAGCGTCATCAACCCACCGCGTTCTTCAGCGCCTCGGCCCGGTCGGTGCGCTCCCAGGTGAAGTCGGGCAGCTCACGGCCGAAGTGGCCGTAGGCAGCCGTCTGGGCGTAGATGGGACGGAGCAGGTCGAGATCGCGGATGATCGCCGCGGGTCTCAGATCGAACACCTTGGAAACCGCCTCTTGGATGATGTCCACGTCGACGACTTCAGTCCCGAAGGTCTCGACGAAAAGTCCAACGGGGTGGGCCTTGCCGATCGCGTAGGCTACCTGAACCTCGCACCGCTCCGCCAAGCCGGCGGCCACGACATTCTTGGCCACCCAGCGCATGGCATACGCACCCGAGCGGTCCACTTTGGACGGATCCTTGCCTGAGAAAGCACCGCCACCGTGCCGGGCCATGCCGCCGTAGGTGTCGACGATGATCTTGCGACCGGTGAGGCCCGCGTCACCCATCGGCCCGCCGATCTCGAACCGGCCGGTGGGATTGACCAGCACCCGGTAGTCGCTCGTGTCGAGCCCCAGGTCGGCGACCTCTGGAGCGACCACGTGCTCGATGATGTCGGGCGCCAGCAGGGTCTCGAGATCGATGTCGGAGGCGTGCTGGGTTGACACCACCACGGTGTCCAGCCGCACCGGCTTGTGCTCGTCGTACTCGATCGTCACCTGCGTCTTGCCGTCGGGCCGCAGGTAGGGAATGGTGCCCTGCTTGCGTACGTCGGTGAGCCGCCGCGCCAACCGGTGCGCCAGCGCGATCGGCAGCGGCATCAGCTCAGGTGTGTCGCCGCAGGCGTAGCCGAACATCAGGCCCTGGTCGCCGGCGCCCTGCCGATCGAGTGAGTCCTCGACGCTCTCGCCGGTGCGCGCTTCGTACGCGGTATCGACGCCCTGAGCGATGTCGGATGACTGCGAGCCGATCGACACGCTGACGCCGCACGATCGGCCGTCGAAGCCCTTTTGGGAAGAGTCGTAGCCGATGTCGAGAACCTTGTTGCGGACGATCTCAGGAATGTCGGCGTAGCCCTCGGTGGTCACCTCGCCGGCCACATGGACCTGGCCGGTTGTGATCAGCGTCTCGACAGCGACCCGACTCCGTGGGTCTTCGGCCAACAACGCGTCGAGGATCGAGTCGCTGATCGCGTCGGCGATCTTGTCGGGATGGCCCTCGGTTACCGACTCGGAGGTGAACAGGCGCCGGGTCACAGCTCTCCCTGTGGGGGTGTGGGGAATGTCGCGGCGAGTCTAGCGATGCCGGCTGCCGCGGGTGTCAGTGCGGCGGGTCGATGGCCAGCCGGTCGGCCACCAGGTCCCACACGGCGTCGGCAAGCGTCTCCTTGGAGCCACGTGGCACCTCGGTCGCGCCGCCGTCAGCCGACAGCAAGATCGCGCTGTTGTCGGCCGATTCGAAGCCAAGGAACTCCCCCACCTCGTTGACGACCAGCAAGTCACAGCCCTTGCGGACCAGCTTGGCCCGCCCGAGGTCGAGCACGCTGCCGGACTCGTCGCCCGTTTCGGCCGCGAAGCCCACGATCACCTGCCCGGAGGTACGCCGGTCGACCAGCTCGCGGAGGATGTCGGGATTGGCCACCAGCCGGATCGGCGACGGCACACCGGCGTCCTTCTTGATCTTGACCGGGGCGGCTTCCTCGGGCCGGAAGTCGGCGACCGCTGCCGCCATCACGATGGCGTCGGCGGCACCGGCCTCGGCCAGCACGGCGTCGCGCAGGTCGGCGGTGGACACGACGGGCACGACCTTGGCACCGGGCGGGTCGGGCAGAGAGACGTTCGCCGCGATGACGGTCACCTCGGCGCCGCGAGCCAGCGCGGTGCGGGCCAGCGCGTAGCCCTGACGGCCCGACGAGCGATTGCCGAGGAAGCGCACCGGGTCAAGCGCCTCGCGGGTGCCGCCCGCGGTGACCACGACCAGCCGCCCGGTGAGGTCAGCGGGGACCGGACCGAAGGCCAGCAGCCGCCTGCACACCGCGAAGATCTCTGCCGGCTCCGGCAGCCGCCCCGGGCCCGTGTCAGAGGAGGTGAGCCGGCCGATCGCCGGCGGCAGCACCACGGCGCCCCGCTCCCGAAGGGTGGCGACGTTGGCCTGGGTCGCCGGGTGCTCCCACATCTCGGTGTGCATGGCGGGTACGAACAGCACCGGGCAGCGCACCGTCAGCAGCAGGTTGGTGAGCAGGTCGTCGGCGAGTCCGGCGGCCGCCCGGGCGAGCAGATGGGCGGTTGCCGGTGCGACGACCAGCAGGTCGGCGGCCCGCCCGAGGCTGACGTGCAGCACGTCGTGGGCGTCGTCCCAGACGTCGGTGTGCACAGGCCGGCCCGAGAGCGCCGACCAGGTGGGGGCGCCGACGAAGCGCAACGCCGCAGCGGTGGGCACGACCCGGACGTCGTGGCCGGATTCGGTCAGCAGGCGCAGCAATTCGACGCCCTTGTACGCGGCGATGCCACCAGCGACGCCGAGGACGACCTGCGGCCGCGCCATGTCAGATGGTGGGACCCTCGACCTGCTCATGGGTGAGCAGGTCCTCGTTGATCTCCCGGAGCGCGATCGACAGCGGCTTCTCCTGGGCGGTGGTCTCCACGAGCGGCCCGACGTACTCCAGCAGCCCTTCGCCGAGCTGGCTGTAGTAGGCGTTGATCTGCCGGGCCCGCTTGGCGGCGTAGATGACCAGGGCGTACTTCGAGGTGGTCCGCTCGAGCAGCTCGTCGATCGGCGGGTTGGTGATGCCCTCGGGGGAGGCAACGGTTCCGGACAAATCAGCACTCAGCTTTCGGGCAGGCCATCGGATGATCGAGCGGGGGTCTCGATCAAGCGTACCAACTCATCGGCCGCACGCTCGACGCTGTCGTTGACGACCACCACGTCGAACTCGTCCTCGGCCGCCAACTCGATGCGCGCCGTGTCGAGGCGGCGGCGCACCGTCTCGGGGTCCTCTGTGCCCCGGTCGACCAGCCGATACACCAATTCCTCCCAGGACGGCGGCGCCAGGAACACCAGCTGGGCGGCCGGCAGGGCGGCGCGCACCTGCCGGGCACCCTGAAGCTCGATCTCGAGCAGAGCCGGCAGCCCGGCGGCCAGCCTCTCGCGCAGCGGCCGGGCCGGCGTGCCGTAGCCGTTGCCGTCGTATTCCGCGTGCTCGAGCAGCTCGCCGTCGTCGATCAGCCGCTGGTAGGTGGCCCGGTCGAAGAAGTGGTATTCCACCCCGTGGCTTTCACCGGGTCGTGGCGACCTGGTGGTCACGGAGATCGACACCCAGATCCGGGGATGCCGGCGGCGCAGCGCGGCGACAACGCTTCCCTTGCCCACTCCGGACGGGCCGGACAGGACGGTCAGCCGACTGGCCGGAGGCTCAGCCGCCATCAGGGGCGGTGCCGAGCTCCTCCAGCAAGGCGCGTCGCTGGTTGCCACCTAGACCGCGCACTCGGCGGCTTTCGGAGATGTGCAGCTCCCGCATCAGCTTCTCGGCCCGCACCTTGCCGATCCCGGGCAGCGACTCCAGCACGGCGGAGACCCGCATCTTGCCCACGACGTCGCTGGCGGCCCCCGCGTCCAGCAGGTTGGCGAGTGACAGGTCACCTCGCTTGAGTTGCCCCTTCAACTTGGCTCGCTCCTGGCGAGCCTGCGCGGCCTTCTTCAATGCCGCGGCACGATCCTCGGGGCTCAATGACGGGAGCGCCACCCAGGTCACCTCTGCTGTGATCGGACCGGACTCGCGGTCGGTTCCGCGCGGTCTGGGCGAACGTAGCGACCCAGCACCCTGGGAAGCAACGTGAGATCTCGCTCAGCCGCGCAGGGATCGCGCCAAAGCCCGCGCGGCGGCGCCCGGATCGGCCGCACCGGTGATAGGCCGGCCGACCACCAGAAGGTCGGCGCCGTCGGCCATCGCCTGCCGCGGACTGGCCACCCGGGCCTGGTCGTCGGCACCGGTCCCCGGCGGTCGGACGCCGGGTGTGATGAGCACGATGTCAGGACCCACCTCGGCACGCACCGCCGCCACCTCGCGTGGCGAGCAGACCAGGGCGCGGGCGCCCGCGCCGACGGCCAGCACGGACAACCGGCGAACGGCGTCGACGGACGGGCCGGCCAGCCCGATCGCTACGAGCTCCTCATCGGAGAGCGACGTGAGGACCGTGACACCAGCGATCCGGCACTCCGGCAGCGCGTCCACCGCGGCGGCGACCATCGCCGCACCGCCGCTGGCGTGGACGGTGAGGTAGTCCGGCCGTAGGGCCGCCACCGAGCGCGCGGCGCCGGCGACGGTGTTGGGGATGTCGTGCAGCTTCAGGTCGAGGAACAGGCCGATATCGGTGTCGCCGCGCGCCTGCTCGACCGCCGCGGCGCCGTAGCGGCAGAACAGCTCCAGCCCGACCTTGAGCGTCGAGACGTAGGGCGTCACCGCGCGGGCCCACCGGGTCGCGGTGGCCAGGTCGGGAGCATCCAGGGCGACGGCCAGCGGCGCCAGGCTGACCGGTGCGGTCGTGCTCATCTCTCTCCTCGCGGGTCGGGCCGGTGGGCATGACCGATGGCGTCGGTGAACCGATCGAAGTGGCGTTCGGCGAGCGCCACCTGGAGTTCGCGCAGCACCCGCACCGGCGCATTGGGGTCACCGAACACCGCGGTGCCGATCGAGACGGCGGACGCTCCGGCCAGCACGAACTCCAGAGCGTCCAGTCCGGTCCGGATGCCGCCCATCCCGAGGATCGGCACGTCGGGCATCTCCCGGTGCACCTGCCACACGCAGCGCACCGCGACCGGGCGGATCGCCGGGCCGGACAGCCCGCCGGTCACACCGGCCAGCGCCGGGCGCATCGTGTCGGTGTCGATGACCATCCCCAGCAGCGTGTTGACCAGCGAGAGCCCGTCGGCGCCGGCGTCCACGACCGCTCGGGCCACCGCGACGATGTCGGTGACGTCGGGAGAGAGCTTGGCGAACACCGGGACCGCGGGAGCCACCTGCTTGCGGATCGCCGACACGACCGCCGCGGCGGCCCGGGCGTCGGTCGCGAACACCTGCCCGCGGTCGCTGACGTTGGGACACGAGATGTTCACCTCGATCATGGCGAGTCCGGGCTGGCCGGTCAGCCGGCCGGCCAGTTCCACGTACTCGGCGACCGATGACCCGGCGATGCTCACGACGGCGCGGGCACCGTGGCCGGCCAGCCAGGGCAGATCCTCGTCGAGGAAGGCGTCGATGCCCGGCCCCTGTAGCCCGATCGAGTTGAGCATGCCGCTGGGCGTCTCGGCCATCCTCGGGGTGGCCCGGCCGGAACGCGGCAGCAAGGTCACCGACTTGGTGACGATGCCACCGAGGGCGGCGGGCGGAAAGAACTGCGCGAGTTCGCGGCCGGCCGCCGCGCAACCGGACGCGGTGAAGACCGGATTGGGCGCGTGGAAGGCAGCCAGTGAGGTCGACATGTCGACCGCCGGTAGGGGCGTCATCGCCGGCGCGGTACGCAGGGTCACGTCGGAGCTCACCAGGCGGCTCCCGCGGGAGCGCCGAGGGTGTCGAGCGGGACGGTGCCGACCTCGTCGAAGCGCACCTGCTCGGCGAGGAACACCGGCCCGTCGACGCAGGATCGCGCCATTCGAGTGATCCCGTCGTCGCCGGTCACGGGCAGCACGCAGGTCATGCACACGCCGATGCCACAGGCCATCGACTCCTCCACGGCGACCTGGCAGGGCAGGCCGTAGTCGGCCGCCACCGCGGCGACCGCGCGCAGCATCGCCATCGGGCCACAGGCGTAGACCACCTCAGCCTCACTCCGCTCGATCACCGCGGGCAGCACGTCGGAGACCCGGCCGGCCTGGCCGGTCGAGCCGTCGTCGGTGGTGACGGTGAGCGTCGCCATCCGCTTCGCGTCGAGCACGCCGAAGAGGCGGTCGGCGGTGCTGGCGCCGATGACGAAGTCCACCGGGCAACGGCGGGTCCGTAGGGCGTCGGCGAGGCCGAACAGCGGCGCGCTGCCGTAGCCGCCCCCGACCAGCACGGCCGGCACCGGCGTCGCCGGCAGCCGGAACGGCCGGCCGAGCGGCCCCACCACGTCAACGGAGTCGTGCTGCCGCAGCCGCGACAGCCACTCGGTGCCCTTGCCGTGCACGGCGAAGACCACGTCGACGGTGCCGCCGTAGACCCCACGGTCGGCGGTTTGATGGATCGCGAAGGCCCGGCGCAGCACCATCGCGGTGTGCCGGCCACCCACGGCGAGGGCGATGAACTGGCCGGGCTTGGCCCGCTCGGCGATGCCGGGAGCGACCAGGCACAGTTGCCAGTAGGCCCCCGCCCGGCGCAGCCAGAGCACCTTGCCCGCCACCTGCACGGCCGCCATCAGCCGGTCCCGCCGGCCCGGTCGTCGCGCATGGCGGCGTGCAACTCCTGCAGCGGGCGGACGCCGACCTCGTCGCGGATCAGCGCCTCGATCCCCTGCACGCAGGCGGCCGCACCCTGCACGGTGGTGATGCACGGGATGTCTTGCGACACCGCGGCACTGCGGATCTCGTAGCCGTCGATCCGGGGGCCGGAGTTGCCCCACGGCGTGTTGACCACCAGATCGACCTGGCCGTCGAGGATCAACTCCACGATGTCGGGCTGCCCGGCACCCTCGCCATGCTTCGGGACCACGGCGACGTCGAGGCCGTTGCGCCGCAGCACGCCGGCCGTGCCCTCGGTCGCGAGCAACTCGAAGCCGAGATCGGCGAGTCGCTTGACCGGGAAGATCATCGCCCGCTTGTCGCGGTTGGCCACGCTGACGAACACCCGGCCCTTGACCGGCAGCGACCCGAAGGCCGCGGCCTGTGACTTGGCGAAGGCCTTGCCGAAAACCGTGTCGATGCCCATCACCTCGCCGGTCGACTTCATCTCGGGCCCGAGCAGGCTGTCCACGCCATGCCCCTCAGCGGTGCGGAACCGCTTGAACGGCAGCACCGCCTCCTTGACCGCGATGGGCGAGTGCGGCGGCAGCGTGGCACCGTCGCCGGTCGCGGGCAGCATGCCCTCGGCGCGCAACTGGGCGATCGTGGCGCCGAGCATGACCCGGGCGGCCGCCTTGGCCAGTGGCACCGCGGTCGCCTTGGACACGAAGGGCACCGTACGTGATGCCCGCGGGTTGGCCTCCAGCACGAAGAGCACGTCGTCCTTGAGGGCGTACTGCACGTTGAGCAGGCCGACCACGCCGACGCCGCGCGCGATAGCTTCCGTCGAGCGGCGCACGCTGTCGATGTCGGCGCGGCCCAGCGTGATCGGGGGCAGCGCACACGCGGAGTCGCCGGAGTGGATGCCGGCCTCCTCGATGTGCTCCATGATCCCGCCGAGATAGACCTCGGTCCCGTCGCACACGGCGTCCACATCGATCTCGATGGCGTCGTCGAGGAAGCGGTCGACGAGTACGGGATGCTCCGGGGTCACCTCGGTGGCCCGCCCGATGTAGGAGCCGAGGTGCTCGTCGTCGTACACGATCTCCATGCCGCGCCCGCCCAGGACATAGGACGGGCGGACCAGCACCGGGTAGCCGATCTCGTCGGCGACGGCCTTCGCCTCGGCGTACGAGGTCGCGACGCCGTGCCGGGGCGCCGGCAGCCCCTCCTGGGCGAGCACCCGGCCGAAGGCACCGCGCTCCTCGGCCAGGTGAATCGCCTCCGGCGTGGTGCCGACGATGGGCACGCCGGCGTCCTTGAGACGCTGGGCCAGCCGCAGCGGCGTCTGCCCGCCGAGTTGCACCACGACCCCGATCACGGTCCCGGACCGCCGCTCGGCATGCACGACCTCGATGACGTCCTCGAAGGTCAGCGGTTCGAAGTACAGCCGGTCGGAGGTGTCGTAGTCGGTGGAGACTGTCTCGGGGTTGCAGTTGACCATCACCGTCTCGTAGCCGGTCGCGCGCAGCGCCATCGCGGCGTGCACGCACGAGTAGTCGAACTCGATCCCCTGCCCGATCCGGTTGGGCCCGGAGCCGAGGATGAGCACCTTGGGCCGGTCGGGCTGCGGCGCCACCTCGGTTTCGCCGTTTTCGCCGTACTCGTAGCAGGAGTAGTGGTACGGCGTCACCGCCGCGAACTCCGCCGCGCAGGTGTCGACCGTCTTGTACACCGGCCGGATGCCGAGGCGGTGCCGCAACACGCGCACGCCGTCCTCGCCGGCCAGCTCCGGGCGCAACGCGGCGAGCTGGCGGTCGGAGCAGCCGGCCCGCTTGGCCCGCCGGAGCAGGTGGCCATCGAGGACCGGCGCCGCCTCGACGTCGGCCCGCAGTTCCACGAGAGCGAGCACCTGGTCGATGAACCAGGGGTCCATCCCGCTGGCCTCGGCCACCTCGCTGACGGTGACACCGAGCCGCAGGGCGCGCTCGACGGTGTACAGCCGGCCGTCGTGCGGCACCCGGAGCGCCCGCAGCAGCGACGCCGCGCTCTCGCCAGCCGGCACCGGTTCGGTCCAGAAGCCGGCGGCGGCGGTCTCCATCGAGCGGAGCGCCTTCTGCAGCGCCTCGCCGAAGGACCGGCCCAGAGCCATCGCCTCCCCGACCGATTTCATCGTCGTCGTCAGCTCCGGGTCGGCGGCCGGGAACTTCTCGAAGGCGAACCGCGGCACCTTGACGACCACGTAGTCCAGCGCCGGCTCGAAGCAGGCGGGGGTCACCCGGGTGATGTCGTTGGCGATCTCGTCGAGCGTGTACCCGATCGCCAGCTTGGCGGCGATCTTGGCGATCGGGAAGCCGGTGGCCTTGCTGGCCAGCGCCGAGGACCGCGACACCCGAGGGTTCATCTCGATGACGACGAGCCGGCCGGTCCGCGGGTGGACGGCGAACTGGATGTTGCAGCCGCCGGTATCCACCCCGACCTCGCGCAGCACGGCGATGGCCAGGTCGCGCATCGCTTGGTACTCGCGGTCGGTCAGCGTCATCGCCGGGGCCACCGTGACGCTGTCACCGGTGTGCACGCCCATCGGGTCGATGTTCTCGATGCCGCACACGACCACCACGTTGTCCTTGCGGTCGCGCATCAGCTCCAGCTCGTACTCCTTCCAGCCCAGCACGCTCTCCTCGACCAGCAGCTCGTGCGTCGGGCTGGCGGCCAGCCCGACTGCGGCCATCCGGCGCAGCTGCGGCTCGTCGTACGCGAGACCGGAGCCAGCCCCGCCCATCGTGTACGACGGCCGCAGCACGACCGGGTAACCGAGGGTGTCCACCGCCGCCAGCGTCTCGGCGACCGAGCGGCAGACCGCGCTGCCGGGAACCTCACCGCCGACCGCGCGGACCACGTCCTTGAAGGCCTGCCGGTCCTCACCGCGCTTGATGGCGTCGATGTCGGCACCGATCAGCTCGACGCCGTATTCCTCGAGGACACCCCGCTCGTGAAGGGCAACGGCCACATTGAGCGCCGTCTGCCCGCCGAGGGTCGCAAGCAGCGCGTCCGGCCGCTCCCGGGCAATGACCTGGGTGACGAACTCCGGCGTGATCGGCTCGACATAGGTCGCGTCGGCGAACTCCGGGTCGGTCATGATCGTAGCCGGGTTGCTGTTGACCAGGCTGACCTGCAGGCCCTCCTCACGCAGCACCCGGCAGGCCTGGGTGCCCGAGTAGTCGAACTCGCAGGCCTGTCCGATCACGATGGGTCCCGAGCCGATGACGAGCACCGAGGAGATGTCGTCGCGCCTAGGCACCGGCCATCACCTCGGCGAACCGATCGAAGAGGTAGCCGGCGTCGTGCGGCCCGGCGGCCGCCTCGGGGTGGTACTGCACCGAGAACAGCGGCCGGTCCAGGCAACGCAGCCCCTCGACCACCCCGTCGTTGAGGCAGACATGGCTCACCTCGACCCGTCCGTACGGAGTCGCCGTCGGGCCGTCGAGCGGCGCATCCACCGCGAAGCCGTGGTTGTGCGCCGTGACCTCGACCCGCGCGGTGGCCCGGTCCTGCACCGGCTGGTTGATCCCGCGGTGGCCGTACTTCAGCTTGTACGTAGGAAAGCCGAGCGCCCGGGCCAGCACCTGGTGACCGAAGCAGATGCCGAACATCGGCAGGCCCTGATCCAGGACAGACCGGACGGCGGCGACAATCCGGCCGTCGATGGCAGCCGGGTCGCCGGGGCCGTTGCTGAGGAATACGCCGTCGGGATGGACGGCGAGGATGTCTGCCACCGGGCTCGTGGCGGGGAGTACGTGCACCTCGATGCCGCGCTCGGCCATCCGGCGCGGTGTCATCCGCTTCAGCCCGAGGTCGATCGCCGCGACCCGGAACCTCGTCGGGCCGGCGGCGGGCACGACATAGGCCTCGCGGGTGGACACCTCGCCGCACAGGTGGGCCCCGGCCATGGCGGGCTGCGCGCGGACGCGGTCCAGCAGAGTCGGTCCGTCGCTTTCTATCGAAGACACGCCGACCCGCATGGCGCCTCGCTCGCGCAGGTGGCGGGTCAGCGCGCGGGTGTCCACACCGCTGATCCCGACCACACCCTGGCGGGTCAGTTCCTCATCGAGGGACGCCGTGGACCGCCACGATGAGGGCGTCCGGGCCGGTTCGCGTACGACATAGCCGGCGACCCAGATCCGGTCGGACTCGGCGTCCTCGGGGTTGATGCCGGTGTTGCCGATGTGCGGCGCGGTCTGCACCACGACCTGGCGGTGGTAGGACGGGTCGGTCAGCGTCTCCTGATAGCCGGTCATGCCGGTGGCGAACACGGCCTCGCCGAACGTCTCCCCCGGCGCACCGTAGGCCTCGCCGCGAAAGGACCGGCCGTCCTCGAGCACCAGCAGGGCGGCCCCGCCGGTCACGCCTGAGCCTTGCCGTCGAACACGGAGCCAACCTCGTCGTGATCATGCACGTTTGCAGGGCAACACGCCGATGCCGCATGCATCGCTGCATGATCACGGAAGGTGAAGCGACGGAAGGTGAAGCGACGGAAGGTGAAGGCAGGTGGGGCGTTCACGCCTGCGCCTTGCCGTCGAGCACGGTCGGCCGACCGCGCAGGAACGTGGCGATCACGCGGGCCGGCAACTCGCGGCCGGCGTAGGGATTGTTGCGGCTCCGGCTGGCCGACTGTGCCGGGTCGACGGTCCATCGAGCGGCCGGGTCGAGCAGCACCAGGTTGGCCGGCTCACCGGGGGCCAGTTGCCGACCGTGGCCGGCCAGGCCGCCGATCGCGGCGGGTGCCCGCGACATCCGCTCGGCGACTCCCGCCCAGTCGAGCAGACCGGTGTCCACCATCGCCTCCGCCACGATCGCCACGGCGGTCTCGAGGCCGAGCATGCCGGGCCGGGCCACCCCCCACTCGGTTTCCTTGTCCTCGAGGGCGTGCGGCGCGTGGTCGGTCGCCACACAGTCGATCGTGCCGTCGGCTAGCCCGGCGCGCAGCACATCGACGTCCTCACTCGTGCGCAGCGGCGGGTTGACCTTGTAGACCGGGTCGTAGGTCGTCGCCAGCTCGTCGGTCAGCAGCAGGTGGTGCGGGGTCACCTCGGCGGTGACCCGCCAGCCCTTGCTCTTGGCCCAGCGCAGGATCTCCACCGAGCCGGCCGTCGAGACGTGGCATACGTGCAGCCGCGAGCCGACGTGGCCGGCCAGGAGGGCATCGCGGGCGATGATCGCCTCCTCGGCCGCC
Organism: Mycobacteriales bacterium; assembly: GCA_038276285.1. Lineage (GTDB taxonomy): Bacteria > Actinomycetota > Actinomycetes > Mycobacteriales > QHCA01 > QHCA01. Next base: position 5,123 of record JBBPZR010000107.1, on the reverse strand, counting down.
GCCGGCCAGCCGGTCAGCCCGAGCCGGGAGGACAGGATGCCTTCGTTCATCTGGGCGCCCTCGGTCAGCCGCGGCTCCTCGGAATGCTGGGCGATCACCCCGTCGAAGGCCTTGACGTACTCCAGCGCCCGGCGCATCAGAGCGGGGTCGGCCACGCAGTTGCCGTCGTCGGAGAACACCCGGACCCGGGCCGCCGAATCGGCCATCGCGCCGAGCTCGGCCAAATGCAGCCCGAGCAGGCCGACGGTGACGGCACCCACCGGCTGCACATCGCACAGGTCGGCCTCCCGGCCGAGCCGCCACACCTGCTCGACCACGCCGGCGGTGTCGGCGACCGGCTCGGTGTTGGCCATCGCGTGGACGGCGGTGAAACCGCCCAGGGCCGCGGCCCGGCTGCCGGTCTCGACCGTCTCGGCGTCCTCGCGGCCCGGCTCACGGAGATGGGTGTGCAGGTCCACCAACCCGGGCAGCGCGATCAGCCCGGCTGCGTCGAGGACCTCGGCGCCCACAGCACTCAGGCCCGCGCCGACCGCGCCGACCTCCGCGATCCGGCCGTCGCGGAGCAGCAGGTCGGCCGGCTCGCCGCCCTCGAGGCGGGCGCCCCTTATGAGGAAGACACGGCTCAGGAAGGTGTCGGTCATGCCGGCTCCCCTCCGCCGAGGAGCAGATAGAGCACGGCCATCCGCACGCTGACGCCGTTGCTGACCTGCTCGACGATCGTCGACCGCACCGAGTCGGCGACCTCGGCCGCGATCTCCATGCCGCGGTTCATGGGACCCGGGTGCATGACGATCGCCTCGTCGGGAAGCCTGGCCATCCTTGCGGCGTCGAGCCCGTAACGCCGGCTGTACTCGCGCTGCGTCGGGAAGAACGACGCGTTCATCCGCTCGCGCTGCACCCGCAGCATCATCACCGCGTCGGCCTTGGGCAGCACCGCGTCGAGGTCGTAGGACACCGCCACCGGCCACGCCTCGACACCGACCGGGAGGAGCGTCGGCGGTGCGACCAGCGTCACCTCGGCGCCCAGGATGTCCAGCAGCAGCACGTTGGAGCGGGCCACCCGGCTGTGCAGCACGTCGCCGACGATCACGACCCGCAGCCCCTCGAGCCGGCCGATGCGCCGCCGGATCGTGAAGGCGTCCAGGAGCGCTTGGGTCGGATGCTCGTGGGTGCCGTCGCCGGCGTTGAGTACACTGCCGCGGATCCAGCCGGCCAGCCGGTGCGGTGCTCCCGACAGGGAGTGCCTGATGACCACCGCGTCGGACCCCATCGCCTCCAGCGTGAGGGCGGTGTCCTTGAGGCTCTCCCCCTTGGAAACGCTCGACCCCTTGGCCGAGAAGTTGATGACGTCGGCGGAGAGCCGCTTGGCGGCCAACTCGAATGACGTGCGGGTGCGGGTGGAGTCCTCGAAGAAAAGGTTGACAACGGTGCGTCCGCGCAGGGTGGGCAGCTTCTTGACCTCGCGCCCGGCCAGCGCCCGGTCCATCTGCTCGGCGGTGTCGAGGATCGCGGTCGCCGACTCGCGGTCGAGATCGGCCGCGGACAGGAGGTGACGGTTCACCGGTCGCTCCCAGTGGTGTCGAGTTCGACGCAGTCCCGGCCGTCGACCTCGGACAGCCGCACCCGCACCGACTCGCCCATCGAGGTCGGGATGTTCTTGCCGACGTAGTCGGCGCGGACCGGTAACTCGCGGTGGCCGCGGTCGACCAGCACCGCCAGCTGCACGGCCCGCGGCCGGCCGAGGTCGCCGATGGCATCGAGGGCGGCCCGCACGGTGCGGCCGGAGAAGAGCACGTCGTCGACGAGCACCACGAGCCGCCCATCGACCCCCACCGCGGGCAGGGTGGTCTCCTCCAGAGCGCGTACCCCGCGCAGGCGCAGGTCGTCGCGGTAGAGCGTGACGTCGAGGGCCCCCACGGGCGGGTCGACGTCCTCGAAGGTCCGGATCCGGGCGGCCAGACGGGTGGCCAGATAGGCGCCCCGGGTGGGGATGCCCAGGATGACCGTGTCGCGGGCGCCACCGGTCTTCTCGAGAATCTGGTGCGCGATCCGGTCGATGATCCGGGCGACGTCGGCGGCATCCAGAATGAGCCGTTGGGGCCCTTCGGGGATGGATCGCGGGGGCCGGACATCGCCGGCGGCTTCGAATCCGGCATTCGGGACAGTCGTCACCGAGCCGACCTCCTTCCCCGCCTCACTGGACGGGTCGTTAAAGGATGTCTGAACGGGTGAACCGTAACAGGGATTCGCCGTTTCCCTTGACCGACTCACCGGATCTCCGTACCGTCACGCACGGTAACCGCGGGGGGCCGTTCAGGTTCCCCGTACCTCAACGTCGCGGAGCACTTATGTCGGAGTACGGCAACTTACTCGGAGCGCGCCTTCGCTCGATCCGCCAGCAGCAGGGGCTGTCCCTGCAGGGTGTCGAGGAGAAGTCGGGCGGGCGCTGGAAGGCCGTCGTGGTCGGCTCCTACGAGCGGGGGGACCGGGCCGTCACCGTCGCCCGCCTCGCCCAACTGGCTGAGTTCTACGACGTACCCATCGTGGAGTTGCTTCCCGAGGAGGCTCCCCCGGGAGGGCTGGGCAGTGCCAGCAAGACGGTCCTCGACCTCGAGGCGCTGGCCCGGCTGCCGGCCGAGGACGTCGCACCTCTCGTGCGCTACGCCAAGGCGATCCAGCGGCAGCGCGGCGACTACAACGGCCGGGTGCTGTCCATCCGGCAGGACGACCTGCGGGCCCTGGCCGTGGTCTATGACCTCTCGCCGACCGGCCTGCTTGACCGGCTGGCCGGCTGGGGTGTCGTTACCTCCGCCTCCACCTGAGCAGCGCCTACGGGGTGAGCGACGGCTTGAGCTGCAACACGCGGGCCAGCAGACCGTTCACGAATCGCGGTGAGTCGTCGGTCGAGAGCTTCTTGGCCAGCTCCACGGCCTCATCGATAGCCACCCCGTCGGGCACATCGGGCTCGTAGAGCAACTCGTAGATCCCGATTCGCAGCACGTTGCGGTCCACCGCCGGCATCCGGTCGATAGCCCATTCCTGGGCGTAGGTGGTAATCAGCTCGTCGATCCGGGCGCGGTGGGCGACCACCCCTTCGACGATCTGCACCGCGTACGCGGGGACCGGCGGGTCGGCCTGCGCGACCCGCAGCCCTGCTGTCTCGAGTGCCGACGTCTCGCGCAGATCGGCCTCGTAGAGGACGTCGAGCGCCCGCTTGCGGGCCTTGCTGCGCGCGCCCACTAAGCCTTCATCTCGCTCCGCGCCTCGCTGCGCTCGATGCTCACTCGACTAGCTGTTCACGCGGCCGAGATAGCGGCCGTCGCGGGTGTCGACCTTGACCTTCTCGCCGGTGACGAGGAACAGCGGCACCTGGATCTGAGCGCCGGTCTCCAGGGTGGCCGGCTTGGTGCCGCCGGTCGACCGGTCGCCCTGCACCCCTGGGTCGGTGTGCGACACCAGCAGTTCGACGCTGGCCGGCAGCTCCACGTACAGCGGCAGACCCTCGTGCACGGCGACGTTGGCGGTGGTGTTCTCCAGCATGTAGTCGGCGGCCGGACCGACGGTCTCCCCAGGCACCTGCATCTGGTCATAGGTCTCGGCGTCCATGAAAACGTAGTCGGTGCCCTCCTTGTAGAGGTAGGACATCTCGCGCTTGTCCACCGACGCGATGTCGACCTTGAGGCCGGCGTTAAACGTCTTGTCGACAACCTTGCCGGTCAGCACGTTCTTCAGGGTCGTCCGGACGAAGGCGCCGCCCTTGCCCGGCTTGACGTGCTGAAACTCCACGACGGTCCACAGCTGGCCGTCGAGGTTGAGCACGATGCCGTTCTTCAGGTCGTTCGTCGTCGCCACGCGCGCGGCCTCCTCAGGGACTTCTACAGGACGCGGAGATCCTTGGTGGTCAAGGTGAGCAGTTCCGGCCCGTCGGAGCGGACCACGAGGGTGTCCTCGATCCGCACGCCGCCGCGGCCTTCGAGATAGACCCCGGGCTCGACGGTGACGGGCATCCGATCACCGAGTCTACCGGGGGAGCCCTTGCCCAGCAGCGGTGCCTCGTGGATCTCCAGGCCCACGCCGTGCCCTAGCCCGTGGGTGAAGTGCTCCTCGTGCCCGGCGGCGCGCAGGCGCTCCCGGACGACGGCGTCGACCGCCGCGCAGTCGACGCCCACGCCGAGAGTCGCGCAGCCGATCCGCTGGGCGTCCGCCACGAGGTCATAGATTTCCCGTTGCCAGCCGGCCGGCTCGCCGACGACCAGAGTGCGGGTCATGTCCGAGTGATAGCCGTCGCACAACGCGCCGAAGTCGAGCTTGACGAAGTCGCCCTGCTCCACCTCCCGCCCGGTTGGCTCGTGGTGCGGGATGGCCGAATGTGCCCCGGTGGCCACGATGGTGTCGAAGGAGATCGCCTCCGCACCGAGGTCGAGCATGCGGGCATCCAGATCGCGCGCGATCTCGCGCTCGGTCCGCCCGAGCCGGATGCCGCCGGCCGCGAGCATCTCGGCCAGCGCCAGGTCGGCGATGGCGCAGGCCGCTCGCAGGAGGTCGATCTCGTGCTCATCCTTGACCGAACGCAAGTCCTCGACCGCCGCGGTCAGGCTGACGAGATCCGTATCCGGGACGGCCTCGGCCAGCGCCCGTAGCCCGTCGACGGTCAGGTCATGACTCTCGTACGCCAACCGCCGGTGCCCCCGCTCGGCCGCCCGACTGGCGAGTACGGTGGCGACCCGGCGCTCGATCACCCGCTCGATGTCGGGGACCTGGCGGGCCGACTGCGTGATGTAGCGACCGTCGGTGGCGAGCACGTCGGCGCCGTCGACACACACCAGCAGGGCGGCGTTGGACCCCGTGAAGCCGGTCAGATAGCGGACGTTTAGCAGCCTGGTCACCAGCGCCGCCGGCGCGTCCAGATCGGCCAGCCGGTAGCGCAGCCGGTCCCGTCGCGCGGCATGGGGCATTGGTAGTCAGGGGCGCAGGAACCGCGAAGCGGCCCTGTTTCCCCATCCCCCTTTCAAACCGTGCGTGCGGTTTTCCCGCACACGGCTTACCGACGGTCTTCTGAACATGGTTACGCTGCCTTCGGGTAAGGGATGGTGCCCATGAGCTGGTACAGACCCTGGTCGTGG
>JBBPZR010000106.1:0-6115 GCA_038276285.1 Mycobacteriales bacterium | reverse complement strand
GTGCAGGGCGTCGATGACGGTATTGCCGGAGATCACGACGTCCTCGGGCCGCACCCCCTCGTTCAGCAGGTTGGCCCGGCTCGTCCTCGTGGGTGCCAGATGCAGGCGGGTCACCTGGGTGGTCAGCCGCCGGTTGATCTCCTCGGGGAACGGTGAGTACGGATTGGCCGTGCGCAAACCCGCTTCGAGGTGGATCACCGGCACCCGGGCATAGAAGCCGGCCAGCGCGCCGGCGAATGCGGTGGTCGTATCGCCCTGCACGAGCACGGCGTCGGGTTCCTCGGCCTCGATCACCTCGGCCAGCCCCTCGAGGCTGCGCGTCGTGATGTGGGTGAGGGTCTGCCGGGGCCGGATGATGTCAAGGTCGTGCTTCGGCACGATCCCGAAGAGGTCGTTGACCTGGTCGAGCATCTCCCGGTGCTGGCCGGTCACGGCGACCACCGGGACCACGAACTCCGACGCGTACATCGCGCCGATCAGCGGCGCCAGCTTGATGGCCTCCGGGCGGGTGCCGTAGATCGTGAGGACCTTGCGCATCTCAGCCACCTGCTGCGGTGCGGTCGATCGCGCCGATCCACTGGCCGAGAACGTCGTTGGGCAACTTGGGCCGCTCCTCGCGCTCGCGGATCTCGGGATCGAAGCCGCTCAGGTCGGCCGGCCGCTCCAGTCGGTGCAACAGGCCGTCCTCGATCAGCCGGCGGTCGACACTGCCCAGGCGCCCGGCGAAGACGGTCCAGACCGGGATGCCCAGCGCCACGGCCTCGCGGTTCATCGTGCCGCCGCCGGAGACCATCACATCGGACCACCAGATCAGGTTGGGCCCGTCGACCACCCCGTCGAGCACCCGGACCCCGGCGCCGCCGATCGCCTCGGTGAGTGGCCCCACCTGAGCCGGGTGCCGGGGCAGCACCAGCGTCACCACGTCCTCCCGGGCGCGCAGCAGGTCGATCAACTGGTCATACAACGGATTCTCGCCGCGGTGGTAGAGCGCGCCTTCCGGTGGCGGCCGCAAGGTGACCACCGGGCCGGTGTGATCGGCGATGCCGAGGGAGTCGCGGACCGCCGGGTCCGGCTCGAAGTCGGCGAGGTAGGTCTCCTCCTTCAGCCCCCTGTAGCGCCAGGTCTTGCCGCGGCCGCCACGCCGGTCGATGTCGGCCTGGTCGAAGGCCTCCGGCAGCAGCAACCGGCTCGCCAGCCGGAAGGACAGGTGGTTGGCCGGCTGGTATTCGTAGTCGATGCTGGACAGCGACGGCACGCGCATGGTCCTGGCGGCGACGGCCAGATCGTACGAGCCGTGGCTGACTGCCACGTCGGGGCGGAAGCCCCTGGCCCGCTGCCGCAGTGCCCGGACCCGCTCGGTCAGCGCACGGACCTTGTCCGGCAGTGACGTCGGCGCGCCTCGGCCGATGGCCTCGACCGAGTCGAAGCGCCGCTGGGCCAACTCCACGGTGTGGGCGAACCGCCGAGCGGTCACGAGCACCTCGTCGCCGCGCTCCTGCAGCCGGCGGACCACCGGCGCGAAGAGCAGGGCATGCGGTGAGTTGGTCAGGTCAACCCAGACTCGCATTCGACGGCCCTCCTCACATCGGTCGGCCTTCGGTCGGCACATCGGTCGGCAGATCGGTGGGCAGTCAGGGGCACGGCCGTGGCTACGAGATCGGCGCTCGGTCGCCGCCGGCGGGCCGCGGCTACTGCCCGCCGGTGAGCGGGAGCTGGATGGTCTGTTGGGTCTGGGCGGCCAGCAGCAGCGCGTTGGTCACGTCCAGCGTCGCCATGCCGTTTTCGGCGGTGACGTACCGAAAGCCCTCGCCGCGGATCGCCGAGGTGAAGGCCTGGATCTCGGCGCGCAGCGGCTCCACCCGGTTGACGTGGTAGCGCACCATGTTGCCCTCCGCGACACCGGTCAGCTGCGAGAGGGAATCCCAGCCGCCCGTCGTGTGCGCGTTCTCGTAGAAGTTGAGTTCCTGGGTGAGGTAGTTGGCGACGAAGGCGCCCCGCTCGCAGACCACGGACAGCTCGCGGGTCTTGAATGGCGTGAGCCAGTTGATGTCGAGCAGGCCGATCTGGCCGTCCTCGAACCGCAGCGTGCCGCAGAACAGGTCCTCGTGGGTCCGGTGGATGCGCTTGGCCGTCTCGGCGTAGACGCGCTCGACCGACGACAGGGTGAGCATCATCATGATGTCGACGTCGTGCGTTGCCAGGTCGGTGATCACTCCGACGTCCTGGATCCGGGCCGGGAAGGGTCCGGTGCGCCGGGCGGCGAGCAGGTGGACGTCGCCGCCCTCGCCGCGGGTCAGCCGGTCACGCAGTTGGAGCACGGCGGGGTTGTAGCGCTCGACGTGCCCCACTCCCAGATGTACGCCGTTGTCCTCGGCGAGCTTGGCCATGTGCTCGGCCTCGTCGCGTGTGGCGGCGATGGGCTTCTCCACCAGCACGTGGATGCCGCGTTCCAGCGCCAGCTCGCTCATCTCACAGTGCTTCGCGGTCGGCGTGGCAACCACGACGAAGGCCGGCTTCTGCTCGTCGAGCATCTTCCGGGGGTCGTCGTAGCGGTTGACGGTGCGGCCTCGCAACGATGAGACGAGGTTGGCGTCGGAGGAGTCCGCCACTCCGACCAGATCGACGTCGTCGAGCTCGGTGAGGACCCGGATGTGGTTGCGGCCCATCGCACCGGCACCGACGACCGCGGCACGCAGCAGCGGACGGTCCCGAGTGCTCACACTGGCTACCTTTCCGTCACCGGGCGCCCACCACGGCGCAGGCGGCGCCACACGGCAGTGAACCTAGCTGTGGGTGGGCAGCAACGACACAGCAGTGCGACACGGCGGTCGCCGTCAACCAGTGTCTACCACGGCACGCCGGGCGGTCCGCAAATCGGCCGACGACACCCGAGGTAGGCTGCCTGCGTTCCAGCCGATCCTCAGCCGGCGGGCCAGGTCCAAGCTGGGGGATCGACGCGAGAGAGGGCATGTGAGCACAGCTGTCGCTGTCCCCCGGCGCCTCCCGGCTCGGTGGGCCGGTGCGGCGTTCTTCCTGCTCATGGCCCTCACGCCGGTGGTTCCGTACGTCAAGCTCTCCGGCGTCATCGACATTGCCGTCAACGACTTCCCGCCGATTCTCGCGGTGGCCTTCGGCCTGATCTACGTCGCACTGTCCTATCGACGCGGGCTGCCGCTGCCGATCCCCGCCGTGGCCTGGTGCACCGCACCCATCGTGCTCGTCGCCGCCGCGTCAGCCGCCGCCAACGGCCTGCTGCCCAAGGATCTGCTCGGCGGTCCGATCCGCTGGACCGAGACCACGCTGCTGATCGTGCTGGCCTTCGTCATCGGCGCCGACGCGGCACTGCGGTCGCTGCTGCTGCGCTCGGCCACCATCATCGCCACGGTGGCGGCGCTGATCGGGATCGCTGCCTTCGTCGTCGACTACGAAGGCCCCAACTACCTCGGCATCGAGCCCTTCCGTAGCTACCAGTCGCTGTACGGCGTCTTTCCCGGGCGGATCACCAGCACCCTCGGCGTGCCGTCCAGCGGAGCAGCCGGCCTGTTCGCCCTGGCGCTGCCGATCGCGCTGGGCTACGCCCTCGGAGCCAAGGGCCAGGCGCGGATCCGGTGGCTGTTCTGCGCCTCGACGCTGGGGATCGCGCTGCTGTTCACCTTCGGCCGCGTATCGACGGCCGTCGGGCTGGGGCTGTGCGTGCTGCTCATCGGCCTGCGGTTGCGACCGCGGGTCGCGGTGTCGGTGGGCATCGCCTGCCTGGTGCTGGTGCTGGGGTCACCGGTCAACTCCCGGTTCCTCAGCGACAGCAACGACCGGGCCGCCCTGTGGAGTGCGGCCGTCTCCATCATCAAGGCGCATCCGCTGCTCGGGGTGGGGCCGACGCAGTACGAGGTCGCCCTGCCGGGGTTTCGCAACACCCCGCACGGCTTTGCCGGCACGACCGCCCACAACTCCATCCTCGAGGCGGCCGCCACCATGGGCGTGCTCGCCGGCCTCCTGCTCACCGCGGCGATCGTGCTCTCACTCGCGCCGTGGCTGCGGGCCGCGCTCGGCCGGCGCAGGCAGGAGCCGGAGATCATCGCGGCGTGGCTGGGGTTGGCCGGCTTCGCCGTGACCTCGCTGACCGTGAACTTCTTCTTCTGGCCCCAGCTGGGCTTGCTCTACTGGACCATGGCGATGGCGTTGTCCCGCACTCCGGCCTCGACGCCGGTGTTGCCGGCAGTGCGACGGTTGCCGGGCCCGGCCGCCGCCCCGGCCGGGTTGCCGACTGCCGAGCGACGCCGCTCGGTCCTCGCCGGTCGCTGATCCGGGCCTTCGCTCCGTCCCGCCGATTCGGTTACGGCTTCTGGACCAGCCGGCCGGTGTAGTCGATCCGGTTGAGCAACAGCGCCAGCCCGTTCTCCGCGATGTACTCGTCGACGGCTTGGCGGCTGCCCTTCCAGTGCCCGTAGTCGTCGACGATCAGCACGCCGCCGGGCACCAGGCGCGGCCACAGCGTCTCCATCTCGTGCTTGGTCGACTCGTACCAATCGGTGTCGAGTCGCAGGAACGCGATCTTGTCGGGCGCATTGTCCGGCAGCGTCTCCTCGACCTTGCCCTTGACGTAGTGCACGCGTGACTGGTCGTAGCCGGTCCTGCCCACGTTGGTCTTGACCTCGTGCAGTGGCACCTCGACCCAGGTGGAGGAGTCCTCGCCGGTCTTGGTGCGCTCGAACTCGTCGGCCGCCTTCAGGCCTTGCACGTCGTGGTCTGCCTCGGTGGGCTTGGTCATGCCCTCGAAAGTGTCGCAGAGGTAGATCTCGCGGTCGGCCGCGCCGATGTCGACCAGCGTCTTGGCCGCAGCCATCGTGCTACCGCCGCGCCAGACGCCACACTCTACGAAGGCACCTTCGATCTTGGCGTTGACGATGTAGCGGGTCGCCTGCGCGACCGCGTAGATCCGCTCCGGCGTGGTCAGCGTGTACGGCCGGACGAACTCGATCAGGGCCGCGTCCTCGGGCAGCACGTCCTGCGGCGCCCGGCGGTACTTGATGACGTCGACACCGAGTGGACGGGTGACCTTGCGTACGAGGTCCTTGAGTTGCACCGGGGGTTCCTCCTCAGGGCACGAGCGACCGCACGTGGTGCTTGCGGGCCGGCACGGGACAGCGTAGGTATTGCGCCGAGGGTACTAGCACTAGCTAGCGACCAGAACAATTCCTCGCAGTCGGCGACCAGCCCTGTCGCCGCGGTCGTCACCGCAAGCGGAACCGTCTCACGAGAAACGTAAGTCGTTCGTCGAGGCGGCAGAACCGTCGCACAGCCGGATCGGCCGCTGGGACGGTCTTGCACGCGTCCGGGCATTGTGAACAACCGCCAGTCGCACACCTGACTGTCGAGACTGTCGATGGCCAACGGAGTGGTAAGCGGACCTGTGAAACCACCCGATTGCACCAGGCGACGAACTTTGTTACCCGGCGGGGTGGACCGTGACGACCACGTGGTCGACCCCGCCCCGCGAGGGGCTATGTCGAGGCCCCGAACACCTCCACCTCGCTGGAGCTGAGGTACTTGCACCCTTCGACTCCAGAAGCCGGGCAGCCGAGTTTCTGGGTGACGGCCTGTGGCGTCAGCATCCAGAACTTCAGGTATCGCACGCCCTTGCCGCTCGTTCCGGTCGGGGTGACGGTGACCAGCTTGCCGAGTTCCGCTGGGGTGAACGTGCCGGCCGCGGCCTGTTGCCAGGCCGTGCCGTCCGCCGAGGTCTCGACCTTGTAGTCGCCAGTCGCGGATGTCGGACCGGGGCCACACGCGCTGGACGGCTAGGACCGGTCCCGGTTGCTCAGGGCGTGACCGACAGCGAGGCGGCCGAGTCGTCGGAATCAACCGACGGACCGGACCCGGTGACGTTGAGCCGCCGTAGTAGTCGCAGCAGTGACGCGCTGCCCCGGGGATCGGGAAAGCCGGTCACCCGCCGGGCCGCCAGTCGGCGTGCAGGCGCGTCGACCCGGCGGGGGACCCGGCCACTCACCCCCAGCCGCCTTTTCCCTCGACCAGCATCAGCTTCACCGCCATCTCCTTGACCGTCTCCGACAACCGGGCGATCTCGGCGCGGGCCAACTCCAGCTCGTAGTCGCGC
>JBBPZR010000105.1:0-10720 GCA_038276285.1 Mycobacteriales bacterium | reverse complement strand
CGGGTCGAGTCTGCTGGCGTGGTCGATCAGGAACTCCTCCGCCGCGGCCCGCACCGGCGCCTCGACCGGGGGCAGGGCGGCCATCGTCTGGACGATCACCGCGGCATGCCCGGCCGACAGCAACCCCGCGGCCAGCGCCGCCCCGGTCGCCCGGCAGCCACCGCCCAACGCCGCGGCGAGGCGCACCATGCGGCCGGCGTCTGCGGGATGGATCAGCAGCCGGCTCCGCAGCCAGCCCGCCGTGCTGGTCGCCGCCGCTCGACCCGGGTCCCGCCCGTCGGCGCTCGCGACCGCGGCCAACTCCACCGCGGCGAGGCGGGCCTTCACCGCCGCGCTGCGCTCCAACATCTCGCCGAGATCGGCATCGGTCAGCGACCACACGTTGCCCTCGCCCAGCGCATCCAGGGCCGCCTCGATCTGACCGAGCGCGGCCAGCATCGGATGCTCCACCACACCGGCCGGGGTCTCGGACATGACCCCAAACTAGCCCCTGGGTACGACATTTCCGGCGATTAGAAACCCCTTGTGGACAAAGGAATTTCCCCGAACTTCGGGAGCGGGAGCGCCAACCTGTCACACGGCCTGTTCTGCTGGCCACCGCGCTGGACGAGAGCTCAATCCGCGTCGGATATCTCGCTCGCTGTGGCGTTCAATGTGCGACACGCCCCGTAGCCGCTGGTTCAACGGCGGGCTGGGAAGGGTTCGTCGCCCACCCTGAAACGAGCCGCATCTCATTCGATGTGAAGCAAGCATTCAGGCACCGCCCGAACTCAGTCAGTCACTCGGTCTGGGTTACCCGCAGCGGCGGCGTGATCGACCTCGCGCCAGGCGTCGTCATACCGACTTGATGCCGTTCGAGGGGAAACGACCGTGGCGGTTCTGCTCACTCTTTGATGATGCTGGCGTACACCTCGAACCGCTCAACCGTGGTCGGCGCGGGGCGCCGCCGGTCTGGGGCAGCTGCCCGACGGGCCTGAACCTCGGCCATACCTGCCTTGTACTCCACCTCGCTGTCCCACACCATCACAGTGATCCTGTGGTGCACGTCGCGGTCCACGAACCACAGTCCGAGCAGACCCGAAGCGTCGCGCAAGGCCGGCACTACCTCTTCCTGGACGTGGGCGATGCCCGCCTCGGTGTCTTCGGCGGTCTCCTCGAAGCCCATCACCATTGCGAACATGATCCCTCGCTTCTTCATTTACTTTCGTATTAGAGTAGGTTGCTATGGCTGAAGCGTCAAGAGACCAGCCCCTAAGCAATGCCGAGTTGCGGGCGTGGCAAGGCATGCTCAGCGCTCACACGATCCTCCTCAAAGAACTCGATCAGCGGTTGCGAGCCGAGCACGCGCTCGCCGTGTCGGAATTCGACGTCCTGATCACCCTGTTCAACGCCGGCGATCAGCGGCTGCGGATGACCGACCTCGCCGCCGCGATCATGCTCACCCCGGCCGGCCTCACCCACATGGTGACTCGCCTGGAACGAGACCGACTGGTCCAGCGCACCATCGACCCCGCTGATCGTCGCAGCTACCTGGTCAGCCTGACCGCCGCTGGGCGATCCCGGCTCGACGCCGCTCGTAGCACCCACAACGACGTGATCCGGACCCGGTTCACCCACAGGCTCTCCCGCCAACAGCTACGCCAGCTGGCTGACATCTGGGGGTCGGTTCTCGGCCGGTAGCCCACCAAGGTCTCGCCATCCCGACCGGCGGTTAGCCACTGCGCAGAGACACGGAACGCCCGCTCTGACGTGACAGGTATGGTGCGCCGCATGGAAAGCCCGTCCGGCGCGGGTCTGCGTGTGGTGGGGGCAGATACCGGCTGCTCGAACGGATCGGCGACGGCGGCATGGGCATCGTGTGGCGGGCCCACGACGAGCTGCTGGACCGCACCGTGGCGGTCAAAGAGGTCAACCTGCCACACCTGCGCGAGATCGATCGCGACGAGCTTCGCCAGCGCACCATGCGGGAGGCCCTCGCCGCCGCCCGCCTCTCCCATCCCAACGCCGTCACGGTGCACGACGTCGTCGAGGAGGACGGCCAGCCCTGGATCGTCATGCAGCTGGTCGCCGCGGACAGTCTCGCCGACGTGCTCCGGGACAAGGGGCCGTTGCCACCGCAACGGGTGGCCGAGATCGGACTTGCCCTGCTCAGGGCCTGGAGGCCGCGCATGCGGCCGGCATCCTGCACCGCGACGTTAAGCCCGCCAACGTGCTGCTCGGCCATAGCGGCCGGGTGGTGCTGACCGACTTCGGCGTCGCGACGCTGGAGGGCCACCCGGCGTTGACCGCCGCCGGGCTACTGCTCGGTTCGCCCGCCTACATCGCGCCCGAGCGCGCTCGCGGACTACGCCCGGGGCCAGCCTCGGACCTTTGATCACTTGGGGCCACCCTGTACACCGCCGTCGAGGGGCGACCACCTACGACCGGGACACTCCGGTGGCGATGCTCACGGCGCTGATCAGCGAGGCACCACCGGCGCCGCGGGCGGCCAGCCCGCTCGCCCCGGCACTTCAGGGCCTGCTCGAACGCCACCCGGATCGGCGGCTCGACGCCGCCGGCGCCCGGCAGCTGCTCCAGCAGGCCCTGGTCGCTCCAGCCGACCCGCCGACGAGGATCGTGACCGCACCGGTCCCGCCACCGGGCACGTCCGCGCAGACCCAACTCATCGCACGCCCCCAGCCGGGCATGGCCGATCCCTGGCTGCCGCCATCGGCGCACCAGCCGTCAGCCGCGCGGCCGCGCAGATCGCTGCGACCCGCGTGGCTTGCCCTGCTTGCCCTGGCCCTCGTCGGCTCGGCGACTCTAGTCACCAACGTTGTCAAGGACCAGCAGGGCGCGACTGCCTGCCTAGCCGGCACCCCGGAGGAGACCGGCGTGTCGGCGGGGTTCACCCGCTACACCGACCGGACCGGGTTCAGCCTCGTCGTACCCGTCGGCTGGAAGAAGGTAGCTGGCAACAGGGAGGTGCACTTCTCTGATCCTGCAAATACCGGCCAGGAACTGACCGTCTGGCATAGGACTGACACGACCTACGACCCGTACAACGACGTGAAACAGCAGGCGCAGCACGCGAAAGCGAACGCTGGCTACCGGGTGAACGACCTTCACCCGCTCCGGTACCGCGGCTGCCCTGGCGCCTTTTGGGACTACGTGATCAACGGCACGGTCGGCCCCGACTCAGTCGCCACCAGGTCCGCGCCTTCAAGGTCGGTCGACGGCCTTCAAGATCGAACTGGCAGCGCCTGACAGCGGGTGGAACAACAGCCTCTACTACGAGTTCGTCGCCAGCCGTACGTTCAAGCCAGCGCCCTGACCGCCTCGTCGCCATCTTGTGCCCAGGCCCGGCCCTCAGAGTCAGCTGGTCACATCCTTGGTGGTGAAGTTCGCCCACGCCCCGAGCAACAGCACGCCCACGTACACCGCCTGCAGTCCCACTCCGCGCACCAGCTCGCGCCACAGGATCGGTTGCCGGAACAGGTCGACGAAGGCCAGCCAGTAGCGGGTCGGAAGGTACGGGTTCAACGCGTGGGCGGCATCGAGAGTGAGCAGTGCGGTCGAGGCGATGAGTACGGCCAGTGCGCCGAGGCTCGCCGCCAGCGGTGAATCCACGAAGGTGGACAGGAACAGCGCTACGGCGGCGACCCCGAGCATCGACAGGGCGACGTACAACACGGCGAGGCCGGTACGCAGAGCGGCCTGCGCGGGGCTGAGCGTCGGGCCGCCGGACACCGTGGGCAGCGGCGCGGTGCCGAAGAGGGACGTGCCGACGAAGTAGGCCGTCACCGCGACCACGACCACGGTCAGCAGTGTGAACGCCACCACGCTGACCAGCTTGGCCACGAGCAGCCGGGTCCGCCCGACCGGCCGGACGAGGAGGTATCGCAGGGTGCCCGCCTGTGCCTCGCCCGCGACCGCGTCCCCGGCCATCACGGCGACCGCCACCGGGAGGAAGAGCGGCAGCACGATCGCCAGCGCTGCCGCCGGGAAGAGCGCGCCGTTGGACAGCACGGCGGAGAGGAACGCCGGGCCGGTGCCGGGGCGCGGCCCCAGGTCGGTCGTCGCCAGCAGCACAGCGATCAGGGTGGGCAGCGCGTCGATCAGCAGGATCGTGATCCAGGTACGCGGCCGACGCAGCATCTTGATCAACTCAACCCTGATCACGAGGTCGGTCGCCCGTCCACCCGGTCGGAGCCGGGGCCGGTGACCGCAAGCACGATCTCTTCGAGACTTCGCCGCTGCAACGACAACTCCGCGACCCGGATGTCGGCCCGCACCAGCAGCGCGTTGACAGCGGCCGGCTCGGCTTCGCGGACCACCAGGCGGTCACCCTCGCGCGAAAGCAGCCGGCCATCCAAGAGCGCCACGGCGCGATCAGCGTCCGGGGTGCGCACCAGCGTGTTCCCGGTCGGCGCCCGTAACGCGGCTACCTCGTCCTGCAGCACGAGGCGGCCCCGATCCAGGACGCCGACCCGGCTGCAGACCTGCTCCACCTCCGCCAGTTGGTGGCTGGACAGGAAGACGGTGGTGCCGGCGCGGTTCAACCGGTCGAGCAGCTCTCGCACCTCGAGAATGCCCTGCGGGTCAAGCCCGTTGGTCGGCTCATCGAGGACAAGCAACTCCGGCGTACGCAGCAACGCCGCTGCCAGGCCGAGCCGCTGGCGCATGCCGAGGGAGTAGGCCTTCACCGGCCGGCGGCCCACCGCGGAGAGGCCGACCTGCTCCAGGCAGTCGGCGATGCGGGCTCTGCGGGTACGACGGGAGCCGCCGGGGCCGGCCGCATCGATGAGCGACAGGTTGGCCCGGCCGGAAAGGTGTCCGTAGGCCGCCGGGTCCTCGACCAACGAGCCCACCCGCCGGAGGACGCGCTTGGCCCGCCTCGGCACCGGTTCACCGAACAACTCGATCGTGCCGCTGGAGGCCAGCACGAGGCCGAGCAGCATCCGTACCGTCGTCGTCTTCCCCGATCCGTTGGGGCCGAGGAAGCCGTAGACGTCGCCGGGCCTCACCTGAAGGTCGATCGTGTCGACTACCGTCAGTCCCCCGAACCGCTTGGTCAGCGCATGCGTCACGATCATGCGGCGGGAGCTCGCCTGAGCTGATCGGCAGCGCGCTGCAGCGACGCCACCGTCACGGTGCCGGTGAACAGCCACGCCCGGTCCCCGATATTTGCCACGAGCACGGACAGTGGCCCGATCGACAGCGAACTGCTGCCGTCGCTGCTGACCTGGGCGCCAGGCGCTTGCGCAACGCGCTCGTCGAAGTGGAAGCCCAGGTGCGCGGGCAACGGCACGGCGGCGAGCAGGACCGGTCCGCGTCCGTACGTGCCCAGCGCCGTGGTGTCGCGTCGCCGGGGTAACCCGACCAACTCTTCTGGCGGCGCGCGGAAGCTCAGCCGGGTGGCCAGGTCATCGAGATTGAACTCGTTGTCCTGGACGATCTGGGCGCCCTGCGCGGCACTGAAACGGGTCAGCCCGGCAGCCGGACGGCCGATCTTGAGGTCCAGGAAGCTCGACTGGAGCGCTGGCTGTCGCGAGTGCTTGCCCCACACCTCCACCCGCAGGGGGAGCCCGGTCGCCGGCTCGATCCAGGCATCGACCCGGCCGACAGTTGCCTCTGGCGCTGAAGGGTGCAGTCGCAGTCCGGCGGCGGCCCGGCCCGAGATCCGCCGGGAAGGCAGCCGCTGCAGTTCTGCCGGCCGAGCCTCCGACAGCAGGCGGCGGCCCAACTCGGCCGGCCCCAAGTCGGCGGCCAGCGGCGGCCGGTAGGCAGGCTCGACCACGCGGGTGGCCCGGTCGCGCTCGAAGTCCCAGAACCAGGTGCCGGCCGGGTCGCGGTAGGCGTCGCGTTCGCCGGCTGCGGCGATCGTGTCGACCCGCCAGTCCGTCTCGTCGCGCCACCAGACGCGCAGCCGGTTGCGGCCGCCGAACAGATCGGTGAGTTCGGAGAACGCCGCGCCGGTCGGCAGCGCCAGTGTGCCCAGAGACTCCGCGTAGCCGGAGTACGCGATGCGGCCGGACGCCCGCACCCTGGCCAACAGGGCACCGGCACTGAGCGTCGAATCGGCCGGAGGCAGCCTGGCCACGGCGATGGGCAGGGCGATCAGCGTCGCCGTGGCCGCGGAGGCCACGCTCCAGCGGCCGGCGCGAGACATCGGCCCACCGTACGTCGGCCTCGGGCGGGAAGTCGTTCGCCGCTGGTTACGGCTTAGCTACGGCGTATCCGCGCTAGGGCTTGGCCATCGCATCGAGCCACTTCAGCAGGGCCCGCTCGTAGGTGACCGCGAAGTCCACGGTGGCCTTGGCGTACGGATCGTCGGTGGTCTGCCGTGCTTGCGCGCGGAGCCGGGCCAGCTTCTCCTCGTGCACCTCGCGCTGCGCGGCGAACAGCTGCCGGCGCTGAGCGGCTGAGTGCTGCAGGCCGAAGGACGTGCGAAGCAAGAGGTGGTTGCGCTGGTGGTCGCGGCCCGGCGGCTGCGAGAGCCAGCGGACGAAGGCCTTCTTGCCCGCCGCCGTGATGGAGTACGGCTGGGATGATCGCGGGCCGATCTTGCCGAGCCGGACATACCCGCGCTCGGCGAGCACCGGCAGTTCGCGGTAGACCTGGCTGCGGGTCACCGACCAGAAGGCGCCCAGCCGGGCCTCGGCCGTGACCAGCAGGTCCCCTCCGGTCATCGGGCCCTGATGGAGCAGCCCGAGCAGGGCGGCGGCAGTGGAGTTCAACGCGGTTTCGGCCATGGTCGCAAGGTTGCCACGCGGTCCGATGGCGGTAAACCCCTGTCCACATTGGATCGTCGTCATGGTCCAGAACGGACGGGACGGCGCGGCTGATCGGCCGGGTGAGGGTCGACTCGCGATCGAGTTAGCCGCTCAATGGGGCGCGGGCGGTCGAGGTCGCCGTGCGCTGGAGACCGGCCGCCTGGCCGAATAGCGCGCCGAAGGGGATCGCCACCACCCGGTGGCAGACCACGGTGACCTGCTGGCCGTCGGTGGTCGCCGCCATGCTCAGCGTGCGATCGGCCGAGTAGCCACGGGACTGATAGTCGGTCACCGCGGCTTGCACTGTGGCGTCCGACAGGGGCAGTGCGGTCAGCCCACCCGGCCCGCCGTAGGCGCCACCGGGATCCACCGCGTCGGTCGCTCGCACCGCGGCGCCGTCGCAGACGGCCTGCAGGTCGCGCTGTGCCAGGAAGGCGCTCCCCGCCGCGACCGCACCCATGACCATCAGCGCGGCGATGAGGAAGAACACCAGGATCAGCGGCGTGATGCTGCCCCTGTCGTCGCGTCGCTTCACCGGGACCGGCCGGTCCTGAAGTCGTCGATGTGTACGACGTAGCGGCCGGTCACGACGATGCCGTGGCCGGCCAGATACCTCGGCACCCCGGGCACGATGACCACCCGGGTGATGCACACGGCGAAGTCGGCACCAGGGTCCAGCGTCTGCGCGCCGGTGCCGCCGGCACTGCACGGCGTGGACACGGGCACGTACCGTGGCGATGCGTCGGGGGCGTCGACGCCTTGGTCGGCCAGGGCAAGATGGGCGGCGTAATTGGCGCGGGCCTCGGCGCTGAGCGGATCGTCGGCGGTGGCGTAGGCCCGGCCGGCCTCGCGGGCCGCCTGGGTCGCCGCGAACACGTTGCGCTCGACCTGCGCCACCGCGATGACGAGGTAGATCAACGGCACCAGCGTGAGAATTCCGAGGAAGACGAACTCGATCATCGCGCGCCCGCTGTCGTCGCGGTTCACGGTCCCTCCCGCAGCGCCCTGGCCGTGACCTGAAGCGGCAGCACCCGGCCAAAGGGGGCGAAGATGACCGGCAGGTTGCCCGCGCAGTGGACCGCCACCAGAGTGCTGCCGGCCGCCCCGGGCACCTGCCTCGCCGTACATGAAACGCTCGTCGCCACTCCACCGCCCAGGGATCGGCGGATCACCTCGGTGGCCCGCGGGCCGCCGGCATCGACGCCCACATCGGCGTTGGATGCGTAACGCGCGCCCTCTGCCGCGCTGGCTGCCACCACATTGCGGACGTGGAGATAGACGCCGACCTGAAGCACACCGAGGAGCAACATCACGAGCAGGATCGACACCAGCGCGAACTCGACAACAGCCGAGCCCCGGTCGTCAGCCCGGTCACCAGCTCGGTCATCAGCTCGGTCGTCAGCCCGCACGGTCAGGTCCCGGTGACCTGGCTCAGCGCCTTGGTTACGGCCTTGAGGATGGCGGCCCGGAAGGGGACGAGGATCGCGACCACAAGCGCCGCGGTCATGACGGTGATCATCACCCAGCCCGGCACGTCACCTCGATCGGCGGCCTCCTCGTCGCGAGCCAGAGCCCGCAACGCCGAAAGGCGCCACACGGCCATCCAGGCAGCCATCGACTCGATGCTCATAGGACCTCCGACGTTTGAGTCGATCATTGGGTGAGCCGAACGATGCTGATCAGCCCCGGGAAGAGCGCGAACACGACGGTGACCGGCAGGACGAGAAACACGACGGGGACCATCATCGCGATCTCACGGCGGCCGCCGCTCTCGAGCAGCGCCCGCTTGCCCGCCTCTCGAACGTCGCCGGCCTGCGCGCGCAGCACGTCGGCCAGCGGTGTACCGCGCTCGATGGCGATGATCACGCCGTCCACGAAGCGCGACAGCGGTTCCAGCGAGGTGCGGTCGGCCAGGCTCTGCAGCGCCTCGACCAGCGGCGCGCCCGCCCGCGCCTCGCTCATGGCAGCGTCGAGGTCGGTAGCCAGCGCGCCGCGCGAGAGGCGGCAGACCCGCTCGATGGCGGCAACAGGTCCTTCGCCGGCCGCCACGGCCAGTGCGAGCAACTCGGCGACCACGGGAAACTCGGCCATGATCGCCGCCTCACGGCGATGCACCCGCGTCGAGAGCCACCAGTCACATCCGAGCACGCCCCCGACGAGGCCTGACGAGCAGAGCACGACGGCTGACAGGACGTCGACCCGGCGCAGTGCCAACGAATAGGCCCCCGCGAGGAGGACGCCGGCCATCAGCCCGACCGTGCCCCAGACCGCCTGCTCGACCCGGAAGTCCTCCACGGTCCGCCGGCTGCCCAGCGCCACCAGCCGGCGACGGACCGAGCGCGTACCGCCCAAGACGCGGTCGAGCACGCGTACCAGGTCGCTCTGCACCGGGGCCAGGAGCCGAGCCACCGCCCCCAGTTGCGCCGAGAAGGGATCATCTCTGGCGAGCAACCGCGACTGACCCGGGGAATCGCGGAGGTAGGGACCCAGCCGATGTTCCAACCGGGGCCGGCGCAGCGGCGGCGTTGCCGCCAGTGCGACCAGCAGACCGCTGGCCGCGAGCAGCCCCACCAGGGCACCGGAGAGGGTCGGCGTCATTGCAGCACCCGCGGCTCCGCCGGCAGGCGGCCGATCCGCATCATCAGCCGGTAGGCACCGAAACAGACCGCGGCGCCCACGGCCAACAGGACGACCCCGGCCGTGGTGTCGTAGGCCTCCAGGGTGGTCGACTGGGTGGCCAGCAGGAGCAGGACCAGCCACGGTGCGGACACCGCGAGGCGGGCGGCGTTGATCGTCCAGCCCTGGCGAGTCTCCAATTCCGCCCGGGTGCGGGCATCCTCTCGAAGGAACGCCGACAGGGTGCGCAGCAGCCGTCCGAGATCCGTGCCGCCCACCTCGCGGGCCATCCGCAAGGCTTCGCAGATGCGATCACCCACCGGGTCGGCCAGCCCCTCCTTGAGCCGGTCGAGGCATTCCGCAAAGCGCCCGTTGGCTCGATAGTCAGCGGCGAAGCGCTGGAATGCGGGACGCAACGGTTCGGGACTTCGGGCCGCCAGTCCGGAGATGGCTTCGGGCAGCGAGAGCCCTGCTCGGACCGCGGAGGCCAGGTTGTCGACCACCTCGGGCCACACCTCGCGAAGCTCGACCATGCGCCGACCGCGGACCCGGCGGACCACGGCCGGCGGACCGCGGAAGCTGAACACCGCGATGGCGACCGCGAGCGCCACCGTGCCGCTGACCACGAGAACCGACAGAAAGGCCGCGAGCGATGTGACCAACTGGATGACGAATAGCTGAAGTGAACTGACCCCTTCGATACCGGCCTGCCGGAGCATCTCGGTGCGCCGCCGGGTCCACGCGGTGACGGTCGGCCCCGACGGCACACCCGGCTCCGGTCGGCGCCCAGCGCGGAGGATGAGCAGCAGGCCGACGCCCAGGACGAGCCCGAGAAACGCGCCCACGGCTAACCGGACCGCTCGAGTCGGCCCGCGGCGAGCACCGCTGGCAGATCGATCCCCCGGCGTGCGAACCGCTCCGGATGTGGCGGAAAGCCGTCGGCGCGGACCAGCCGCTCGCCCCTCGTCGTGAAAATGTCAGCGGTCTCCACCACGCTGCCCTCGACCCGGCCCGGCACGGCGACGATCTCGCGGACCCGTCGTACGCCCGTGACGTCGGATTCTGCATGCACCACGAGATCAACGCTGCTAGCGACAGTCGGCACGACGAAGGCGTGCGCCACCTTTTGCGAAAGACACACGTACGTTCGCCGGGCTGACCGACACCTTGGCCATGGTGCGGAAGCCGAACTGTGCCACGCCGTGGCGCAGTTGCGAGCCCGACAACTGGGCAATGCATTGCCTAGTTGTCGAACACCCAGACCTGAGGCCCGCCCTGCTCGGCCAGCTCGGCGGCCGTGTCGTGCGCCATGATCGCGGCGACCGCGAGATCAATACGCAGCCGGGAGT
>JBBPZR010000104.1:0-7198 GCA_038276285.1 Mycobacteriales bacterium | reverse complement strand
GCTCGACATCGCGTTGAAGGTGCTGGAGGGTGCCCTCGTCGGGACACCCGCGTCGACGTTGGCGTTGTTCACCGACAAGGTGGACACCAACGACTACGCGTTCCCCGACAGCTTCCCCTACCTCGCGTTGCCGACGTCGGGTTCGAGTACCGCAGCCCGGGGCTGACCCCAGCCACTCCGGGGGGATAAGCGCCGGGGCGTACGGATAAGGCCATCCGTACGCCCCGGTCGCGTATCCGCGCTGGCCGCTCAGCTCCCCGGCTTTGCACTCGCGCGCGTGCAGTAGCTGACGACTGACCGCTGTGAGCGCGCCACGCCATCGAGTTGCGCAGCGTGGTAGTTGTTCGTATCCAGGCTGATGCGAAACAATCCGATGTTCAAGACAAGTTGCTTGAGCAGCCCCTCGGCGGTGGAATCGGAGCCGGCGGGCACCGCACGCAGCTGTCGCTGAGCGGCCGTCATCGCCGACTCGACCGCCCGCGGCTTCTTGTGCTGGTCGCGCACCTGGTGCACCAGCCGATCGACGGTGATCACCGCGGGGGCGGCCTGACGGCAGGTCCCCGCGGCAAACTGAGCCACCGGCGGCTCGTGCGGCGCCCCAGGCGTGCACGCCGTGGCCAACAGGGTCAATCCCAAAGCGGGGAGAGCCGAACGCAGGATGGGGCACCGGCTGCTCATCGTTCGCCATGATACCGGGCGGGGCTGGGACACTGGGGGGGTGGCAGTTTCCCGTACCGACGACGGCACTCGGTGGCGGTGCACCCAGTGCGGCAACCTCACCCGCTTTGACGTGACCCGCAGCACCCGCACCCGGGAGTACGTCCATGTCGGGCTCGCCGGCGACCCGCACGTCGAGGAGCGGGAGGTGCTGGCCGACACGATCGAGCACGTCACCTGCCGTTGGTGCGCCGGTGTCGACACGGTCGAAGTGGTGCCGCGCCCCGGTGCCGCGGGCGCGTCGTGACCGGCCCGCCCCCGCTGTCCGAAGAGGTACGGATCCAGGTGCTTGCCATGGCCTCGGCGGCGCTGGCCACGATGGGCGACGACGACGTGCCACGCCCCCTGCGGCCCTTCCAGCGATTCACTCCAACCCGGCGGGCCAGGGCGGCGGCCGGTGCGCTGGCCACGGCCCTCGAGGACGATCCGGTGTTTCGCCAGCGGGTCGCCGAGTCGGTCAAGGACGATCCGGTCGCCGCTGCGGTGGCGGCCGGCTCCGTGCCCCCGGCCGCCGATCCCGTGCATGCGGCCGCCCTGGGATATCTGTTGCGGCCGCCAGGCTGGGAGGAGCTGGTCGAGCGGGCCACCGATGTCGCAAGCACGCGGGCGCGTAGCTCGACAGATGCCGCCGCTGGCGCTCGGGTCCGCCGGCTGACCGAGCAGGTCGAGGGCCTGCGTACCGAGCTTCGCGAGCTGGGCCGGCGGTCCCGGGCCGAACTTGCCCAGGTCAGTGCCGACGCCGAATCCATGCGTCGCCAGGTGCGCGAGCAGAGCCAGCTGGTCCGGCAGGCCGAGCAGGCCGCCGAGCAGGCGGCGAGCGACCTGGCCGCCGACCGCGAGCGCTCCGTGGCTGTTCAGTCCCAGCTCGAGGCGGATCTTCGCCGGGTGCGGCAACGGCTCGCCGACGCCGACGCGGCGATCGAGTCCGCGCGGCGGTCGGCCCGTCAAGGCCGGGTGACCGACGATGCCCGGCTCTGGTTGCTGCTGGACACCGTGGTGAACGCCGCCCAGGGGTTGCGTCGCGAGCTGGCGCTCACCCCCAGCGACGATCGTCCAGCCGACGGTGTGGGGGCGTCCACCGGGGCGGTCAGCGACATCTCGGCCG
The DNA here is from genome assembly GCA_038276285.1 of Mycobacteriales bacterium. Lineage (GTDB taxonomy): Bacteria > Actinomycetota > Actinomycetes > Mycobacteriales > QHCA01 > QHCA01. Next base: position 5,376 of record JBBPZR010000104.1, on the reverse strand, counting down.
GGATCGTTGACGACCCGGCTCAGCTCGACCGACTCCTCATCCTGCCGAATCTTCACCTGCTGGTCGACGGCTACAACGTGACGAAGACCGGGTACGGCGAACTGCCGCTGGAGTCCCAGCGGACCAGGCTGGTCGCCCGCATGGGCGGTCTCGCGGCGCAGACCGGTGCGGAGGTGACCGTGGTCTTCGATGGCGCCGAGCGGTTGCCGGTCGCTCCGCCGACGCCACGCGGTGTTCGAGTGCTCTTCAGCCCGCGAGGGCAGACCGCCGACGAACTTCTCCGGCGGCTGGTCGCAGCGGAACCGGCCGGCCGCGCGATCGTCGTGGTGTCGTCCGACCGTGAAGTGGCCGATGGGATTCGCCGATCCGGTGCCTACCCGGTCGCGTCGGTGACCCTGCTCCGCCGCCTGGATCGCGGCTGAGAGCAAACTGTCAGACCCCCCTCCTACGTTCTTTTTCGACAGGTCGCCGGCCCTTCCCCGCCGGCGCAGGAGGAGACGCGATGATCATCGATTGCGACGACTGCGCGGTTCGCGGACCCGCATGCGGCGAGTGTGTCGTCACAGTTCTGCTCGGTGCGCCACCGGAGGGCATCGAGATCGACCCGACGGAGCAGCTGGCTCTGGAGGCCCTGGCCGAGTGCGGCCTGGTGCCCCGGTTGCGGTTGGTCCGCGGTCAGTCGGGCGCCACCGAGTCGGGGCGCCGTGAGGTGGGGTAACGCTATGTAGCAACATGCAGTGATACCGCGGCGGCTGTGCGTAATAACTCACCGGGTTGTCGCACTCTGTGACGAAAATACGCACAAATTCGGCACGTCCTACTTGCGGGTGGTCGCTCGCCACCCCTAGGGTGCCGTTTGGTCGCTCGGAAGTCTCCCGTTCACCCGCGAACGAGATCGAGCGATCACTGCCGAATCGACCCGCTTGGTGTAACTGCCACGCGAGTCGAGCCGGGAAACCGAGTTTTTTGGGGTGAATCGCCGCCGAATCTTGGCGGTGTAGGGCGAACTTCCGAGCCCGAATCCGACAGCTAACCCGGTAGGCAGTCGACGGAAGAAGGAGTCTCCTTCCACGTGGCGTTGGCACATTCTCTCGCCCGCTCCCCCCGCATCGCGGCCTCCGCCACCATCGTGGTCCTGGCGCTTCTGGTGATCCCCGCCACCCGCGGCCATGCCGACCCGATGACCGAGGCGCAAGCCCGCCAAGCCGCCGCAAGCCTCCAGAAGCCGATGGAGCAGGCGATCGAAGACTTCGACACCGCAAGCGTCTTGCTCCAGCAGAGCCAGGCCCGGGCGAAGACGTTGAAGGCTCAGGCCGCCGCACAACAGAAGAAGGTGGACGACTACGACGCCGCCGTCTCCGAGTTCGCCGCTTCGGCTTATCGGGGCGCCCGGATGGATATCGTCACCTCGCTGCTGCAAAGTGGCTCGCCGCAGCAGTTCCTCGACCAGATGTCGACCCTGGAGAATCTCAGCCGGACCCAGCGGGCGCAACTGAGCGCCCTCACCGCCGCCAAGCGCACCCTGGACAGCCAGAAGCGCGAGATCCAGGCCGAGCTGGCCGCCCAGCGGACCAACGAGCAGATCCAGCAGCTGCGCAAGGCTCAGATCACCAAGACCTTGCAGCACTACAAGGCGCTCATCGCGAAGTTCAACCCTGGCCGAGCCGCCGTCACGGGGGGCTTCTACACCGGTCCCGCCACCGGGTCGGCGCGGATCGCCTTGCAGACCGCATTCGCCCAACTCGGGAAGCCCTATGTATGGGGCGCCGCCGGGCCCCGCTCCTTCGATTGCTCCGGCCTGACGATGTTCTCCTGGCGTGCGGCCGGCGTGTCCCTGCCGCACTCGAGCCGGATGCAGTTCAGCAGCGGACGGCACGTCGCCCGGGCCGATCTGCAGCCCGGCGACCTGGTCTTCTTCGGCAGCCCCATCCACCACGTCGGCATCTACATCGGTGCCGGGCAGATGATCCACGCGCCGACACCCGGCGATGTGGTCCGGATCGGTTCCATCACCTCGGACTACGTGGGAGCCGTCCGGCCATAATCCGGGCGGTACGTACCATGACCGCGTGACGGCTGGCCGAACTGCGCGGCGTCCGGTCCGCTGGGCCATCACCGCTCTGGCCGTGGCGATCGGTGTTCAGCTCGGTGCGGGCATCGCCGGCTCGGTCTACGTCGCCACGGGCCACGACCTGTCGGAGGTCTTGCCGCACCTCACCCAGGCCCGGGCCGCGCCGAGCCTCGGCGGCGTTGACATCCCGGTCATCTCGGGCGCCGAACGAGCCCGTCGTTCCGCCGAGATTCGCGACCTGCTCGATCGGCGGAGCGCGGCACTCCTGGCCCGCGACCGCGCCGGCTTCCTGGCCGGCGTCGACCCGGCCAGCCCCCTATTCCGCGCGAAACAGGGCGTCCTCTTCGACAACCTGCGTCAGGTGCCACTGGGCACGTGGGCCTACACCGTCGATGCCAACCGCGAATTCCCGCAAACGTCGAAGCGGCTGGAGCGCTACCACGCCACCCTCTGGGCGCCGCAGGTCAATATGGAGTATCGGCTGGCCGGATTCGACGACCGGCCGACGACGCAGCAGCAGTTCCTCACCTTCGTACGCCGGACCGGTCACTGGTACATCGGTGCCGATGACGACTTCGAGACCGTCGGGGGGCAGACGGCGCGTGGGTTGTGGGACTTCGGCCCCGTCGTCGTCGCGCGAACCCGCACCACGTTGGTCCTCGGCCATCCGCGATCCGCCGAGATGCCGCACAGCATCGCCAGCGTCTGTGACGCCGCGAGCCCACGGGTCACCGCCGTCTGGGGGGCCGACTGGCCGCGCAAGGTCGTCGTACTCGTGCCAGACAGTCAGGCCGAGCTGAGCCGCATCGCCGGCCAGGGCAACGACCTGTCGCAGATCGCCGCTGTGACGACAGCGGATCTGGCCGGCAGCGCCGCGCCGGCCGGCGAGCGCATCATCGTCAACCCGCCGAACTTCGCGAAATTGGGAGTCCTCGGCCGCCGCGTGGTGCTTCAGCACGAGATCACGCACGTCGCGAGCCGCGCCGTCACGAGCGCGGCCACCCCGGCGTGGCTCGTCGAGGGCTTCGCCGACTACGTCGGCTATCTCGGCACCGGAGTCGCCGTGCGGACCGCGGCGCATGAACTCACGGTCGACGTCCGCGCCGGGCGCCTTCCCACGACACTGCCGACCGACGCCGACTTCGACGGGACCAACGCCAAGCTGCCGCAGGCCTACGAAGCGGCCTGGCTGGCCAACCGGCTGATTGCCTCCCTGCTGGGCCAGCGGGGGCTGGTGCGCTTCTACCGCGCCGTGGGGGCCTTCAAGGGCGCCCCGGCCGCCGCGGTCGACGCGACCCTGCGGGCCCAGTTGCACCTGAGCACGGCACAGTTCACGGTGCGGTGGCGCGGCTACGTCGCCGGACAGCTGCGGTGAGTTCCCGCGCTGCCGCCGGCGTCGCGCTGCTCGCATTGACCGGGGCGCTGGTCGCCGTGCTGGCCCTGACGACGCCATGGCACACCCTCGACCGGGCACCCGGCGGGCCGGTCCCGGTGTCGGTATCCCGCGACTTCACCGCCGAGCAGGTGCACCGGGAGCGGGCGTTCCACCGCGCCATCCGGCCGTCGTCGTACGCCGGCCTGATCCTGGGTCTCATCGTCGCGGCGCTGCTCGGCCTCACCCCGCTCGGCGCACGGTTGATCGCAGCGGTGGCCCGGCCGTTGGGCGGCGGCTGGGCCTGGCAGGTCGCGCTGGGATCGCTCGCGCTGGCCATCATCGGCCAGCTGGTGGCACTGCCGTTCGCGGCGTACGGCGAGACCGTGCTTCGCAAGTACGGTCTGTCCACTCAGGACTGGGCTGGCTGGGCGGTTGACCAGCTCAAGGGCGCCGGCCTCGCTCTGGCGGTTACGACGGTGGTCCTGATCGCCTTCTATGCCGTTGTGCGCGCCGCACCGCGCACCTGGTGGGCCTGGACCGCGGTGGGCGCCGCGGCGCTCGTGGTGGCGCTCTCCTTCCTGTACCCGGTGCTCGTCGAGCCGATATTCAACAAGTTCACCCCGATGACGGCTGGAGCGCTCCGCACGTCGCTGATCGATCTCGCCCGGCAGGACAACGTGCCGGTACGAGACGTGCTGGTCGCCGATGCGTCGAGGCGGACGACGGCACTCAACGCGTACGTCTCCGGCTTCGGGTCCACCCGGCGGATCGTGGTGTACGACACTCTGCTCACCTCGGCGCCGCCCGAGGAGGTGCGGCTGGTCGTCGCGCACGAGTTGGGGCACGCCGAGCGGCAGGACGTGCTGCACGGCACGCTCGTGGGCGCGCTGGGCGCGGCCGCCGTGTGCTGCCTGGCGTACCTGCTGGCCGGCTGGCCCGGCTTGCTGCGCCGGGCCGGCGTCTCGGAGTTCGGAGACGGCCGTTCGGTGGCCCTGCTGCTCGCACTGGTGGCCCTGGGCGGCGTCTTGAGCCTGCCGCTGCAGTCGCTGATCTCCCGGCAGATCGAGGCGCGGGCCGATGTGCACGCCCTCGACCTCACCTCCGACCCGTCCACATTCATCACGAACGAGAAGCGGCTCTCGGTCACGAACCTGTCCGAACTGCGACCCAACCCCATCGTCTACGCGATGTTCTTCACCCACCCGACCGGGCCGGAACGGATCGCCCTCGCCCGCGACTGGGAGCGGCTGCACCCTAGATGACGCGGACCCTGGTGGTTACCAACGACTTCCCGCCGCGGGCCGGCGGCATCCAGGCGTTCGTACACGCCCTGGTTTCGCGACAGCCGGCCGACTCGGTTGTGGTCTACGCGTCGTCATCGCCGGGCGCTGCGGCTTTCGACGCGGAGCAGCCGTTTCCGGTTGTGCGGGCGGCCGTATCGATGCTGCTGCCGACACCGTCGGTGGCTCGGCGGGCGGCTGGGATCGTTGCTGCGGAGGGCTGCACGTCCGTGCTCTTCGGTGCCGCTGCGCCGCTGGGTCTTCTCGCGCCGTCGCTGCGCGCGGCCGGGGTGGCGCGCTGCGTGGCGCTGACCCATGGCCACGAGGTCGGCTGGGCGGCGCTGCCTGGTGCGCGGGCGTTGCTCCGGCGGATCGGCTCGGCGGTGGACGTGGTGACCTACTTGGGGGAGTACACCCGCAGCCGGCTGGCGCAGGTGCTCGGACCCGCTGTCCGCCTGGAGCGGCTCGCCCCCGGGGTGGACACGTCGGTGTTCGCTCCTTCATCCGACGGCCTGGCGGTGCGGCGCTCACTGGGGCTGGCCGGCCGGCCGGTGGTGGTCTGCGTATCCCGGCTGGTGCCGCGCAAGGGCCAGGACGTGCTGATCCGTGCGTTGCCGGCGGTGCAGGGCCGGGTGCCCGGAGCGGCGCTC
>JBBPZR010000103.1:0-40202 GCA_038276285.1 Mycobacteriales bacterium | reverse complement strand
GCTGGCCTATCGGGGTGGCGGCCAACTGCTGGTCCGGTTGCCCGACCTCGACGCGGGCGAGCGCGTACTCGACTACTACGGCTTCTCGGTCCGCCGTGAGACCGACCACCTGCTGGTGGACTGGGTCGACGACCCCGCCCGCCTGAGCAAGTGCCTGGCCTCGAGGTCGCTCTACGTCAGCGAACTCACCCCGGTCGGCGCCGATCTGGAGAGTGTGTTCCTGGAGCTGACCGGCACCGACCAGCCCGGGGTCCCGGTGGGGTTGTCGGCGAAAGGGCGCCGCCAATGAGGCTGTTCCGGGTGGAGGTTCGACGGCTCTTGTCCCGGCGGCTGTTCCGGATGATGGTGCTGCTCTCGTTCCTCGCACTGGTCTTCACCATCGCGGAAACCTCGTACAACTCACGCGGGCCAACGGCAGCGGAGCAGGCCAAGGCCGAGAAACTGGCAAGTCAAGCGGCCCAGCAGCACCCGCTCGCGGAGTTGATCAAGAAGTGTGAGCAGCAGAAGGCGGCCGGCAAGCGGGCCAAGGGCGTCGAGTGCAAGGCGGCAACGCACGAGCCGCGGGCCAAGGACTTCGTGCCCGACGGCACCTTTCATTTCGTCCGCCAGATGCCCAACCGGATCGTCGGATTCGGCGTCATCCTCGCCATCCTGGGATTCGTCGTCGGGGCGTCGTTCCTCGGCGCCGATTGGTCAGCCGGCACGTTGGCGGGACTGCTGATCTGGGAGCCTCGCCGGCTGCGGGTGCTGGCCGCCAAGGCAGCCGACCTGGTCGTCGTCCTGGCCATGGCCAGCGTGCTCGTCATGGCCGCGACGGTTGCGGCCCACTACGGCATCGCCGTGGCCCGCGGTGACGGTTCCGGCGCGACGGAGGGGCAGCTGATCTCAACCGGGTTCGCGGCACTGCGTGGTGTCGGGCTCGGGGTGGGCGCCGGTCTCATCGGGTTCGCCCTGGCCGGGTCGCTGCGGCACACGTCCGCGGCCCTCGGCCTGGCCTTCGCCTACTTCGTCGGCGCCGAGCTCGCGCTGCGCCAGCTCTGGAAGGGCTCGGCGCCGTGGCTGCTGACCTCCAACGTGGGGGCGTGGCTGCTCAAGGGCTTCCGCATCACGCTGGCCACCTCCTGCGGTGCCGACGGCACGTGCGTGTCGAAGCAGTCACAGGTCTCGTTTGTGCACGGCGCCGTCTATCTGGGCGTGCTGGTGCTGATGACCTTGGCGATCTGCTTCCTGACGTTCCGCCGCCGCGATGTCACCTGAACCGTCGGGACCGGTCCGGCCCTGGCCCGGCACACCGTTCCCGCTGGGCGCCACCTGGGACGGCGAGGGCACGAACTTCGCCTTGTGGAGCCAGGCCGGCCAGGCCGTTGACCTGTGCCTGTTCGATGTCGCCGGTACGGAGACCCGGGTGCCGCTCGAGGAGTCGACGTACCACGTGTGGCATGGCTACCTGCCGCAGATCGGGCCGGGGCAGCGCTACGGCTATCGGGTGGACGGTGCCTACGACCCCACCCGAGGGCAGCGCTTCAATCGGCACAAGCTGCTGCTCGACCCCTACGCGCGGGCGGTCGACGGCGACCTGACCCTGCACGACGCGGTGTTCGGCCACGCCGGTGATCCGTACTCCGGCGTCCCCGACGAGCGTGACTCGGCGCCGTACGTACCCCGGTCGGTCGTGGTGCACGACGACTTCCCGTGGGGCACCGATCGGTTGCCCGACGTCCCGTGGGCCGACACCGTGATCTATGAGTTGCACGTGCGCGGCTTCACCCGGCGCCACCCGGGCGTGCCCGAGCAGCTGCGCGGCACCTATGCCGGCCTCGGCCATCCGGCGTCGATCGAACACCTGGCGGGGCTGGGCGTCACCACGGTCGAACTGCTGCCGGTGCAGGCGTTCATCTCCGAGCCGCCGCTGGTCCGTCGCGGCCTGTCGAACTACTGGGGCTACAACACGCTGGGCTACTTCGCGCCGCATGCCGCCTACTCCGCGAGCGGATCCGACGGCAACCAGGTCCGGGAGTTCAAGGCGATGGTGCGCTCCCTGCATGCGGCCGGCATCGAGGTGATTCTCGACGTCGTCTACAACCACACGGCCGAGGCGGCCGAAGACGGCCCGACCCTGTGCTTCCGCGGGATCGACAACGCGGCCTACTACCGACTGCGGCCGGGTGACCCGCGGCGGTACACCGACTACACCGGTTGCGGCAACACCCTCGACGTACGCCGGCCGTACGTCCTTCAGCTGCTGATGGACTCGTTGCGCTACTGGGTCACCGAGATGCACGTCGACGGTTTCCGGTTCGATCTGGCGTCGGCGCTGGCCCGGTCCTTCCATGATGTCGACAAGCTGTCCGCCTTCTTCGACGTCATCCACCAGGACCCCGTCGTGTCGCGGGTCAAGCTGATCGCCGAGCCGTGGGATCTCGGCGAGGGGGGCTACCAGGTTGGCGAGTTCCCTCCACTGTGGACGGAGTGGAACGGCCGCTACCGCGACACCGTGCGCTCGTTCTGGTCCGGTGCACCGACAGGGGTGCGCGAGCTGGGCTACCGGCTGTCCGGCTCGAGCGACCTGTATCAGGACGACGGGCGCCGGCCGTTCGCCTCGATCAATTTCGTCACCGCGCACGACGGCTTCACGCTGCGCGACCTCGTCAGCTACGAGCGCAAGCACAACGAGGACAACGGCGAGAACAACCGCGACGGCACCGACGACAACCGTTCGTGGAACTGCGGGGTCGAGGGCGAGACGGCAAACCCGGGCGTGAACCGCTTGCGGCGGCGGCAGATCCGCAACCTGCTCGCCACACTGCTGCTGTCCACCGGCGTGCCGATGATCACCTCTGGTGACGAGTTCGGGCGCAGCGTGCAGGGCAACAACAACGCCTACTGCCTCGACAGCGAGCTGACCTGGATCGACTGGTCGCTCGATGACGACGCGCGGGCGCTGCTCGAATTCACCCGGCGGTTGCTGCGGTTGCGCAACGCCTCACCGGTGTTTCGCCAGCGGGCCTTCTTCCTCGGCCGGCCCGGCGGCGGCGGTGTGAAGGATCTGGCGTGGTTCGATCCCGATGGCACCGAGATGACCAGTGACCACTGGCATGCACCCACAGCCCGAACCCTGGGGATGTATCTCGACGGCGACGGCATCCGGAATCGCGGGCCATGCGGCGAGCGCATCACCGATCACAGCTACCTCGTGGTGCTGCACAGCGGCGACCTCGACGTGACGTTCCGGCTGCCGGGACCACCGTGGGCGAGTGGGTACGAGATCGTGTTCGACACCGCTGCCGAGGACGCCGACGGCGCCATCCCTGCTCCGGCCGGCTCCGAACTCGGCGTGACCGCGCGCTCGGTGGTGGTGTTGCGCGCTCAGCGATGAGCACGCCGCCAGGCCTCAGGCCAGCGCGACCAGGCCGAGCTCGGCCGGGTCTGCCAGCATGTCGTGCCGCGGCAGCACCCTCACCGTGTAACCGAAGGCGCCGGGACGGTGCAGCGGGACGTCCGCCTCGAAGAAGTGCACGCCGCCGGAAGGCTGCGATCCACCGCCGCCGTCCATGTCCGCCATGGACACGCGGGCGACATCATGCAGCGTGTCGGTGTCGTCGACCCGACCGTAGACGGCCTGCACGTCCACGTCAGACGGCGACAGCCCGTCGAGGTCGACCTCGGCGCGCAGCCGCAGCGTCGCACCGAGTTCTGGTGTGTCGCCGACGCCCCATGACTCCACGTGCACGACGCGCAGGGCCGGCCAGCTCTTGTGCACCCGCTCGGCCCACCGCGCGAGGTCGCGGGCACCGGCGAAGGAGTCGGCCGCCAGCCGCGAGGAGGCCGCGGAAGCTGGTTCGTACAACTGGTGCACGTAGTCCCGCACCATCCGCGAGGCGATCACCTGGGGGCCCAGCGAATCCAGCGTGTGCCGGACCATCTCGACCCAGCGCGACGGGACACCGGCCGCGTCGCGGTCGTAGAAACGTTGCGTCACCTGGGTCTCGAGCAGGTCGTACAACGCCGCCGCCTCCAGGTCGTCGCGCCGCTCCGAGTCGGAGACGCCGCCGGCCGTCGGGATCGCCCAGCCGTTGGCGCCGTCGTACATCTCATCCCACCAACCGTCGCGGATGGAGAGGTTCAGGCCACCGTTGAGCGCCGACTTCATCCCCGAGGTGCCGCACGCCTCGAGCGGGCGCAGCGGGTTGTTCAGCCAGATGTCGCAACCCCAGTAGAGGTACTTGGCCATGCCGATGTCGTAGTCGGGCAGGAAGACGATGCGGTGGCGCACCTTCGGGTCGTCGGAGAAGCGCACCATCTGCTGGAGCAGCGACTTGCCGCTGTCATCGGCCGGATGCGACTTGCCGGCGATGACTATCTGGATCGGCCGTTGCGGATCGAGCAGCAGTGCGAGCAGCCGCTGCGGGTCGCGGAGCATCAGGGTCAGCCGCTTGTACGACGGCACCCGCCGAGCGAAGCCGATCGTCAAGACGTCGGGGTCGAACAGGGTCGATATCCAGCCCAACTCGGCCTCGGTGGCGCCGCGATGCAACCACGAGACCTTGGCCCGCCGCCGCACCTCCTCGACGAGTCGGGCCCGCAATGTGCGGCGCAGCGCCCACACGTCGCCGGCCGGCACGTCCGCGCCGATGGCGGCGGCGGTCAACTCGCGGGCCACCCATGTCGGCGCGTGTACGCCGTTGGTCACCGATGAAATCGGCACCTCACCGGCGTCGAAACCCGGCCAGAGCGTGGCGAACATCTCCCGGCTCACCGCACCGTGCAACTTGCTGACGCCGTTGGCACGCTGAGCGAGCCGCAGCCCCATGTGTGCCATGTTGAAGATCGTCGGGTCGGGCTCAGCACCGAGGTCGAGAACCCGGTCGACGGGCACCCCCGCGCACGCATTGTCTCCGCCGAAGAACCGCGCGATCAGCTCGCGCGGGAAGCGGTCGATGCCGGCCGGCACCGGGGTGTGCGTGGTGAAGACCGTGCCGCCGCGCACCATGGCCAGCGCCTCGTCGAAGCTCAGCCCGTAGCCCTCCGTCAGCTCACGGATGCGCTCGATGCCGAGGAAGCCCGCGTGGCCCTCGTTGCTGTGGAACACCTCGGGCGCGAGTGCGCCGGTCAGCGCGCTGAAGACGCGGATAGCGCGTACCCCGCCGATGCCGAGCAGTGCCTCCTGCAGCAACCGGTGGTCCGTGCCGCCGCCGTAAAGCCGGTCGGTCACGCCCCGGGACACCTCGTCGTTGTCCTCGATGTCGGAGTCGAGCAGCAGCAGCGGCACCCGGCCGATCTGCGCCTTCCAGATCTGCGCCGACAGCGAGCGCCCGCGGGGCAGGCCGACGGTGATGTGCAGCGGCGAGCCGTCGTGCTGCGTCAGCAGCGTGAGCGGCAGGCCGTAGGGATCGATCGGTGGGTAGCGCTCCTCCTGCCAGCCATCAGCGGACAGCGACTGCGCGAAGTAGCCGGCTCGATAGAGCAGGCCCACGCCGACGATGGGCACCCCGAGGTCGGAGGCCGACTTCAGGTGGTCGCCGGCGAGGATGCCCAGGCCACCGGAGTACTGCGGGAGCACCTCCGTGATGCCGAACTCCGGGGAGAAGTAGCCGATTGCGGCCGGCCGATCCTCTTGCAGCGACTGGTACCACCTCGGCTCTTCGAGGTAGCGGTGCAGGTCGTCGGCGGCCGCGTGGAGGCGGGCCAGGAAGTCCTCATCGCGACTGAGCTCGGCCAGCCGCTCGGCCGAGACCGCCCCGAGCAGCCGGACCGGATCCCGCTGGCAGCCGGCCCACAACTGCGGGTCGACCGTCTCGAACAGGTCCATTGACGCCGGATGCCACGACCAGCGCAGATTCATCACCAACTCACCGAGCGGGGCAATCGGCTCGGGCAGCGCGGCACGGACGGTGAACCGTCTGAGAGCTCTCACGCGCGGGACACTACCGGTGTCCCCCGGCTCCGCCGCCGGCACCGCTCCACGCGGTTTGCCCCTCCCGGTCTGCCCCGCTCCCGACGCGCCCCCTCCCCGCGATCAAGGACTTTGCGTCGACTGCACTGCCGCAATGTCCGTTTCCAACAACGTGAATTCCTTGATCACGCGGTGGAGACGCGGAGTGGGCCGGGGTCAGAGGACGAGGTAAGTCTCCAAGAGCAAGGCGCCGTGTCCCGCCTGTGGAGGCCGCTTCCATCCACAGAACCACCGCACTGGGCGTACGGCCACGCGTCGCAGCGCAATGCTCCCGTCGTGCATGACCCGGTGGAAGTCTTCGATGGCGCTGCTCTTCGTCGGCGCGACGCCATCGCGGGCGGGTTGCCTATCACGGTCGTTGATCGCGAGGTGCGGGCCGGTCGATGGACGGTGCCTCATCGAGGAGTTCTGCTGCTCGCCGGCGAGCCGGCGGATGCCGTCGTCACGGCGTCCGCTGCCGTGGCCACTCAGCCGCCCGGACAGGCGCATGTCAGTCATGAGTCGGCCGCCCAGTTGTGGGGACTCGACATTCCGCCGGCGTGGGGGCGATTGCCTGTCCACGTCACCGTGCCGCCGGCCGCGAATACCGACCACCGACCGGGGCTCCGGCTCCACCGAGCCACACTGCACCCGGAGGACACGGCCATCCGCGAGGGTCTGCCGATCACGTCGACTGCTCGTACGGTGCTCGATCTCGCCCGTTGCCACTCCCGAATGGTTGCCGTTGTCGCGGCGGACTCCGCCTTGCGGCAGGGTGCGTGCACGCTCGAGCAACTGTGGCTCGGCGTCGCGCGGCTCCGCGGACTCAAGGGGGTTGTCTCAGCCCGGAGCATCGTTGCCGCGAGCGATCCGGCAAGCAGATCACCGGGCGAAACCCGGCTGCGGCTGACCCTGGTCGATGGTGGTCTACCACGGCCCACGGCCAACTACCTGCTGGTCGACGAGCATGGGTATGTCATCGCTGAGGGCGACCTCGTCTACGAAGAGGCGCTGATCTGGCTGGAGTACGACGGATTCCTTCCGCATACCCAACGGGATGTGTTCCGCAACGATCGCAGTCGGGAGCGAATGCTGAGACGCCGCGGCTGGGAGATCTTTCGTTTCGTGGATACGGATCTGCGGACACCGAGGCATGTCAACGCTGACGTTGCAGCCGCACTGGCGCAGGCGCCCCAACGCATCGCCGCGATGGCAGCTGACCGGTCGCCCGAGGTCGCCGCCGGACGGCGTGCGCTCGGACTGTCCTGAGACTCCCGAACGGCTCGGGTCCTGTTCGCCTTCGACCCCGCCCGCTCCTGGTGATCAAGGAGTTCACGTCGCGCCACGGGCGCGACACGCCGTATCCGACGACGTGAACTCCTTGATCACCGCAGAAGGGGTCAACGCAGAAGGGGTCAACGCAGAAGGGGTCAACGCAGAAGGGGTCAACGCAGAAGGGTCACCGCAGAAGGGTCACCGCAGAAGGGGTCACCGCAGAAGGGGTCACCGCAGAAGGGGTCACCGCAGAAGGGGCGGCCGGGCGCGAGGAGGCGGCGGAGGCTCGTCTCGCAGCTATCGGCGACCCTCGATAGGCTCGACCGCGATGACTGGACGACTGGGACTGACCGATATCGCCCCGGTCGTGAGCCGCGGGCGCTATCCGGCGCGGGCGGTGATCGGCGAGCAGGTGCCGATCGCCGCGACAGTGTTCCGCGAGGGCCACGACGCGGTCGCGGCCAACGTGGTGTGGAAGGGCCCCGACGGCGCCAAGGGACCGTTCACCCGGATGCAACCGGGCACCCCGGGCACCGACCGGTGGCACGCAACCGTGGTGCCAACCGCGCAGGGGCGGTGGACCTTCGTCATCGAGGCGTGGAGCGACCCGCTGAGCACCTGGCGGCACGCCGTGGAGGTCAAGCTCGAAGCTGGTCAGGGACCGGAGGATCTCGCCAACGACCTGGCGCACGGCGCCAGCCTGCTGGTCAAGGCGGCCCGCGGCGTGGGCAAGGAGGCCCGGCCACTGCTGCTGAATGCGGCCAAGCACGTGTGCGACACCACGCTGGATCTCCCCCACCGGATCGCCCCCGCCTTCGAGGAGTCGGTGCAGAGGCTTCTGCTCGAGCATCCGGTGCGCGAATTGCTCACGCGCTCCGATTCCCGCGCCATCTGGGTCGACCGGCCCCGGGCGCTGTTCGGCTCCTGGTACGAGTTCTTTCCACGCTCTGAGGGTGCCGTCATCACCGACGAGACCATGGATGCGGTGGGCCCACCCAGCCACGGCACCTTCAAGACGGCAGCCGAGCGGCTGCCGGCGATCGCCGAGATGGGCTTCGACGTCGTCTATCTGCCACCGATCCATCCGATCGGCGAGGTGAACCGCAAGGGACCCAACAACACCCTGCTGGCCGGGGAGTACGACGTCGGCTCGCCATGGGCCATCGGCAGCAGCGCGGGCGGGCACGATGCTGTGCAGTCGCAGCTGGGCACGATCGAGGACTTCGACGAGTTCGTCGCGCGGACCACCGAGTTGGGCATGGAGGTCGCCCTCGACCTCGCTCTGCAGTGCGCACCCGATCACCCGTGGGTGACCGAACACCCCGAGTGGTTCACCACCAAGCCCGACGGCACCATCGCGTACGCCGAGAACCCGCCGAAGAAGTACCAGGACATCTACCCGTTGAACTTCGACAACGAGCCCACGGGTCTCTACCAGGAGGTCCTGCGGGTCTTCCGGCACTGGATGGGCCACGGCGTACGCATCTTCCGCGTGGACAACCCCCACACCAAGCCGCTGAACTTCTGGCACTGGCTGATCTGGGAGATCAAGAAGACCGACCCCGATGTGCTGTTCCTCGCCGAGGCGTTCACCCGCCCGGCGATGATGCACATGCTCGCCAAGATCGGCTTCACCCAGTCCTACACGTACTTCACGTGGCGTACGGCGAAGTGGGAGCTTGAGGAGTACGCCCGCGAGCTGGTCGCCTCGGCTGACTACATGCGGCCGAACTTCTTCGTCAACACCCAAGACATCCTGCATGCCAGCCTGCAGTACGGCGGGCCACCGATGTTCAAGATCCGGGCGGTGCTGGCCGCCCTCCTCTCCCCCAGCTGGGGGATGTACTCCGGGTACGAGCTGTTCGAGCACCAGGCGCTGCGACCCGGCGGCGAGGAGTACCTCAACTCCGAGAAGTACCAGTTGCGCCCGCGCGACTGGGCCGGTGCGGCCCGTGAAGGGCGCACTCTGGCGCCCTACCTCACCGGGCTCAATCTGCTGCGCCGCCAGCACCCGGCTCTGCATTGGTTGCGCAACCTGCACATCCACGGAACCGACAACGACAACGTCATGTGCTGGTCGAAGCGCGACCCGGCCACCGACGACTGCGTGCTCGTCGTGCTCAACCTCGACCCCCACGGCACCCGCGAAGCGACGGTGTCATTGAACCTGTCCGAGCTCGGCCTGGACTGGCAGGAGCGGTTCACCGTGCACGACCAGTTGACCGACGAGAGCTTCGAGTGGGGCGAGCACAACTACGTCCGGCTCGATCCCTTCGTCGAGCCGGCGCACATCCTGACCGTCCAACGGTGGCATCGATGAGTGAGCAGCGGATCGATTCGGTCGAGGAGTCCCACGACCCCGACTGGTTCAAGCGCGCCGTCTTCTACGAAGTGCTGGTGCGCGCCTTCAGCGACAGCAACGGTGACGGCACGGGTGACCTGCGCGGGCTGACCTCCAAGCTCGGCTACCTGTCCTGGCTCGGGATCGACTGCCTGTGGCTGCCGCCGTTCTTCGCCTCGCCGCTGCGTGACGGCGGCTACGACGTGAGCCACTTCACCAGCGTGCTGCCGGAGTTCGGCGACCTCGGTGACTTCGTGGAGTTCGTCGACGCGGCCCACAACCACGGCATGCGCGTGGTCATCGACTTCGTGATGAACCACACCAGCGACCAGCATCCGTGGTTTCAGGCCTCCCGCAGCGACCCCGACGGCGAGTACGGCGACTTCTATGTGTGGTCCGACACCGACGACAAGTATGCTGACGCCCGCGTCATCTTTGTCGACACCGAGCCGTCCAACTGGACCTTGGACCCGGTACGCAAGCAGTACTACTGGCACCGTTTCTTCGCCCACCAGCCCGACCTGAATTACGAGAACCTCCGCGTACAGGAGGCGGTGCTTGAGGCGCTGCGCTTCTGGCTCGACCTCGGCATCGACGGTTTCCGGCTCGACGCGGTCCCGTACCTCTTCGAAGATGAAGGCACCAACTGCGAGAACCTCAAGCAGACACACGAGTTCCTCAAGCGGGTGCGGGCCGAGGTCGACCGCCTCTATCCCGACCGGGTGCTGCTGGCCGAGGCCAACCAGTGGCCCGCCGACGTCGTGGACTACTTCGGCGACCCGACAGTCGGCGGTGACGAGTGCCACATGGCGTTCCACTTCCCGGTGATGCCGAGGCTGTTCATGGCGGTGCGCCGGGAGTCGCGTTTCCCGATCTCGGAAATCATGGCGCAGACGCCGCAGATCCCATCCGGCTGCCAGTGGGGCATCTTCCTGCGCAACCACGACGAGCTCACGCTCGAGATGGTCACCGACGACGAGCGCGACTACATGTGGAGCGAGTACGCCAAGGACCCCCGCATGAAGGCCAACATCGGCATCCGGCGGCGGCTGGCCCCCCTGCTCGACAACGACCGTAACCAGCTGGAGCTCTTCACCGCTCTGTTGCTCTCACTACCGGGCTCGCCGGTCCTGTATTACGGCGACGAGATCGGGATGGGTGACAACATCTGGCTCGGCGACCGCGACAGTGTCCGTACCCCGATGCAGTGGACCCCCGACCGCAACGCCGGCTTCTCCACCTGCGACCCGGCCCGCCTGTATCTGCCCGTGATCATGGATCCGATCTACGGCTTCCAGGCGCTCAATGTCGAGTCGGAGAGCAACAACACCTCGTCCCTGCTGCACTGGAACCGGCGGATGATCGACATCCGCAGGCACCATCCGACCTTCGGGCTCGGGGACTTCGCCGAACTTGGCTCGTCCAACCCGTCGGTCCTGGCGTTCACCCGGACCTTCGGTGATGACGTCGTGCTCTGCGTGAACAACCTGTCCCGCTTCCCGCAGCCCGTCGAGCTCGACCTGCGCCGCTACGAGGGCTGCACGCCGATCGAGCTGACCGGCCGGGTGCACTTCCCCCGCGTCGGTGAACTGCCGTACCTGCTGACCCTGCCCGGGCACGGCTTCTACTGGTTCCAGATCTCGCAGACCGAGGAGTGAGCGTGACATCTCACCAGCAGGGGCCACCGGGCCTGACCGCGGCGTTGCGCGGCTGGCTGCCCCGCCAACGGTGGTACGCCGGCAAGGGCCGCGAGATTGCCGCCCTGGATGTCGTGTCCTCCGCGCTCCTGCGGGTCGGCGACCCCGAGCTGCATCACATGGTGGTGCGGGTCGAGGCCGCCGACGGCACGGTCGAGGACTACCAACTGCTGGTGGGCGTTCGGGATAACCTGCCCGACCGGCTGGACCACGCGTCGATCGGGGCGGTCGAGCACCGCTGCGCCTACGACGCGCTGCAGGACACCGAACTGACCAGCGTGCTGCTGGACCGCCTGGCCGAAGGAAGCACCGTCGAGGGCCGGCGGTTCGTCCCCGAGGCGGGCGTGACGCTGGACACCAGCCAGACCAGCCGGGTGTCATCTGCGGAGCAAAGCAACACATCCCTGGTCTACGGCGAGGCCTACATCCTCAAGGTCTTCCGCAGGTTGAGTCACGGCGTAAATCCGGATCTGGAGGTTCATCGGGCGCTGTCCTCCGTCGACTGCGCCCACATCGCCCGACCGCTGGGCGCTATCGAGGGCGAGTTGGACGGCGAGCACATCACCTACGCGATGCTGCAGTCCTACGTCGCCAACGCCGCCGACGGGTGGCACATGGCCACCACCAGCGTGCGCGATCTCTACGCCGAGGGTGACCTGCATGCCGACGAGGTGGGCGGCGACTTCGCCGGTGAGGCCTGCCGGCTGGGCGAGGCTACCGCCGCGGTGCACCGCGACCTGGCGCAGGCGATGGGCTCGCGCGAGGCCGGGCCCGAGGAATCCCGCCGTACCGCCCAACAGATGCGCAACCGGCTGGCCGCCGCCCTGGCCGTGGTGCCGGTGCTGCTGCCCTACGCCGAGGCCCTGCGCGGGGCCTATGACGAGGTAGCCAGCCTCTCCGAGCCGGTCGGCGTGCAGCGCATCCACGGCGATTACCACCTGGGCCAGGCGCTGCGCAGCATGACCGGCTGGGTGCTGCTGGATTTCGAGGGCGAGCCGGCCCGGCCCTTCGCCGAGCGCAAGGCGCAGATGTCACCGCTGCGCGACGTCGCCGGGATGCTCCGCTCGTTCGACTACGCCGCGCGCCACCTGCTCGCCGACCGGCCGGCCGCTCAGCAACTGGAATACCGGGCCAACGAGTGGGCCGAGCGCAACCGGGACGCCTTCTGCGCCGGATACACCGACGCCGCCGGCCAGGATCCGCGCAAGCACGCCACCTTGCTCCGGGCCTTCGAGCTCGACAAGGCCGTGTACGAGGTCGTCTACGAAGCACGCAACCGACCGTCCTGGCTGGCGATCCCGCTCGCGTCGATCGCCCGGCTGGCGAGCTGAGGACCCTTCATGTTGCCACCACCGCACCCCACGTCCGACGAACTCGACCGCCTGGTCGCCGGGATCACCCACGACCCGCACGCGATCCTGGGCGCCCACCCGACCGCCGACGGCACGGGGGTGTGCACGCTTCGCCCCGAAGCCGAGACCGTCACATTGCTCCTCGACGACGAGCGGCACGAGATGGAGCGCCTGCACGACGGCGGCGTGTTCGGCGTCGTACTGCCCGATGAGGTGGGTGACTACCGCCTCGAGGTGACCTACCCGAGCGGCACCTTCATCGTCGACGACCCTTACCGCTGGCTACCCACGCTGGGCGAGATCGACATGCACCTGATCTCCGAGGGCCGCCACGAGCAGCTGTGGACCATCCTGGGGGCTCATCCGCGGTCGTACGAGACACCGGGTGGCACCGTGACCGGCACCTCGTTCGCCGTCTGGGCGCCAAATGCCCAGGGGGTCCGGATCGCGGGTGACTTCACCTGGTGGGACAGCGTGTCGCTGCCGATGCGCTCACTGGGCTCGACCGGCATCTGGGAACTGTTCGTGCCGGGCGTCGAGGCAGGCGCGCACTACAAGCTGCACGTCCTCGGTGCCGACGGTGAGTGGCGTGAGAAGGCCGACCCCTTCGCGTTCGCGACCGAGGTCCCGCCGGGTTGGGCGTCGGTGGTGCACGAGACGACGTACGAGTGGAGGGACGCCGACTGGCTCGAGTTGCGCGCCGAGACGGAGTGGCACGCCGCCCCGATGAGCATCTACGAGGTGCATGTCGGCTCCTGGCGGCAGGGGCTGGGCTACCTCCAACTCGCCGACGAGTTGGTGGACTACGTCGTGGAGCAGGGCTTCACCCACGTGGAGTTCCTGCCGCTGGCCGAGCACCCGTTCGGCGGGTCATGGGGCTACCAGGTCTCGTCGTACTACGCGCCGAGCTCGCGCTTCGGCTCGCCCGATGAGCTTCGGCATCTCATCGACCGGCTGCACCAGGCCGGGATCGGGGTGATCGTCGACTGGGTGCCGGCGCACTTCCCCAAGGACGAGTGGGCGCTGGCCCGCTTCGACGGCACACCGCTGTTCGAGCACGCCGACCCGACCCGCGGCGAGCACCCCGAATGGGGCACCTATGTCTTCGACTTCGGCCGCCGTGAGGTGCGCAACTTCCTGGTCGCCAACGCCGTGTTCTGGCTACAGGAGTTCCATGTCGACGCCCTGCGGGTCGACGCCGTGGCATCGATGCTCTACCTCGACTACTCCCGCAAGGCCGGCGAGTGGAAGCCCAACATTTATGGCGGCCGGGAGAATCTCGAGGCGGTGACCTTCTTGCAGGAGATGAACGCGACCGTCTATCGACGGGTGCCCGGCGCCATCACTATCGCCGAGGAGTCCACCTCGTGGCCGGCCGTCTCGCGCCCAACGCACCTGGGTGGACTGGGCTTCGGCTTCAAGTGGAACATGGGCTGGATGCACGACACCCTCGACTACCTCTCCCGCGCGCCGATCTACCGCGGATACCACCACCACCAGATGACGTTTTCGATGATGTACGCCTACACCGAGAACTTCATGTTGCCCTTGTCACATGACGAGGTCGTGCACGGCAAGGGATCGCTGCTGCGCAAGATGCCCGGCGACCGCTGGCAGCAACTGGCCAACCTCCGCGCGCTCTATGGCTACATGTGGGCCCATCCCGGCAAGCAGTTGCTGTTCATGGGCGGGGAGCTGGCCCAGGAGGCGGAGTGGGCCGAGGGTCGCTCGCTCGACTGGTGGCTGCTCGACAACGCCGACAACCGGGGCATTCAGCAGTTGGTACGCGACCTGAACGCCACCTACCGCGACTTCCCCGCCTTGTGGTCCCAAGATGCCGACCCGGCCGGGTTCGCGTGGATCGATGCCAACGACGCCGACAACAACGTGTTCTCGTTCCTGCGCCACGGCACCGACGGATCAGTGCTCGCCTGCGTCAGCAACTTCGCCGGCGTGCCACATGAGGGCTACCGCCTGGGCCTGCCGAAGGCCGGCCGTTGGGACGAGGTGCTCAACACCGACGCCGAGGTCTATTCGGGCTCCGGCGTGGGCAACATGGGTTCGGTGGAATCGCTGGCGGAGGCCTGGCACGGGCAGCCCGCCTCGGTTTCCTTGCGCTTGCCCCCGCTGGGCACCCTCTGGCTGCGCTTCGCCGGCTGAGCGAGCGTGCAGGCCAGGAGGGGTCACGGTGGGCGCGCCGTGCTGCTCGACGCTCACCCTGCCCCCGCGTTTTCCCGGAAAGCGCGCATTCCCGGCGCTGGGATGCGACGTTTTCCCGGAAATTGCTCGGGGGCTGGGGGGCTAGCGGGCGCCCGACGCGCTGGCCCGCACCATCGTCCGGATCTGGCGGAGAACCACCGACAGGGTGGCCAGGTCGTAGGTCGCCTCGTCGGCCAGCTCACCGAGGCTGTTCTGAACGCGCGCCAGGCTGCTCGCGTTGGCCTTCTCCCACATCGCGATGCGGCTGGCCGCGTCGGCGCCGGCCGGCGTGCTGTCGAGCACCTCACCGGTGAGCTCGGACAGCGCCGCATAGAGGTCGTAGCGAAGGGCTGAGCGCGCCAGGGAGTGCCACCGGTCACCGCGATCGAGGCCGGCGATGCGATGGAGCAGGCCGTCCATTTGGAAGTGCTCGGACAGGGCGAAGTAGAGCCGGGCCACCTCCTCGACCTCCTCGTCGCGGCTGGCGGCGACCTCCACGACGTCGAGCAGCGAGAACGCGTCGAGCAGGCCGGCGGTCGCCAGGGCGAGGTCGTCGGGCACGCCGTCCGCGATGTACTCGGCCGCCTCGGCCCCCAGCCGATCGGCCTCACGTGACACCAGCAGTTCGGGGATGCGCGGCATCAGGCGCTGCAGGCCGGGCCGGAAGTGCGCGATCTCGGCGCCGATGCTGAGCGGGTGCCGACGGTTCTGCAACAGCCAGCGAGTCGCACGGTCGAGCAGCCGCCGGCTCTGCAGGAAGAGCCTGATCTGTGTGCTGGTTGGCAGATCGGTGTCGAGCGCCTCGATCGCGGACCACAGCTCGGGAAGCCCGAAGACCTCGCGGGCGACGAGGTGGGCACGGGTGACATCGACCGGCGTGACACCGGTCTCCTCCACCGCCCGGAAGACGTAAGTGGTGCCGCCGCGATTGACCATGTCGTTGACCAGCTCGGTCGTGATGATCTCGCGCCGCAGCGAGTGATTGGTCATCTGGACGCGGAAGCGGTCGCGCAAAGGGCTGGGAAAGTAGCCGACCAGGGAGTCGACGAGCCAATCGACGTCGGGCAGATCGGTAGGCGTGAACTCGTCCTCGAGGACGATCTTGACGTACGCGAGAAGCACGCAGAGCTCGGGCGAGGTGAGCCCGAGACCGGCGGCCTCTCGGTCATTCATAGTCGCCTCGTCGGGCAGGAACTCCAGCGCCCTGTCCAGCCGACCGCGCCGCTCCAGGTCGCGCATCAGCCTGCGGTGCACCGACAGCATGGACGGCGCCTGGGCCCGGGCATTGCCCAGCGCGACGTTCTGGTCGTAGTTGTCGCGCAGCACGAGGGCGGTCACCTCGTCGGTCATGTCCACGAGCAGAGCGTTGCGGTCGTCGCGCGCAAGCTCTCTGTGGGCAATGGCCGCGTCGAGGAGAATCTTGATGTTCACCTCATGGTCGGAGGTCTCGACGCCGGCGGAATTGTCGATCGCGTCGGTGTTGATACGACCGCCGGCGAGTGCGTACTCGATCCGGCCGCGCTGGGTCAGCCCCAGGTTGCCGCCCTCCCCCACCACCTTGCAGCGCAGGTCGGCGCCGTTGACCCGGACCACGTCATTGGCCTTGTCCCCCACCTCGGCGTGCGTCTCGTCCGTGGCCTTGACATAGGTGCCGATCCCGCCGTTCCACAGCAGGTCGACGGGCGCGACAAGGATCCGCCGGATGAGGTCGGCCGGCGCGAGCGCGGTTACCTCGGCATCGATCCCCAACGCCGCCCGTACCTGATCGGAGACCGGGATCGACTTGGCTGTCCGCGGGTAGACCCCGCCACCGTCGGAGATGAGAGCCGGGTCGTAATCAGCCCAGCTCGAGCGCGGCAACTCGAAGAGGCGACGGCGCTCCGCGACCGAAGCCTTGGCATCGGGATCGGGGTCGACGAAGACGTGCCGGTGGTCGAAGGCGGCCACCAGGCGGATGTGCTCGGAGAGCAGCATCCCGTTGCCGAAGACGTCACCGGACATGTCGCCGACACCGGCCACCGTGAAGTGCTCGGACTGGGTATCGAGATCCATCTCGCGGAAGTGGTGCTTCACCGACTCCCAGGCGCCCCGGGCCGTGATGCCCATGGCCTTGTGGTCATAGCCGGCGGACCCGCCGGAGGCAAAGGCATCGCCGAGCCAGAACCCGTAGGCCAGCGCGATCTCGTTTGCGATGTCGGAGAAGGTCGCGGTGCCCTTGTCGGCCGCCACCACCAAGTAGGGGTCGTCACCGTCGTGCCGAATCACCTCGGGCGGGGGCCGCACGGAGCCGCCGACGAGGTTGTCGGTCACGTCGAGCAGCGCTGAGACGAACATCCGGTAGCAGGCGATGCCCTCGGCCTGCACCTCCTCGCGGCCGGCACCCAGCAGGGGCCGTTTGACCACGAAGCCGCCCTTGGCCCCGACCGGGACGATGACTGTGTTCTTGACCATCTGCGCCTTGACCAGACCCAACACCTCGGTACGGAAGTCCTCGAGCCGGTCGGACCACCGCAGGCCGCCGCGGGCCACGGCACCGAAGCGCAGGTGGACGCCCTCGACGCGCGGGCCATAGACGAAGATCTCGTGCTTTGGACGGGGTGCGGGCAGGTCGCTGATCGCACCCGGCGCGAACTTCAGCGCGAGGTAGGGCTTGGGGCGGCCGTCGGCACCGCGCTGGTAGTAGCTGGTCCGGCAGGTCGCCAGGATCAGGCCGAGCAGGCCCCGCAGGATGCGGTCCTGGTCGAGGCTGGCAACCCCGTCTAGCGCTGTCTCGATCTCGCTGGTGAGCTCAGCCTGCCGAGCGTCGCGGTCACCGGGAAACGCCGGGTCGAAGCGAGCCTGGAACAACCCGACCAGGCGCCGCGTGATGCCGACATGAGCTCGGACCGCTTGCTGGATGTAGTCCTGGCTGTACAGGGTGCCGATCTGGCGCAGGTACTTGGCATAAGCCCGCAGCACGACGGTCTGCCGCCAGGTCAGGCCGGCCGAGAGCACGAGGGCGTTGAACCCGTCCAGCTCCGACTCCCCGCGCCAGGCCGCCGAGAAGGCGTTCTGGAAGTTCTCGCTGACCCGCTCCACCGCAACCTGGGTGGACACATGCTCCAGACCGAAGTCGTACACCCAGGCGTGGGTCCCGTCGTTGCGCACCAGGCCGTAGGGCCGCTCGTCGACCACGCGGACACCATGGGCGGTGAACAGCGGCAGCACTTCGGCCAGCGACAGCGAGGCCCCGACCCGATAGATCTTGAATCGCCGCTCGTCCGGATGAGCTTCGGGTGGCGTGTAAAGACTCATGGCGATGTCGTCGGGCTCCTCGAGCACCTCCAGCCGGCGCAGGTCGTCGACGGCTGTCGTCGCCGGGAAGTCCTCCTTGTAGGCCTCGGGGAACGCACCGGCGTACCGCTTGAACAGCGCCGGCTCGTATTCCTCGCCAACGCTCTCGGTCAGCGCGCGGCCCAGGTCCTCGTCCCAGGTCCTGGTGGCCTCCGATAGCCGGTGCTGGATCGCCTCGACGTCGACGTCGGGCACGTCGCCAGGCGGCGTACGTACGACGAAGTGCAGCCGGGCCAGCACCGATTCGCTCACCCGCGTGGTGTAGTCGACCGATGTGCCGTCAAGCTCCGCCAGCAGGATCTCCTGCATCCGCAGCCTGACCCGGGTGTTCCACCGGTCGCGGGGCAGATAGACCAGGCAGGACCAGAAGCGGCCATAGTCGTCGCGGCGGACGAACAGCCTGAGCTGCCGCCGCTGCTGCAGGGCCAGCACCCCGGTGACGATCTCGGAAAGTTCGGCGGTCGATGTCTGGAACAACTCGTCGCGCGGATAGGTCTCCAGGATCGACAGCAAATCCTTGCCGCTGTGGCTGCGGGGCGAGAAGCCGGACCGGCGCGTGACCTCCTCCACCTTGCGGCGCACGACCGGGAGGTGACGGACGCTGTCGAGATAGGCCGCCGAGGAGAACAAACCGAGGAATCGCCGCTCCCCGATGACCTCGCCCTCGTTGTCGAATCGCTTGATCCCGATGTAGTCCAGGTAGACCGGCCGGTGCACGGTGGACCGCGAGTTTGCCTTGGTGACGATCAGCAGGTTGGGCTCGAGCGCCTTGCTGCGCACCCGCGGCGGCATGTCCGACAGGCCATGCCGTACCCCCGTGTCGCTGCGCAGGATGCCCAGCCCCGTGCCCGGAACGGCCTCGATCGTCTTCCCGTGCTCGTCCCTGACCAGCCGGTACTCGCGGTAGCCCAGGAAGGTGAAGTGATCATCGGCCAGCCACCGCAACAGGTCACTAGCCTCGCTGACCTCCTCGCGCCGCACCGGCAGGGGTGCCGAGCCGAGTTGCTGAGCCAGCGACAGCGCCTTGCCCCGCATCAGGCGCCAGTCGTCAACGGCCTCCCGCACATCGGTCAGAACCCGGCGCACGTCGTTGGCGATCTGGTCGAGCCGATCGGCCGGCTGCCGATCGATCTCCAGGTGCATCCACGACTCCATGAGCGCCGCCGCGGGCAGTGCCGCTTCGGCCTCGGGGTCGACATCGGAGAGCACCTCGCTGAGCTCGCCCATGATTTCGCGCCGCACCACGAACTGCGGATGGACGACCAGGTGCAGACCGATGTCCTCGCGGGCCAACTCGGCCGCCACCGAATCGACGAGGAACGGCATGTCATCGGTGACGATCTCCACGACCGTGTGCGAGGACTCCCAGCCGTCGAACCGGGCGGTGGGGGTGTAGACACGGATCCGCAACTCCCCCTCGACCCGGTGCGAGGCAAGCTTGCGGTGCGACAGCGCGGCGCCGTAGGTTTCGGCCGGATCCCGGTTCAGCAGATCGTCCATGGCAACGTGCCGGTAGTAGCCGGCCAGGTAGCCGGCCATCTCCGGCGGATCGCATGGCAACTCTCCGACGGTCCGCGGACCGGTCTCGAGTGCCTGGGCAAGCAGCGTTTCGAGGGACCGGTCGGCCTCTACGGAGCCGCTCACCCCGCGCACACCTCGCTCACCCGCATCCACGACGTCTGGGAATCGGCAGATGCCAGCCTACCGCTCCGCGGCAGGTGCCGCCGGGGATAGCCCGCTCTGCTCGTCGGACACCCAGGCGCCGATCAGGCCTCGGAAGTGGGCCAGGAAGCGGTCCTGCTCAACGGAGGGATAGGTGGCCAGCACCGTGTCGCTCAGCAACCGGTCGAAATCCGGTCCCGCGAACCATTCGAGGACCATGCCGTCCAAGTCCGGCAGCCGGCTGGCGCAGAAGTCGGCGTACCGCTCGGTCTCGAAGTGCTCGTCGGCCAGTTTGCGGTACGACCGGAGCTTCTCGTCGTAGCTGAGATCGTCGCGGTCGGCGATGTCGAAGTACTGCCGGGTGTCGAGATCCACCCGCGGGCGCCGACCGGTGACCAGGCAGAAGACGCACCACTTGATCAGCGCCTTCATGGCCCAGGGGAAGTAGTAGTGCAGGCTCGTCACCGCGACGTCTGGGCAGGCATTGGCGTAGTCGATGGGATGCACGTCGCCGCCACGGATCAACGTCTCGCACGAGTTGAACTCCCAACGGAAGAAGGCGTTGACGAGTCGGCCGATGGTGACCACTTCTTCGCCCACCTCCGGGGTGAGAAATCCGTGATCGACGGCGTAGCGGTCGTGCATCGGCAACTCGGGCCGGAATCGCATCACCATCGTCTCCGCGCCAATGGACAGCGACCGGGCGAAAGCGTCGTAATCCTCGACGGATGCCTGCAGATGCATCAGCATCTCGCCGGATTCGTCGTAGGCCCGTTGCAACTCCTCTTGGTTGCCGATCCGCGACACTCCGCGCCAGGCGCCACCGTCATAGGGCTTCATGAACAGTGGGTAGCCGATCCGCTCGGCGACGGCGGCCAGGTCGAAGGACTTGTTGTAGCGGGCGGCGGTGTAGGCGTACTTCCCGTGGTCGATCGGGTTCTTGTACGGAACCAGCGCCGTGTCGGGCACCTTGAGCCCGAGCCGCATCATGGCGCAGTAGGCCGCGTGCTTCTCCATGGACTGGAAGGTGAACGGGCTGTTGAGCAGGTAGACGTCGTCCATCAGGGCGACCTTCTTCAGCCACTCCCGGGGCGCGTAGTACCAGTAGGCCAGCCGGTCGATGACCAGGTCGTAGCGCGGTCGGTAGCGCAGGTCGAAGGGCTCGATGGTGATCCGCTCGACATCGAAGGTGTGCTTCGCGCCAGTGGTGTCGGCGACCGGCCCGAGGCGGCAGACCAGGGCTTCAAAGGCGGTCGGCCAATCGTCCTCGGTGCCCAGGAGCAGTCCGATGAGGTGTCGGGGGTCGGTCATGTCACGCATCCAATCAGCAGAAGCGCGGGAGGTGGTGGGCCCACTGGGCTCGCCAGGACTGCCAGTCGTGCGGCACGTCGTAGCCCCACAGGTCCAACTCGTGCGGGATGTCCTTGGCCGCCAGCAGCTCGGCCAGCTGCCGCGTGGATGGCAGGGCACCCGTGGTGTCCTCCCACTGCCCCTGCCCGCAGACCAGCTGCACGAAGACGCGCGATCGCAACCAGTCGAGGTGCTCGCCGCCGAGATGGCCGACGTAGTCGGTGGGGTTGTTGAAGTACGTGGCGCCGGCCCGCTCGCCCCAGGATCGCCAGGCCGAGGGGTCGTAGTTGCCCGAGAAGCCCAAGGCGAGCGGGAAGAGGTCGGCTCGCTTGAGAGCGAAGTTCACCGCGTGGAACGCGCCCATCGAGCAGCCGGCGGTGGCGATGTCCGCCGCGCCGCCGCAGTCGGCGTGCACGTAGGGCACGACCTGCTCGACGATCCAGGCCTCGTAGACGCTGTGCCGGCGGGCCCGTTCCTCCAACGAGACGGAGGAATCGGCCCAGCTGGCCGCGTCGAAGGTGTCGACGCAGTAGATCTTGACCCGGCCGGCATCGATCAAGCCGGCCACCGCGCCGACCATCCCGTTGGACTCGAAGTCCCACGCCCGGCCCTGCTCTGAGGGGAACACCAGCACCGGCCGGCCGTAGTGCCCGTAGGCGATCACGGTGCCCTGCATCGGTGAGGGCAACTCGACCTGGTCGCGTCTCATGTCACTGCCCACGTGCGACGGAGCAGTCGGGTGAGGTACGGGTCGAAGGCGTCCCGCCACCCGGTGTAGTTGTGCATGTCAGGGACCTCATCGAGTTGCACCTCGTAACCTTGCGCCGCGAGCGCCCGGGCCATCAAGCGGTTGTTCTCGACGTTCTGCTCGATTGCACCGCAGGTCATGCCGATCAGAACGGGATCGCGTGCGGCGGGGGCGCGCAGGATGTCGCCGACGACGCGCACGATCCGGTGATATCGGCTGAACCGCGACTCGTGCCGATTGAGTCGAGGGTGGAAGAAGCTGCCCGATTGCAGGAAGAGCGCGCCGAACGAGCCGGGATACCGGCGCTGCGCGTGCAGCATCGCCAGCGCGCCGAGGCTGGTACCCATGCCCACCGGCAGGCCAAGGGTCGCGACCTCTCGGCCCAGGGCCGGAAGTACGGCGGCCGCCAAGGCGGATGCGTACGGCGTCGAGGCAGAGTACCAGTCGTCGCGGTGCCCGGGCGCCAGCAGGGCGAGCCGGTGCGTCGGCAGGACACCCGAGGCGATACCAGCGGCGCTGTAGCGCGACAGGCTGGACAGCGCGTCGTACTCGGGGCCGTCGTGGGCCACCAGCATCGGCAGCGGCTCCTCCGCCGAGGTGCCGGCCGGGCTCCACAGCCGGACCTCGACCTCCGCCTTAAGCGCGCGACCGGGCACCCGCAGCGGTGTCCAGCGGCCGTCGACCGCTGGCGCATCGAGCCAGTCGGGTGCGCGGTAGCCCGGGAATTCGAGCACCGAGTGCTCTCCGAAGGCACCCTTGACACGCTTCCGGTTGGCCGGATCCAGGATGAACTCGGTCTCGCCCCCCGCCGCCGTGAGCTCCAGGAGGTACTCCATCCGCTGCACCGGCCGCCGGTCGATGCGAAGCAGCCAGCCACCGGGCTGCCGGCCGAACCGCAGCTGATCGGCTGGTATCCCTAGCTCCTGCCAGAGCCGGACGCCGGTCAACCGCGCATCGTCGTCGGCCACCGCGAAGGTCACCGACGACGCATCCACGAGTGGCGCGGTAAGGACACCCACCGAGCTAGAAGAGCGCGGCAGTCAGATCGCGACGTGCGCGGGCAACGCGGGGGTCATCGGGGGCGAGCAGCTCGAAGAGCGACAGCAGCCGGTTGCGGGCGGCATCGCGATCGGCGCCGCTGCTGCGGCGGACCAGGTCGACCAGCCGCGCGAACGCCTGATCGACGTGACCGGAGAGCAGCTCCACGTCGGCGGCCAGCCCCTGGACCGTGATGTCGTCGGGCGAGTCCGCCGCAGCGGCTACCGTGGCCCGCGGGTCGAGCACGCCGGATACCCGGCGGACCAACGCGACCTGCGCGAGCCCGGCGGTCGCGAGCGGGTCACCAGGGAAGTCGGCGAGCACCGCGCGGTAATTGATCTCGGCTGCGTCGGCGTCGCCCCGGGTCAGGGAGTCCTCGGCCGCGATGATGCGGGAGTCGACAAAGGGGCCTGCGTCCGTCTCGTCGCCGTCACCGGCCGGCGCGCCACCCGCGGCCTCGAGGAGCGCACGGATCCAGGCGCGCAGCTGCGCCTCGGGCATGGCTCCGGTGAACTCACCCACGACCTGCCCGTCGACGACCGCCTTGACGGTCGGGATCTGCTGTACGCCGGCCGCGGTCGACAGCCGCTGGTTGGAGTCGACATCGACCCGCGCCAGGATCCAGGACCCGCCGCCCTCGGCCGCGAGCTTCTCCAGGACGGGTGAGAACTGCTTGCACGGGGCGCACCACTCGGCCCAGAAGTCGAGGACCACCGGCACCTGACGCGAGCGCTCGATCACCTCGGCGGGAAACGATGCCTCGGTCACGTCGATGACGCAGCCGCCGGCTCCGCCCGATGCCTGGGCGGGCGCGGTCGCCGGGGCGACCAGGCTCGAGAGATCAACGGCGCCGGCCAATGCGGCGGAGGGCAAGCGGGCGTTCCCTGGTTGCATGCGCACAGTGTGTCACCGCGAGCGGAATCGGCATCTTGGTGTCCAGCGCCGCCGGCCACTGTCGGATACCTGTCTGAGCTACTTGCCAGGCAGGAGGAGGGCGCTCAGAATCGGGCCAGCCGACATGCACGCGGAGGGCCCTATGACACATGAGCGCAATCCGAACGCAGAAGCGCAAGGTGGGCCACAGCAGGACGACAGACTTCCGAATGCCTGGGAGCGGCCAGTCTTCGCCGATCCGGCCGAGGCCCTGGCCGGCAGTGCGGTCCGGCACTTCGACGAGCACGACGCTGAGGCGATCCGGCTTGCGGTAGCCGAGTCGGCGGCCCGACATGGCTAGCGTGATCGTCCAGAGCGGGCACTGCCACCGCAAGAAGGGCTCGACCGGCACGTCCGGCGAGCAGGAATTCAACGCGCAGGCCGCGGCGGCAACCGTGGCAGAGCTTCACCAGCGCGGCCATGACGCCCGGAGCATCCTGGCCGACCCGCCGGTGGCTCAATACACGGCGGACTTCTTCGTCGCGATCCACGGCGACGGCTCCAAGTCGAGCAAGGTCCGGGGCGCTTCCGTGGGCTGGCGTACCACCAGTGGCAAGGCCTTCGCCCAGCTCTGGAAGGCCGCCTACGTCGGGCACGGATGGAGTTCAGGCTTCCATGCCGACAACTACACCGAAGATCTGCACCTGTACTACGGCACGGGCAACGCCCTGGCCATGAACCCCAAGTGCCGGGCGATCATCGTCGAAGGTGGCTTCCTCACCAACGCCGACGACCGGGCCGAGATGCACTCGCCGGACGGTCACCGACGGGTGGCCCTGGCAATCGCTGACGCCGTTGACCGCTCGCTCGGCAATACCCCACCGGAGGACGACATGCCCCTGACAGATCAGGACATCTTCAAGCTGCTGACCACAAAGTTCGGCGGCAGCGACACGACGGTGGCGCAGGCCATCGAGCGTACGTACAAGACTGTTGGGGCGCTGTCCGCACGGGTCGCCGAGATCGAGAAGGCGCTCGGTGCCAAGCACCCCGACGGACCGACCGGCACCCTCGGCGAACCCACCTGAGCGTCCGCGGCCCTAACACGGGGATGATGTCGTCCGGCGTGATATCCCCGACGTTCACGCCGTCGATTTCCAGCTCGGGGATCGACAGAAACACGAAGCCGGCCCGCAGCCGGCCCAAAGTTCCCGGGCGCTGCCCGGTGCGCCGGGGGTGTTGCCAGGACCTCGCCGTGGCGGTCAGGCGCGCAGCAGGGTGAGGACGGCCATCACCCGGCGGTTGACGTCGGGCTCCTACGACAACTCCAACTTCGCGAACAGCGAGTTGATGTGCTTCTCGACGGCGCGCTCAGTGACGACCAGGGCACGGGCGATCGCCGAGTTGTTCTTGCCGAGCGCCATCTGTTCGAGTACCTCACGCTCCCGGTCGGTCAGCCGGGCCAGCGGGGACCTTGAGCCGGACTGCTGGCGGACGACCGCCTCCACGATCTTCGGGTCGAGGACGGTGCCGCCGGCCGCCACCTGTAGCAGTGCGTGGACCAACTCCGTGCGGTCGCCGATACGTTCCTTGAGCAGGTACCCCACTCCGGTGGCGCCTTGCGACAGCAGCGAGAACGCATAGTCCTCCTCGGCATACTGCGACAGCACGAGAATGCCGATCGACGGATGCCGGCGCCGGATCTCCTGCGCCGCCTCGATGCCTTCTCTGGAGTAGCTGGGGGGCATCCGGATGTCGGTGAGGACGGCGTCCGGGGTCAACTCGTCGACCAGCGCCAGCAGCCCCGGCAGGTCAGCGGCGGTGCCCACCAGCTCTAGCTCCTGGCAGCCTGAGAGCAGGGCCGCGGTGCCCTCGCGGACCAGGAACTGATCGTCGGCCAGGACGAAGCGGACAGCCATCTCCGGATCGTAGGCGCGACGTCCCATCCCGGTGGTGGTGGCACCACTGGAGGTTCACCAGCCCGCACGATGGCCGGTCGGGACGGGAGCCCGAGTGTGGTGACCACAACTTCCGATGAAAGGAACACTCATGCATCACAGGATCGCCCGCGCCGCGGCAGTGGCCGGACTCACGCTCGGGCTCGCCGCCGCTGCCTTGCCCGCTCAGGCCGAGTCAGCCACAGTCGTCGCTGCCGGGGGGGCGTTGACGGTTTACGCCAACCCTTACGGCGACGGCACCGCGAACTCCACCGAGGGCGGCTCCGCAGCCGTCCATTCCGTCTCAACCGCCAGCGGTTCGACGATCGTCACGCTGCACGTCACGGGCCTGGCGCCCAACCGCGAGTACGGCGCGCACGCCCACGTGTTCGACTGCAGCGTCCAGGGCGGTGGCCATTACCAAAACGTGGCAGGGGTCGCCACGGCCGCCAACGAGATCTGGCTGGACTTCACCACCAACAGCGCCGGGAACGGGTCCGCTCAGACGCAGGTCGCATGGACCATCCGGCCGGACGGGGCGAACGCCGTCGTCATTCACGACCACACGACCGATTCCGCAGGCAAGGCCGGCCCCAAGCTCGCCTGCCTGGACGTCGACTTCTGACCCAGGGCGCTGCCGGCGGCCGATGTTCCCGGCCGTCGGCGGCACCTGACAACCCCTGAGAGGACTGTTCCCATGCTTGACACCCAGCAGGCGCCCCCCCGGACCAGGACCGGCTGGGCGGCCGTCGCGCTCACCCTGGCCGCGGCGACGGGGCTGGGCGCCGGCTTCGTCGCGCTCGTCCTCGCCACCGGCCTGGACACGGACGGGCGCGCCGGCCACGCCAGCGGCCACTTGGCTCTCGGCCTGCCCGCCGCCCTCGCGGCGGTGCTGGCTTGGCGCTGGTGGCCACGCCGGCTGCCCTCGCGCATCTCCACCTTCGGTGCTGCCGTCCTCCGGGTGGTGCTCGTCATCTTCTGCGTGGGGACCGCGATGGAGGTGGTCGCCGCGTTCACCAGCACCGATTCCGGCGGTGACGGATGGCTGCACAACATCGGCCTGATGATCTCCGTGCTGTCGATGATGGTGTCCCTGGGCGGCCTCGGGCTGCTCGTGCTGGGCGCGCTCGTCTCCGCCACCGCCGGGCTCTGGCGGGCCGCGACTTCCGGTCATCGCCCCCCCGGATAGGGCCGCGTTCGGTTCAATGGGATGAACCGCCAGGGGGCGCGATGAGCGCAACGACCGTAGGTATGACGTCGCAACGAGGACCTTCCCGTGCCCGGGAAAGAGCGGCAACGTGGCTGGCCCTCGCCCTGCTGCTGCTAGGTCTGGCCGTCGTCTACCTCGCGATGCTGGTGCTGTCGGTTCCGATCTTCGGAACGGCCCATGTCAATGGCCGGCCGTCCACTGCCCTCGCCATCCTCGTCACGGTCATCGTCGCTGCGGCTGTGCAGCCGCTCCACCAGCGCACCCGGCTGCTGGCGAGACGGCTGCTCGGGGTCGGCTCGACATCGAGATACGAGGCCCTCGCCGGCTTCGGCAATCGGCTGGCCGCGCTGACCGGCACCGACGACACGCTGGCCGAAGTGGCTGCGATCACCGGGGTCGCGCTCGGCGCCCGTCGGGCAGACGTCTGGCTGGCAGTCGAGGGTGAGTGGTTCCTGGCCGGAACCTGGGGCGGCAGCGACGGGGCGCCCGACCGGCCGGAGACCGCCGACGCGTACGTGGAGCTAAGGCGCGGCCAGGGCGAATCGGCACACGTGCTCGGCGCCCTGTCGGTGACCACCGCGGGCGGGGGGCCGCTGTCGCCTCCCGACGAGCAACTGCTCGACGACATGGCCAGTCAGGCCGTCTTGGTGGTCCGTACGGTGGGGCAGACCGCCCAGCTCAGGGCGCGCCTCTCGGTGATCGCGCGACAGAAGGACGAGTTGGACGCCGCCAGGCAGCGCATGCACACCGCCGCCGAGGTGGAGCAGCGACGACTCGAGCAGGATCTCGTTGACGGGCCCCTCTACCAGCTCGGACTCATTGCGGCGACCTTGCCCCGGCTGCGATCCCAGCCGGGAACGCTCCCGGACCTACAGCGACTCGCCGACGCCGCGATCGAGGGTTTGCGCGACCTGGCTCGGGGGGTCTATCCGCCCGTGCTTCGCGACAGCGGGCTAGCCGCCGCTTTCCGGTCGCGATACCGGCGTTCTGCGGCGCCGGTGACCGTGCGGGCCACTGGCGGCACCGCCCGGCTGCCCCCGGAAACAGAGCTGACCGCATACGTCGCCGGCTGCGATGCGGTTGCAGCGGCGCTGGGTCATGGGGCGACGAGGATCGCCGTCGATCTGGCCCGGATGAGCGACGTGCTGGTCTTGATCGTCGGCGACGACGGCGAGCCGCTGGCCAGCGGCCGGCGAGCGGATCTGCAGGGTGCCGCCGACCGGATCATCGCCACCGGCGGAAGCTTCGGGTTCGCCGCCCCGAGGCCGAACGGGGCCAACGCGGTGCTGGAGATGACACTGCCGGTACCGGCAGCGGGACGGACGGCGTGAAGCACCGCCTCTTCCTGGCCGCTTTCTGGGCGTACGCAGGGCTGATCGGCACCTGGCTGCTGCTGGGACTAGCCGCGACTCTGGCGGGAAACTACCCGGGCTTGCACGCTGACGCCCTCGATCTGTCGCGTGCCGACGGTGTGCCGGGACCGCTCCGCGCGCTGGCGGCGGGGATCGCGGCGCCGGGTGAGGCGGATGCAGCGGACGAACCCGGTGCCCGCGCCATTCTCGACTACCTGTTCAGTCTTGTCACGCTCGGGTTGGGCTTCCTGCTCGTGCAGCTGCGTGGCCGGCAGGTGGTGGTCAGACTGCTGGCGGTCGGTCTGGTCGGCAGCGCCGGGGCCTTCAATCTCAGCGCGCACAGAGCACTCGGAACCGTCCAGGCCGCGACCGGCTACGACCTTGAACTCTGGCACATCTTCCTGCTGCACGTCGTCGCCGGGGTGTGCTACGTCTACGCACTGCTGTTGTTCCCGGACGGCCGGTTCGGCCCGCGGCCGCGTTACTCCAACGGCCGCCTGCGCTGGCCGGTGGGCATCGCACAAGCGTTGGCCGGTAACTTCGTCCTGTTCTATCTGACGGTCTCCACCGGCATCGCGCACACCGCCACCTTCGTCATCTTCTACGGCGTGCTGACACCGCTGGTGGGGATCGTGGTGCAGCGGCGCCGGCTGCGCAGGGCCAGATCGGCCGAGGAGCGCCAGCAATCCAGAGTGCTGCTGGGCACGCTCGTCTTTGCCGTAGGGGCGGCGGTGGGACTTGCCCTGCTGACTCTCCTGCTCACCGCCGTCCGCCTTCCCGGCTTCGCTCCGACCAGCCCGGAGGCGGTCCTCTTCGGAGTCTTCCGTGCGGTGTCTCTCGTCGTACCCGTGGCCGTCATCGTCGGAGTCACGCGCTACCGGCTATGGGACATCGATCGGCTCTTCAGCCGGGCCCTGCGCTACGGCGTGCTCGCCGTATTCGTGACGGCGGCATATACCGCGAGCGTGCTCGCCGTCTCAGCAATCCTCGGGCGACGCGCCGAGGCAGGGGCACTGGTGCCGTTGCTCGCTACCAGCGTCGTGGCGGTCGCCTTCCAGCCAATCCGCGAACGGGTCAACCGGGGCGCCGATCGGCTCGTCTACGGCCGGCGTCAGTCGCCGGAGCAGTTGATGTCAGAGCTGACCCGGCGCGTCGCGGACGAGCCATTGAGCGGTGACGTGCTGGCCCTGCTCGCCGAAAGCGTCGGGACTGGGCTTCGGGCGAACCGGTGCCGGATTGAGGTGCACACGGTCGAGGGCGAGGACGCGCGATGCTGGCCGGCGGGCTCGGGTGCGGTCGTGGCTGGCTGGGAGGTCACCGTGCCGGTCGTGCACTTGGGGGAGACAGTCGGTGCGATATCGATCGCAAAAGCCGCTGGCGAACGGTTCGGCGCAACCGAGTCCAGCGTGCTCGATGACATCGGCCGGCAGGCCGGGCCGGCCCTGGCCACGCTGCGGTTGGACGCGGACCTGCGCCGACGTCTCGACGAGACCACGCTGCTGGCTGTCCGGCTCAAGAGCTCGTGCCGGCGCATCGTCGAGGCATCGGCCCGGGAGCGGCACAGGCTCGAGCGAGACATTCACGACGGAGCGCAACAGCAGTTGCTGTCTCTGCGGCTCGAACTCGGCGCCCTCGAACAGATAGCCGACATCCACGATGATGCCGCACTGGACGCCGTGAGCGCCCGCCTGCGGAAGGCTCAGCAGAGCCTGCGCGAGCTGGCCTGGGGAATCTGTCCACCCGTGCTGGCCGAAGGCGGACTTCGGGCGGCACTCGACGCAGCGGTGGAGGCGCAGGCCGGCGACGTGACCGTGCACTCGACCGGGCTAGGGGAGGTCCGCTTCAGCCGTCAGATTGAGACCGCTGCCTACTTCTGCTGCCTTGAAGCGCTCACCAACTGCGCACGGCATGCCGCCGGTGCGCCGGTGCGCGTCGAGTTACGGCTCGACGGAGGTGAGTTGGTACTGGAGGTCCACGACGACGGGCCCGGGTTCGACCCCGCGCGAGATTGCACCGGCACGGGGCTGACCGGGATGGGCGAGCGGTTGGCCCAGGTGGGAGCGCGCCTGGAGATCACCTCCTCCTACGGCCAGGGGACGACCGTCAGGGCTCGGCTGCCGGCGAAGGTACTCAGCTCCACCGCTCGGTGACCTAGAGGCCTTAGAAGACGGGAATTATGTCCTCCGCCGTGATGTCCCCAACGTCCACGCCGTCGATGTCCAACTCGGGGATCGCCGGGAACTCGATCCCCCACCGCTCCACGATCGCCCGCACCTTGGCCATCGCCAGCCGCCAGTTGTCGGCCTGCTCCTCGTAGGACAGCACACCGAGACCGGCATCGCGGGCGTGATCGATGAGCACCCGGTGATTGGCCAGGAAGTACGGCGGCAGGTCCCAGAACTGCCCCGGCGGCTCCCAAAGAATCATCGACAGAAATACGAAGCCGGCCCGCAACTGCCGCGTGATGAGCACCTTGTGCTCGTCGGTCAGTCCCGGCCAGTCCTTCTCGAGGATCGTCATGCAGATCTTGAGGTGACGGCTCTCGTCACGCCCGATCCGCTTGAACACCTCCTCGAACACCGGGTGCTTGGCGCCGGTGGCCATCATCCGGAACAGCGTCGACGAGGCGACCTCTCCCATCATGAAGGAGGTGAACAGCACGGCCATCGGATACTTGCCGAGCGAGTTGTTGTAGCCCTGCCAGTAACGGCCACCGTTGTGATACAGCCAGCCGATGTTGTTGTGCGCCGCCCTTTCGAGGTCGTCCCGCGGCTCCCAGCTGAGCGGGCCACCCGGCCACAACTTCTCGATCGCGCGCTGGCAGCACTCCTCATGATTCATCTCGTCGCGCGTGATGGAGAAGAAGCACTTGCGCACGGGATCTTCCTCGTGCACCTCGAAGGAATGGATCGTCGCCCGGGCGAACACGGCCGGCCCGCTGGCGTCGAAGTTGGCCAGCAGGGCCCACCAATACATCATTCCGAGGCGCTGCTCCCGCGAAAAGTCCTCGGCCCTCAACTCGTCCCACGGCAGATCCGCGGGATTCCACAGCATCTGCTTGGATTTCTCGTAGATGTCTGCGAGCTTGGGCGTCTCGACCCGCCACTCCATGGGGTAGATGTTGGGCTGCGGCACCGCGGGTGCCGGCCAGAAACCGCCGTCGGGGATCGTCACGCTCATCGGTGGACTCCTCGTGAGGTTCTCATCGTACGGGCCGCAGTCCCATGGGATTGGG
This sequence comes from Mycobacteriales bacterium, assembly GCA_038276285.1. Taxonomy (GTDB): domain Bacteria; phylum Actinomycetota; class Actinomycetes; order Mycobacteriales; family QHCA01; genus QHCA01. The sequence continues at coordinate 8,668 of JBBPZR010000103.1, read as the reverse complement.
CACCGGCAGGCCCCCGCCGCCGACGACGGCCGCAGACAACGGGCCAGCCAACGACCGCAGTCGCTCGGTCGACCGCTCACCAAGGGCCACCCAAGGTGCCGCCGACAACTCGTCAGTGCGTGCTTCGACCGCTGCGCGGGCGGCCCGGCCGGATTCGGTCAGCGCGCCGCCTGGATCCAGCCAGCCGCGCCCCGTCAGCCTGTCGACGGCAGCGGCCCACTCCTGCTCGTCCCACTTGCGGGCCGCGCGCAGCATCTCCCCCGACGGGCCTCCCGTGAGCGACAGGGTGACGTGTGACTCACATGGCCCGATGTCCGCGTCGACGAGCGCCACGACGTGCCCGTCGCCACGTGACTCGCGCAGCACGGTGCATGCCTGCCAGAGCACCAGGTGCGGCTGCGCCGGCCAGTCGAGTGCGGCGTTAGCGGCACCGAGCGGGCGCCCGGCCGTGGGTGCGGCCAGCGCGGCCGTGCGGGCCAGTTCGGCCGCCTCGGCCACCGCCGGGCCATCGCCGTGCTCCCCCAGCAGGCGGCGCAAGGCGGCGTCGGCCGCGTCCTGCCGCGCCGCGACCAGTTGCTCAGGGCTGGCGTAGGACCAGGCAGCCGGGATCGCGCGGGCGACCATCGTCGGATGGAAACCGTAGAACGTCGCGGTGACCACGGCGGGCGGCACCGCGCCGAGAGGCGCGGCCCGGCACGCGAAGTAGCTCATCCAGCCGCCGCGCAGGCCCAGCGCATCGGTCGCGGCGCGGGTCTCGGGTGCGAAGTAGATGACGGCGTGCAGCGGCTCGAGGGTGCGCCACAACAGCCGGGAAACCGCCGCCAGGTCGGTAGTCAGAACCGTGCCCTCTCGGTGTAGACGCCCCACTCGGCACGCAGGGCGTCACAGATCTCGCCGAGAGTGGCCTCGGCCCGAACGGCGTCGAGCATCGCCGGAATCACGTTGTCGGTGCCCCCAGCGGCGGACAGCATCGCCTCGATCGCGGCGGTCGCCGCCGTCGTGTCACGCTCGCCTCGGCGGGCCGCCAAAGCCCGGGTCTGCTCACGCTCGACCTCATGGCTGACCCGCAGGATCGGCAGCGGCGACTCGACCGTCTCGGTGTGACAGTTGACCCCGACCACCCTCTTCTCGCCCTTTTCCACAGCCAGTTGGTAGGCGAAGGCCGACTCGGCGATCTCGGACATGAACCACCCGGCCTCGATGCCGTGCAGGAGGCCGGAGGTCATGGAGCCGTCGGTGCTCATCTCGCGGATCTTGGTGAAGATCGCCTCGGCCTGGGCCTCGAGCTCATCGGTCAGCGCCTCGACGTACCACGACCCGCCGAGCGGATCGGCGACGTTGACGACGCCGGTCTCCTCCATGATCACCTGCTGGGTGCGCAGGGCGATCTCGGCGGCCTTCTCGGACGGCAGTGCCAGCACCTCGTCGAGCGCGTTGGTGTGCAAGGAGTTGGTGCCGGCGAGGATGGCGGCCAACGCCTCGACGGCGGTGCGCACGATGTTGTTGTCGGGCTGCTGCGCGGTGAGGGACACCCCCGCCGTCTGGGTGTGGAAGCGCAGCCACTGTGCCCGCTCGGTCTTCGCGCCGTAGACGTCGCGCATCCACCGGGCCCAGATCCGCCGGGCCGCGCGGAACTTCGCGATCTCCTCGAAGAAGTCGATATGTGCGTCGAAGAAGAACGACAGACCGGGCGCGAACTGCTCGATATCGAGCCCTCTCGACAGGCCGAGCTCGACGTAGCCGAAGCCGTCGGCCAAGGTGAATGCCAGCTCCTGCGCGGCGGTGGAACCGGCCTCACGGATGTGATAGCCCGAGACAGACAGTGGCTTGTACGCCGGGATGGTGGCCGCGCAGTACTCCATCAGGTCACCGATAAGCCGGAGGTGCGGCTCGGGCGGGAACAGCCACTCCTTCTGCGCGATGTACTCCTTGAAGATGTCGGTCTGCAGGGTGCCGTCGAGTGTGGACACGTCGACGCCCTGCCGCTCGGCCGCCACGAGATACATGCAGAACACCGGCACGGCCGGGCCACTGATCGTCATGGACGTGGTGACGTCACCGAGATTGATGTCGTCGAAGAGCGCCTCCATGTCTCGGGCGCTGTCGATGGCCACGCCGCAATGGCCCACCTCGCCGAGCGCCCTGGGGTCGTCGCTGTCGCGGCCCATCAAGGTCGGCATGTCGAAGGCGACCGATAGGCCTCCGCCGCCCGAGCGCAGGATCATCTTGTAGCGCTCGTTGGTCTGCACCGCGTTGCCGAACCCGGCGAACTGACGAATGGTCCAGGTGCGCCCGCGGTAGCCAGTGGGGTAGAGGCCGCGGGTGTACGGATACTCCCCCGGCCAGCCGATCCGCTCGAAGCCCGGATAGTCGTCGGCCGGGCCGTAGACCGGCTCGACCTGGACACCGGACAGCGTGGTGAAATCAGCCTCCCGCTTGGCGGCAGCGTCGAAACGAGCCTGCCAGCGCTCGCGACCGCTGGCGATGTCGTCCGTCGACGTCACGTGCCCTCCACGCCCCGTATTCGCACCACTGGTATGTGACGCATCTCTGCCAGTCTCGCACAGCGCTGTCACATCCTTGAGTCCGAAAAAAACAGAACCAGGCCGACAGCCAACCGCGAGCGGCAGACCGTACTCTGTGCCCTCGTGGACTGGAGTCTGCGCACTTGCGCACGTAGGGGACATGTCACCTACGCCCCCTACGAACGCGCCCTGCGCGAGCGACTGCGCGCCACCGCCAGGGCCGGCGATGCCTGGCGCTGCCTGCGCTGCGGCGACTTCATCCTGGGGCCGCCGCAGGGGACCGGGCCGGCCGAGGAGGCTCCGCTGCTGCTGCGCGGGCGACAGTTGCGCGACGCCCTGGTGATTCGACTGCTCGCGGTCGAGCGTGGCGTCCGCGGGCTGCTCATCCTCCTGCTTGCCTACGTCGTCTATCGGTTCGCAGATGCTCAGGCCGGGCTGTCGAGGCTGTTCGAGAAGGATCTCCCGGCGGCCCGCCCGCTGGCCAAACAGTTCGGCTACAACCTCGACCAGTCCGGCGCGGTCAGCACCATCCAGAAGGCGCTGCATGCCAGCCACTCGACCGTCCTGCTTGCCGCCATCGCCCTGCTGGGTTACGGGCTGCTGCAACTTATCGAGGCCACCGGCCTGTGGCTGCTGAAGCGCTGGGGCGAGTACTTCGCGGTAGTGGCCACCTCGTTGTTCCTGCCGCTTGAGGTGTACGAGCTCATCGAGCGAGTGACCATCACCCGGATCGTCGCGTTGGTGCTCAACGTGGCCGCTGTGATCTACCTGCTCCTGTCGAAGCGGCTGTTCGGCCTCCGCGGCGGCACCGCGGCCTACGAGGCCGAGCGGCATAGCGAATCGCTGCTGGAAGTCGAGGCGGCCGCGGCCCGGCCCACCCCGCCGGAGCCGGCAAAGACGCCGGCGTCGCCGCAGCGGCATATCGATTCAGGTGGTGCCTGAAATCTCCTCGACCAGCTCAGCAAGTAGACAATCGGCCGCCGCGTAGGGATCGAGATGGCCGGCGACCACTTGTGCGCCGAGCCGGTCCAGCGACGCACTGCCGTGCATATCGCGTAGCTGCGCTCTCGTCGCGGCGACGGCGATGGCCTCGATCTCGGCCGCCGCCCGGCCGCGCCGCCGGTTGTCCCGCTCGCCGCTGGCGGTCGCCCACTCGGCGTGCCTGTCGATCGCGGCGATGACGTCGTCGATGCCCTCGCCGCGCGAGGCCACCGTGCGCACGATCTCGGGCCGCCACGCTCCGGCGGCCGAGTGCCGGCCCCCCAACGACAGCATGTAGCGCAGGTCGCGCACGGTCTGATCGGCGCCGTCGCGGTCGGCCTTGTTGACCACGAACACGTCGGCGATCTCGATGACCCCGGCCTTGGCCGCCTGGATACCGTCGCCCATGCCGGGCGCGAGCAGGAGCACGGTCGTGTCGGCCAGCGAGGCGATCTCCACCTCGGCCTGCCCCACGCCCACGGTTTCGACCATGATCACGTCGCAGCCCGCAGCGTCGAGCACGCGCAGCGCCTGAGGCGTCGCCCAGGCCAGGCCGCCGAGGTGCCCACGCGATGCCATCGAGCGGATGAACACTCCGTCGTCGGTGGCATGCTCCTGCATCCGGATCCGGTCGCCGAGCAATGCGCCTCCGGAGAAAGGCGAGGACGGGTCGACCGCGAGGACACCCACCCTGGCGCCCTTGGCGCGGTAAAACGTCACCAGCGCCGAGGTCGACGTCGACTTGCCGACACCCGGTGGGCCGGTGATGCCGACGACCTGCGCGTGGCCGGAATGCGGTGCGAGCGTCGCCGCGACCTCTCGCAGCGAGGGGCTCGCGTCCTCCACCAGGCTGATCAGCCGCGCGATGGCCAACGCCTCACGGGCGCGGGCCCGCTCGGCGAGCGCGGGCACGTCGACCGACCGCCGCGCGGCCGCGCTCACGGTGCCAGTGTCGCGATGGCCAGCCTCACGGGGCCGGCACGTGGAGGATGAGCGCGTCGCCCTGGCCGCCGCCACCGCAGAGCGCCGCCACTCCGACTCCGCCACCGCGCCGTCGGAGCTCCAGCACAACCTCGAGGGCCAACCGCGCGCCGGACATGCCGATCGGATGGCCGAGCGCGATCGCGCCGCCGTTGGGATTGACCTTGTCCGGGTCGAGGTCGAGGTCGCGCATCGATTGGATCGCCACCGACGCGAACGCCTCGTTGAACTCGATCACGTCGAGGTCATCGACCCCGATGCCCTCCTTGGCCAGGGCATGTTTGGTGGCGTTGGCCGGCTGTGACTGCAGCGAATTGTCCGGCCCGGCCACATTGCCGTGGGCACCGATCTCGGCAAGGGGCGCAAGCCCCAGCTCGGCGGCCTTGGTTGCTGACATGACCACCACGGCGCACCCGCCGTCGGAGATCTGCGACGACGAGCCGGCGGTGATCGTGCCGTCCTTGGCGAACGCGGGTCGCAACCGGCTCAGGGACTCGGCCGTGGTATCCGCGCGGATGCCCTCGTCCTGCGTGATCACGATCGGATCACCCCGGCGCTGCGGCACCTCGACCGGCACGATCTCCTCATCGAAGATGCCGTTCTTCTGGGCCTGCGCGGCCTTCTGATGCGATCGGGCGGAGAACTCGTCCTGCTCCTCCCGGGTGATGCCCAGCTTGGCGTTGTAGTGCTCGGTGGACTCCCCCATCGCGATGTGGTCGAAGGCGTCGGTGAGCCCGTCGTGGGCCATCGCGTCGAGCACCTCGATCGAGCCGTACTTGTAACCGGACCGGGACTTCGGCAGCAGGTGAGGTGCGTTGGTCATCGATTCCATGCCCCCCGCGACCACGATCTCGAACTCACCGGCCCGAATCAGCTGGTCGGCCAGCGCTATCGCGTCCAGCCCCGACAGGCAGACCTTGTTGATCGTCAGGGAAGGCACACTCATCGGGATGCCTGCCTTGACGGCCGCCTGGCGGGACGGGATCTGACCGGCGCCGGCCTGCAAGACCTGGCCCATGATCACGTACTGCACCTGATCGCCGGCCAGGCCGGCCCGCTCGAGCGCCGCAGCGATCGCGAATCCGCCCAGGTCGGCCCCGGCGAAGTCCTTCAAGCCGCCCAGCAGGCGCCCCATCGGCGTGCGTGCGCCACTGACAATCACCGATCGCGTCACAGTCGACCTCCAGATTTCCCGCCTGCTGCAAGGATACGACGCATGGCCGGCTCGATCCTTACGCGCATTGATCATGTGGGCATCGCCTGTCACGACCTCGACGCGGCGGTCGCCCGCTATGAGACCGCCTTCGGCCTGACCGTCGTCTCCCGTGAGACCAACGAGGAGCAGGGGGTGCATGAGGCGATGCTCGTGGTGAGCGGCCCGCCCGGCGGGGGTGGCTCGTACGTCCAACTGCTCCAGCCGACCCGCGCCGATTCGCCGGTCGGCCGCTACCTCGAGCGCCGTGGCGAGGGCGTCCATCACATCGGCTACGGCGTCGACGACGTCACGTCAGCGCTCGAGGGGTTCGCGGGCGAGGGCATCCGGTTGATCGACGAGCGGCCGCGACACGGTTCCATGGGCGCATCGATCGCCTTCCTGCATCCGCGGGATCTGGGCGGAGTACTCACCGAGCTGGTCGAGGCACGCCGCTGATGCGCGAGATCCTCGCGGCGATCCTGGCCGATGACCTGGCCGCGGTGGGGGGACTCGACGTGCCGGCGTCCTACCGCGGCGTGGTCGTACGCAAGGACGAGGTCGCCATGTTCGACGGCTTGTCCACCCGCGACAGGGACCCGCGGCGGTCCCTGCATCTCGACGAGGTGCCCACTCCGGAGCTGGGCCCCGGCGAGGCGCTCGTCGCGGTGATGGCCAGCGCCATCAACTACAACACCGTCTGGACCTCGATCTTCGAGCCCGTCCCGACCTTCGCCTTCCTCGAGCGCTATGGCCGGATCAGCCGGTACGCGAAACAGCACGACCGGCCCTATCACGTCGTGGGATCGGACCTGTCCGGTGTTGTGATGCGCACCGGTCCCAGCGTGCACCGGTGGCAGGCCGGCGACGAGGTGGTCGCGCACTGCCTGTCGGTCGAGCTCGAGGATCCGGCTGGCCACGACGACACGATGCTCGACCCCGAGCAGCGGATCTGGGGTTTCGAGACCAACTTCGGCGGGCTGGCGGAGCTCTCGCTGGTCAAGGCCAACCAGCTCATGCCGAAGCCGCGGCATCTCACCTGGGAGGAGGCGGCCTGCCCCGGGCTGGTCAACTCCACCGCCTACCGGCAACTCGTGTCACACAACGGCGCCGCGATGAAGCAGGGCGACACCGTGCTCATCTGGGGTGCCAGCGGCGGCCTGGGCTCCTACGCGACTCAACTCGCCCTCGGTGGCGGGGCGACCCCGGTGTGCGTGGTGTCCAGCGCCGAGAAGGCCGAACTCGTCGGCAGGATGGGCGCCGAGTTGATCATCGACCGGGCCGCGGAGGACTACCGGTTCTGGTCCGACGAGCACACGCAGGACCCGAAGGAGTGGCAGCGCTTCGGCCGGCGGATCCGCGAGCTGACCGGCGGCGACGATCCCGACATCGTCTTCGAGCACCCCGGGCGTGAGACCTTCGGGGCCAGCGTCTACGTCGCCCGGCGCGGCGGCACGATCGTCACCTGCGCCTCCACCAGTGGTTACCTGCACGAGTACGACAACCGCTATCTGTGGATGAACCTCAAGCGGATCGTCGGCTCGCACTTCGCCAACTACCGCGAGGCATGGGAGGCCAACCGCCTGGTCGCCAAGGGCCTGATCCATCCGACGTTGTCCAAGACCTATCGGCTCGAAGACACCGGCCAGGCCGCGTACGACGTGCACCGAAACCGGCATCAGGGCAAGGTCGGCGTGCGTTGTCTCGCGCCGGCCGAGGGCCTCGGCGTCCGTGACCAGGCATTACGCGAACGACACCTCTCGGCGATCAATAGATTTCGGGACGCATGAGACATCCTCTTGCGGCGATCTGCAACGATGTGACCCATGCCTGATAAGACTGCCGCCTCAGAGTTCTTCGATTCGCGTTCGACGCAGCCCGGTTTCACCATCGTGATGCGAGGTTACGACCGGCAACAGGTCGATCAGCATCTGGAAAAGCTCGAGACCGACCTCCGTACGGAGGCGCAAACCAGAGCGGCCGCAGAGCGGCGGGTGGGCAGCCTCGAGCGCGAAGTGACCACCTTGCGCCGGCGGATCGATGAGGCCGAGCAGCGGCTGGCGGAGAACGACCGGCCGACCCTCACCGGGATGGGCGCCCGGGTCGAGCAGATCCTGCGGCTGGCCGAGGAGCAGGCCGGTGAGGCGCATGCCAAGGCCGAGGCCGACGCCGAGGAGCTGCGGGCCGTCGCCCGCATGGAGGTTCGCGATCTGCGCGCGCAGGCTCAGGCCGATGCCGCCGAGATCCGTGCCCAGGCCGAGAAGGAGGCCAACGCGATCCGCGGCGGCATCGACAAGGAGCTCGCCGAGCTGCGCAACAAGACCAAGACCGAGACCGAGGAGCTTCGGGCTCGCACCATCCGCGAGACGACCCAGCTGCGCACGACCACCGATCATGAGGTGGCCCAGCTGCGCTCCACCATCGAGCGCGATGTCGCGTCCCTTCGGGCGCGCACCGAGCGCGAGGTGACCCAGCTGCGCACCGGCGTCAAGCGCGAGACCGACGAGCTGCGAGTGGTGGCCAAGCGAGACGCCGACTCCATGCGCGCCACCGCCGAGCAGGCACTCGCCGATGCGGAGGCCCGCCGCTCCAAGGCCGAGGAGGACTTCGAGCTGGCCCTTGCCGAGCGTCGCGAGGAGATCGAGCGTCGCGAAGCCGACCGGCATGCCAAGGCGGTCGCCACCACCCAGAAGCTCGTCACCGAGGCGGAGCACCGGGCCAAGGCGGCGGAGGCTCGGGCAAGCGAGGTCCACCGGATCGCTGACCAGAGGCAGCGGGAGATCGACGAGCAGACCCGCACCCTCGTCGAGCAGAGCAAGGGCGAGGCAGCGCAGTTGCGGGTTGATGCGCGTCGCGAGGCGGAGAAGCTGGTCACCGAGGCCCGGGGCGAAGCCGAGCGCACGCGGGCCGCGGCGCAGCGGCAGGTCGACGACCTGACCCGTCAGCGCGACGGCATCACCGCGCAGTTGGGCACCCTTCGAGAGCTGCT
>JBBPZR010000102.1:0-24709 GCA_038276285.1 Mycobacteriales bacterium | reverse complement strand
GAGGCCACCTCGGCCACCGTCAGGAAGCGGACCTCCGACAACGGGCTGTCAGCCCGGCTCTGCGCCATCTGTCACCAACGCTTTCAGCACGCTCCGGGCCGCCGGTCCCCTCCGGCGGTCAAACAAGCACGTTCGTGCTGAGGAGAAGAGTAGCGGTCCCGCTAGGGCGCCGGTAGCGGCAACCCAGGATCCTCCGCCGGCCCTCGGGCATGTCTTGTTGGCGATGGGTCCATTGACATGCCGACCGATTACTGACATCACATTCTGTACAGGCAATCTTACCGTGGGCAGGGAGGTCGGCCGATGGTGCGGCCAGCGCGGGCGCTCGCGCCGTCCAAGGTGCGCGTGCCGCCCGCGGCCGGGTTGACGCGAGAGCGCGTCCTGCTGACCCTCGACCGGATCTGGGACCATCGGTGCGGCCTCATCCTGGCCCCGCCGGGAGCCGGCAAGACCACCGCGCTGGCGCAGTACGCCCACACGGTCGACGTCCCGGTCGCGTGGTACCGCGCCGAGCCCACAGACGGGCGGGCCGACACCCTGCTCGCGTACCTGGCCCGGGCTCTGAGTACCGCACTGGACTACCCGCACATCGAGACGGCGGACACGGAGTCCCTGGTCGCGGGGCTCGAAGAGTGGCCCGGGTCGGCGGCACTTCTCGTCATCGACGACCTGCACGTCCTCCAGGGCACCGAGGCCGAACGCGAGCTTGAGCGGCTGCTGCACCTCGCACCACCCTCGCTGCACGTCCTCGCCGGATCCCGCCGAGCGCCGGAGTTCAACCTGCCGAGGCTTCGGGTCTCCGGCGATCTGTTCGACGTCGACGGAGCGGACCTGCGCTTCCGGTCCTGGGAGGTCGAGCAGCTCTTCCGCTCGGTCTATGGCGAGCCGCTGCCCCCGGAGGAGCTGGCCGCCCTCTCCCGGCGTACCGAGGGGTGGGCGGCCGGCCTGCAACTGTTTCACCTGGCCACGGCCGGCAAGCCGGTCGAGGAGCGCCGGCGTGCGGTGGCCTCGCTCCGCAGCAGCTCCCGCCTCGTCCGCGGCTACCTGGCCCGCAACGTCCTGGAGGACATGCCCGACGAGCTGCGAGATTTTCTCGTTCGTACGTCGGTGCTCGGCCGGCTCACCGCTGGGCTGTGTGACGGCCTGCGGGCTCAGCGCGGCAGCCGGGACTTGCTGGAACAGGTTGAGCGCCGGCAGCTCTTCCTCATGCCGCTGGAGGACGAGGACGGCTACCGGCTGCACGAGGTGCTCCGCTCCCACCTCGAAGCCGTGCTCGTCGAACAGATTGGGCCGGAGGCAACGCTCGGGCGGTACGGCCGGGCCGCCGTGCTTCTCGAGGAGGCGGGCGCCCTGCCAGAAGCACTGGTGGCCTATTGCCGGGCCGGCCGAGGGGGCGACGCGGCGCGGCTGCTTGGTGATCGCGGCGCTCTGCTCGGGGTCGATAGCGGTGACTGGCTCGAGATGCTCCCGGCCGAACTCGCAGAGCACGATCCGTGGCTCGTACTGGCCAGGGCCAGGAGGGCCCGGGCAGACGGCAGGCTGGCCGCGGCCGTGGCAGCCCTCCGGCAGGCCGAGGAAAAGTTCGGTTCGTCGGCACCGGCCGAGACCTGCCGCCGGGAACGACATGTGGTGGCGTTGTGGGCCGAAGCCGCGGCGGTTCCCACCAACCATTGGACCGGACCGCTGCGCGCTGCCGTCCGCCGGGACCCGCTGACCGTGCTGCATGGCCTACCGTCAGCCGCCCACCCGCAGGCCCAACTGGTGCGCGGTCTGATCCGGCTGCTGTACGGACAGCTCCCCGAGGGCCGCGAGGACTTGGCCGCCATAGGGAGTCACCCCAAGGCCAGCGTCGCGCTTCAGGGCGCTGTCGGGCTGGCCGTCGCCGGCAGCATCCTGCTGCAGGGAGGCGCGCCGCCGACACCGCCGCTGTTGCAGGCCGCGCGCCGCGCCGAGGACCGGGGCCTGCCATGGCTGGCTCGCCAGACCCGGGCCCTGGCCGCAGCGGCCGCCGACCCACCGCGGCTAGCCGAGATCAGGGCCATCGAGGCGGCCTGTGCCGCCACGGGTGACAGCTGGGGCGCCGGACTGGTCGGCCTGCTGAATGCCTGCGCGCACCTGCGGGCCGGCCAGGATCCGCGGCCGGCGGCCGAGGCAGCCGCCGGTGACCTTCGCGGGCTGGGAGCCGGCGTTCTCGAGGCTGTGGCTTTGGGGATCGCGGCGGTCGGGGCCGCGCGGGCCGGCGAGGACGACGGCCAGGTGGCCCGGGCCCGAGCGGCCGCCCGGTCCTCCGGCTCGCGGTGGGCCCAGCTGCTCGCGGCGCTCGCCGCGGGCGCCGAGGCCGAGAGCCGCACCGCGGCGGCCGAGTGCGGCGTCTCTGCCGACGCCCTACGGTCGGCCCTGTTGCCGTCGGCCGCGGCCGCGGCCGCCCAGCATCCGCCAGAGCTGCCCTTCATTCGCTGCCTTGGCGAGTTCTCCCTACACACCTTCTCGGGGGAGGTCAGTCTGGCCGGGCTCAAGCCACGCTGCCAGGAACTCCTCCGGCTGCTCGCGGCCCGGGGTGGGCGCACCGTGCACCGCGACCAGTTGGTTGGTGCGCTCTGGCCGAATGCCGACACCGAGGCCGGGACACACAACCTGCACGTCGCCGTATCCGCCCTGCGCCGATTCCTCGGGCCGGTCACCGGTGCGGGGCTCGTCGTACGGGAGGGACTGGGCTACCGGGTGGCGGCCCCGGAGCAGGTCCACGTCGACGTCGGAGAATTCGGCACCGCCCTGGCCGCCGCGCGTGTCGCCACCGACGCAACGGGTCGCCGCCGCGCCCTACGCCACGCGATCGGCACGTACTCTGGCGATCTGCTTCCGGGTGAGGGAGCCGTCGAGTGGGTCGTGAGCGACCGCGAGGCGCTGCGCACTCAACTCGGCGATGCATCGGTCTCACTGGCCAAGCTGCATCTCGCCGAGGACCTCGCTCGCGAGGCAGTCCGAGCCTGCCAGGCTGGCCTGCGCGCCGACCGCTACCGCGACGATCTGTGGCGGCTGCTCATCGAGGCCTTGGCCAGCGCCGACGATCTGGCAGCCAGCGCCCGGGCCCGGCACAGCTACGACGCGGTCCTGGCCGAACTCGGCGTGCAGCCGGCACCGGTTCCACGACGCGACACCGTCACCGCGCGGTGAAGAAGGTCACCTCAGCGATCGAGAACCGGTACCTGTTGTCATCCGTAGCTGAGCCGGGGTAGCTGGTGGAGATCCGTAGCTCCATCGAGCTGACCGGCTTCGGCAGCTTGATCTGCACGGGCTGAAACTTCGTGCCGTCATCGAGCAGGGTGACCTCCTTGAGCGTGCCGTCGGAGAAGCGCAAGAAGATGCGCTTTGCCCTGGGTCGCAGGGCGAAGTCTGGCCCCGCAGCACCGTTGAGGATGTCGACCCGAACCAGCCGCACCGCCGGATCGAACTTGTACGTGATCTTGGGGCGGCGGTCGATGTCGGGCCGCGGGTTGCCGGGTATCCCGGACGGGTAGGCCGCTGACCAGAACGTCGTCCGGTCTCCGTCGATGGTGTTCTTGGCGAGCTTGGCACCTGACTGACTGGTGAACCCGTCGATGCTGACGGCGCGAACGGCGCGGACGGCAACAGGCGAGGGCGTCGGCTTTGCCTTGTGGACGTCAGGGCCCTTGTGGGTGAAGTACCGATACCCCAAGAAGCCGCCCCCCGCGAAGACAACCACGGCTGCGACCAGGGCGACGATGAGCAGCCAAGGCCATCCGCCATGAGAAGAACGCTGGCGTTGGCCCACCTTCATCGGCTGCTGCGGACCGGCGGCGGCTCCCCTGAGTACGGCCCCGTCGTGCCGGCAGAAGGTCCGCGTCGGCTCGTTGCCCCACCCGCACATCGGGCAGACGATCTCGCCCGGCCGGATCGGCGGGATGTTGGTGGCCTGCTGCGGCGGCGGTGGGGGCGCCGCCGTTGCCGGCGGTTGCGCCGTCGGCTGGCGCGGCGGAGCCTGTCGGTCCGCCGACGCGGTGGCGGGCGGCCGGGCGAGGAGGGGCTCGCCTCGCCCCGGGCCGGGAGTGGTGGCATCAGGCGGCGCCGCCGGGCCGGAGGTCGGTCCCGTGGACACGGGAGGGATGATCCCGGTCGGTTGCTTCTCGCCCTCGAACTCCAGGAACGCGCCACAGCCGGGGCTCTGGCACCACGTCGTGCCGTTCGGATTCTGGTGCCCGCACTGGCGACAGGTGATCAATCCGCCACCACCTCCACGCTGTGCGGCACGTGGCCCGGCTTCGCCTGCGCCACCAGCGCATCGAGTCGACCGGCGTCGATCGCCGCTGGGTCTGCCACGCGAACTCGGACCGTCAGTCGCGGCGCCTCCGTGCCGGGCAGGGCTGCGCCGGGCTCAGCAGACCACGCCACGCCACCGTTGTCCACGACCTCGGCGGCACCGCCGGCAAACAGGCTGATCTGCTCGGCGAGGCCGGCCACGGTCCCTCGCCGGCGGTGCAGCGCCGCGGCCCGGGCGACCGCCGCTCGCCGCCGATCGTCAGGCCAATTCTCGTCCAGCGTCGCCCCGACCCAGTGCGCGAGCCAGCCGACGAAGTCCGTCGGTGCCAGAGCCGGCTGGAGGTAGCGCTCCAGGTTGTCCAGAGTGGCCATCACGGGAGCCAGCGACTCGTCGAGCGCCGCGGTGAACCGCTGTGTGAAGTCGTCCCCTGCGTAGAGGGCCGGCAGCGCCGCACCAATTGGGTGCGGCGAGATCAGGCCGGGCACCAGCGCGCGCATGACCTCACGCGCCCTGCACGAGCACCTGGTGCTCGTAGGAGAAGACCAGGGCGTGCTGGTCGAGGACCAGCCGGGCCGTCGCGTCGCCACGCCGACCGGTCAGCGGATCGGCGGGGAACAGGCGGGCCTCCTCGATCAGCTCCACTCCGGACAGCCGCTGCAACACGGCGTACACCTCGCCGACGTTGACGGGCCGACCGAACGGCCACCCGGTGCCGTCGGGGCCGCCGCGCAGCGGGTGGAAGTAGCGGTACAACGCCACCACAGCGTCGTCGTGCAGCCGATCGACGCTGACCCGGGGCCGAGCCCGGATCCGCACGGCCAGCGTGATGCCCTGGTAGACGGGCGGCTCGACCACGACCCGCGCGCCGATGACCCGGCGCTCGTCGAGGTAGCCGGCGATCGCGGCGAGCGTCTGATCGGCGGGAATCAGCTGTTCGAACGACAGCCGCCCCTCCAGGTCGTCCTGCGCCGCCGGTACGACGAGCAGGCGCACTCCACTCGACTCGCCGGCTCCGCCGGCAGTGGGCGTCACGGCCCCACCGGCGGGCACGCACCGGACCCGGCCGACCTCCGGTGCGGCCTGCCGGGCCAGCTGCTCGTAGTCCTCGGCGGTCACCGCGCGGTCCCGGGTTCGCAGCAGCAGAGGCCCGCGCAACTTCGCCGACTCGACGTCCTCACCGTCGACGCCGCCCGCCGCGGCCCGCCGGTTGTCGACGCCGGTCACGTACGGGATGGAGGTCTTGAGGATCGCGATGGCGTGCGGCGCGACGTTGCCTCGCCGCCCACCGCCGGTGCGGTAGGACCGAAGCCGCAGGCGAGCGTCCTTGGCCGGGATCGCGCCGTACTGCCGCAGCGTGCCGCCCGGCTCCCGGACCGCCGGGCCGAGGACCACTTCACCGGCCGCCTCCTCGATCACGAAGACGCGGTCGTCAGGTCCGCACCCGGCGAACCCATCGCGGGCCTGCCACTCCTGCCAGCCGTCGTCGCCGTCGATACTGGCCACTTCCAGCACCGGCGGCTCGTCAGCCTGCACGACCGGCCCGCGCTGCAGCGCGAAGCGCTGTCCCGGGCCGCCGGTGGAGACGCCGATGTCCTCGTTGTCGACCACGTCCGCATGGACCGCGGGCGTTGAGCCCCCGATCGTGTGCGCCTTGACGTCCTTGATCCGCGGCGACGCGCTGTACTTCGGCTGCCCGGTCACGGCCGGGACGATTCGGCAGCGCAGCCAGCTGGCCCTGCGGTCGGCGATGGAGGACGGCTCGTGCCCCTGGGGGACGTGCAGCTCGACGATGCCGGCTCGATTCAGCCCGCCGGTGTCGTCGCGATCGAGCTCGCACGCCTCCCACGCCCGGCCCGTCCACGCCTCCCACGCCAGCGGCGGGCGGAGCGGGTCGACCCCGCGGCCTTCGATGTCGCAGTCGAACCGGAGTACGACGAGACACGACGGGACCGGATTCGTCAGCCCGACGAGCAGCGCGTCGCCGGGCTGCGGGGTTGCCGAGAAGCAATGGAACGGCTGCCTGGTGGAGAAACTCCCGGTCATGTCGGCCGGGTCGCCACCGTCGGTCTGGGCCGCGAGGGCGCCGGCCGAGCAGGGCACGATCGACAGGTCCTCGACGACCGTGAAGACGACCGGCTCCTCGCCGTCCTGCCTGGTCGTCGCAACCTGGGTGCCCGCCGGCACCGCGACCGGCTGAGCCTGCGGCGCCGACAGCCGGAAGGTGACGACGGCCCGGGCCGCGGTCGGCGGGAAGAGCTCCACCCCGAGCAGGTCGAGGAACGCCAGGAAGACCCGGTCGGGCACCCGGTTGAGCCGGTAGAGCAACAGGTCGGTCATGTACGCGAACGTCTCGATCAGCGTGACACCAGGATCGGACACGTTGTGGTCAGTCCACTCAGGACAGCGCTGCTGTACGAGCCGCTTGGCGTCATCGACCAGATCCTGGAAGCGGCGGTCGTCAAGATTCGGTGCCGGCAGCCCCATGGCTCACCCCTCACCCTCGGCCGGGATGACATAGAACGGGAAGACCAGGTTGCGCGGGTCGTTGTCCCCGCGCAGGGTGTAGGAGATGTCGACGTAGACCGTGGCCGTGCTGTTGGCGGAATACTCGACCTCCACAGCGGTCACGTCGATCCGCGGCTCCCACCGGATCAGCGACGCCCGCACCTCGTACGCAATCTGCCCGGCCGTCGTCGCGTCGAGCGAGCCGAAGACGTGGTCGTGCATGCCGCAGCCGAACTCTGGGCGCATCGGCCGCTCGCCGAAGGCGGTGCCGAGGATCAGCCGGATGCTTTCCTCGATCTCGGCGTCCGCCCCGGCCAGCCCGATGCTGCCGGTGGCATCGACTCGCAGGGGGAAAGCCAAGCCCCGTCCGATGAACTCAGCTGCCATCGCCGTCAGCCGATCAGCACGGTCGCGGCGGACCCGGCGAGCGTCCCGGGGGCACCCGCGCACATCGTGGCGGTCGATGCTGATGTTGCCGCCGGCTTGCCCTCGATCAGGACCGTGGCCGAGCCACCGACCACCTGGCCCTGCTGCATCGGTGGGGCCATGAAGGGATCGGCCGGGTGCAGACCGACGTGCGGCGGAGCGTTGAGACCCGACGAGCCCGCGGTCGCCGCCGGCTTGCCGGCGATGAGGGTTCGGCTGGCCAGGCCCGCGGTCAGCGACGCGCTGAAGGGGAACGGAGGGCCCGGTTGCGGGGCGCCGCTCGCCGGGTTGGGGATCTGGTGGATCGCGCAGGTGCCGCTGATCCGGTCACCCGCCACCGCTGCCGGTGCGCCCATCACGCCTCCTGTCTGCGAATCAGTTGAGCTTGATCGGGGAGCCGCTGACCTCGACCGGGCCGCTGCCCTTGATCGAGACCTGCGCGCCGGACAGTTCGAGTTTCGACTGCGCCCGCAGGGTCAGGCTGGCGCCGGCCTTGATGACCACGTCGCCGGCCCCCTCGATCTCCACCTTGCCGTTGCTGGAGATCCTGATGGTCTGCTTGGTGCCGTTGAGGGAGACCCGCAGCTTGGAGTCGCCCGTCAGCACAGCCACCCCGTTGGCGGTGTCGTCGTCGAAGAAGAGCAGGCAGTGCCCCTTCTTCGACACGAATCCGCGGCGTTTCACCGCGCCGCTGGAGGAGTCGACCAGGCCGTCGCCGAGCATGGGCTTGTCCACCCCGTTGTGCAGGCCGCCGATGACGTACGGCCGGCGCAGGTCGCCCTGCTCGAAGGTGGCGAGCACCTCGTCGTTGACCTCCGGCAGCCACACCCCGCCCCGAGACGATCCGGCTCCGGCGGAGACCACCCGGACCCAGTCGCTGACGTAGGTGTCGGACAGCCAGGGGAACTTCACCTTGACCCGACCCATATCCTCCGGGTCGTGGACGTCGGTCACCTGGGCCGGTGCGACGCCGGGCAGCGCGCCGGGATGGCCGCTGCGACCGCCGTTGACCAGGCCGAGCAGCGAGCGCTGCTGCCGGCCGCTCACGGTAAACGCAGTCGTGTATCCGGTCGCGGAGTCGTAGACGTGCCGGGCCGCGCTCAGGGTGTATTTCCCGTCGAACGGCGCGCCGACCAGGGCCAGGCTGACCGCACTGCCGGCCTTGATCGCCGGGTTGCCCCGCGCCACGCCGTCGAACTCCGCGAAGGCGCCGCCGATCTGCTCCGCCACCGCTTTGGCCGCCGCGTCGACCTCGGCCTGCGTGCGGTACGGCACGTCGACGCCGACGTACGGCGGTGCGGCGAACTTGGCCGCCACATCGGCTGGAGTCACGGCGAGCTGGACGCTGCCGGTGGCCGCCGCGGCGACCCCGATCAGGGACCGCTTCTGCGCGACGTCCCAGCCACGAACCTGCACCTCTTTGACCTGCTCCGCCGCCGTGACCACGGAGCGGAAGCGCAACAGATTGGCGCCGAGCGACAGCTGCAGCGGATTGCTCGACGTCAAGGATCCCGAGTCGGGGCCCGCCGCGGCCGGAGCCGGCTTGCGGAAGTGCAGCTTGCCCTCGGCCACCGCGACCTCGTGGCCGACCTCCCGGGCCAGCCCCCACAGGAACTCCCAGTCGGACTGGTTGCCCTGTGAGACGTGCGGGTGCGTCGTGGGAGTGGAGTCGATGGTCCCTGCCGTCAGCCCGGCAAGCTGCGCGACCCGCCGGGCCACGTCGGCGTACGTGACATCGGCGTAGGTCTCCGTCCGCCGTCCGCGCAGGAGGCGGTGTGACTGGTCGTAGCCCCGGACCACGGTGTACGTGCCGCCCGGGTCGTGCTCGGCCTCCAGGGCGGTCACCTCGCCGGTCATCAGCGGCTTGCCTGTGTCAGCCTCGCTGGTGACGCTGATCTTGACCTTGGCGCCGATCGTGAACTTGCCGTCGGCGATCACCGAGCGGGCCGGATCGCGGAAGGTGAGCGAGAACGCGTCCGGCAGGGCAATGTGACCGTCCGCAACCGCGGTGACCAGCGCCTTCGCGACATCGTCGGGCAGCGGCTGCCCCTCCACCTCGACCCGGAAGTTGTTGCTCGCCTGCTGCTGCTGATCGCCCACCGTCGCTCCTCAGACGCTCGTCGAGGGTTCGCCGACGGCCGGCACGACGAGGCGCTGGCCCGGCCGGAGTCGCAGGGGGTCGTCGATCCGGTTGGCATCAGCGATGGTCCGCCACAGAGTCGGGTCGCCGTACTCGGTGTAGGCCATCGAGGCCAGGCTGTCACCGGCGACCACCGTGTGGCTGCGGGTGGGTGTCAGCGCCCCGGAGGTGGGGTTCTGGTTTCCGGGCCCGTTGGGGACTTCCTCCAGCGTCACCTGGCAGACGGCACGCACCGGGCGGCCGTCCGGTCGGAACATCGTGAACTTGGCACTCACCGTCTTGAGGTAGGCGTTGAAGTACACCGACGGACCCCAGACGAACTGCACGAACGGCGGTAACGGCTTCTGCTTGGGGATCGAGCCGGGAAGCGGCACCAGGCAGGCCATCAACGTCTCCACGTCCTTGGCGACGTCCTTGCCCTTGCCGTCGGTGGCGTCGATGAACAGCTCGAGTGTCAGCGTCCGGCCCTGCGCCCCGACGAACTCCGGCATCGACGCCTGAGTCGCGCCCTTGGTCGGGTTGCGCTTCCACTCGGCGGACTTGGCGATCGTGTACTCCTTCGGGTTGAACCCGAACTCGAGCTCGCCCTGACCGTTGACCGAAGTACGGCCACCGGGTCCCTTCTTCGACGACTGCAGGAACACCAGGCGCGCCTTTTCCAAGCTGGCCGTCATGGCTCAACTCGCCAGGAATCCGTGATGGACCAGCTCGAGGGTCTCGGTGGCGACCTTGGCGGTGTCGACCGACATCGACGGCCCTGTCCAGCGCACCGGGAGAACGCCGACGAGGCTCCACTGCCAGACCTCTTGGCGATCGACGGTCATCGCCACGATGCGAGCGTTGGTGCGCTCCGGGGTGTCGGACATCGTGGCGAACCACGCCGCGACCTTGGCCGTGTCGGCGTTGACGGGGCGGGTGAGTTTGATGTTGGTGTACTTGATCCGGCCGGGAAGCTGGTGGATGAAGGCGTTGTTGCCACCCTCCTCCCTCTGTTCCATGCTCACCTCGACGCCGATGCCCTCGCACGCGGTGAACGTGCCGAGTGCGCAGGCGTCGATCTCGACCTTGAAGCACACGCTGACCGCCGGGTCGGCGGTGGGATCGGCCATCTCACTCTCCTTCTCTGCGGTCGGTCAGCGTGCCAGGTCAGCGGGGTAGGTCGGTGACGCAGCCGGACCGCTCGCGGTCGAGCCGCAACTCGGTGGCCAGCCGGCCGCGCAGCCGGTCGTAGAGCTTGCGAGCCAGGTCGTCGAGGTCCTGACCAGGACCGCCGGCGCCTCCCGCGCCGCCGGGGGCAGCCCCCGGTACGGCGCTGGCCACCGCCCTGTGCGCGACGTCCGAGGCACCCGACACGGCGTTGTGTGCCGCGCCCGATGCACTCGACACGGCATCGGACACGGCATCGGACGCGGCGCCCGAGGCGGTCTCCCTGGCGTCCGAGACAGCACTCGATGCCGCATTCGAGGCGGAGTTCATGGCGGAACCGGCCGCGTTCCCGGCTGACGACGTGAGGTCACCGAGCCCGAACCGGGACACCACCACGCCGCCCGATACCCGGGTGGCTGCCCCGGCCACCTGTGCGGCGGTCCCCGGTCCGGCAATCGCCGCGGTGATGGGGGCTGCCTGAGGCTGCGGTCGCACGGCCGCGCCGCCGGGGCCTGGCGAGCCCATGGCGAGCCGCTGCACGGCAGGTTGACCGCTGGCTGGTGGCGGCCGGAACGCGGCGGACCCTGGCGCGAGATAGGCAGCGGCGAGCGGAGGCAGCGGCGCCTCGCCGACGAGGGGTCGCCGCTGCACGGCAGCGGGGCGGCCCGCCGCAGTGGCGGAGGCCTCCTGGCGCTGCAACGGTCGCTGTGGAAACTCCTGCACGCCATAACGTGCAGGAAGTGACACAGCACCGGTTTCCGGGTCGGATCCGAGCAGGGGTCGCGCCGCGGATGCGGCAAGGGGGAGCGGGGTCGTCACGGGAGGTGTCGGTGTGGGTGCCGATATCAATGTTGATATCGACGTCGGCCCGGTCATGGGCGCCGGCCATGGCTCGGTCGTGGGCGTCTGCCCCGGCTCGGTCACGGCCACCGTCCCTGCGGTCGCCTCGACTGTGGCCATGCCACTCGGCCTCAGGGGCTCCGGTCGGACGGCCGGCGGTGTCGGTATTGCCGGCCGGAAGGACGGCGGGGCGGGCGTGGACGCGGTCGAGGGTCTCCGCTGGATGGCGGTCGGACGGTGACTCGAGAGCGGTCGCAGCGGCGGCCCGACACCACCCGGCCTCGACCGCCACCCGGCCGCCGGCGGCTGCAGGGCGGCCGCGGCGAGCGACTGGGCGGACTCGGCGGGCGGATCGGGGGACGGAGCGGACGTGAGAACGTCGTCGCGCTCGCCGAGGACTGGCGCGGTGGTCGCAGCATCGACGGTCGGCGCGGCACCCACGGGTCCAACCCCGGCCGGCGCCAACGGAGCTTCCGCCTGCACCGCAGGCAGCTCCAGCGTCGGATGACTGACCTCGGGTGCCGATACGAGCGACGGCCTGGGCTCACGGGTTCGCTCCTCGGCGGGCGGCACCTCTACCGCGCGTTGCACAGCGGCCGGCCGGCGTCGGGGCGGGATCTGCCGCAGCGGCAGGTCGGAAGTGCCGCCTCGCGACTGCGGGCGAGCCAGGTCGGCGGTGCCGGTCGGTCCGTCGGTTGAGACCACGTGCTCGAGCGGGGCCAGGAAAGACGGCGAGTGCCACGACTGGAGATCGGCCTCGAATCCCGCCGTCTCGACGATCACCGGCGGTTGGCCGACGGTTCGCTGGAGCGGCGGCAGATGCAGCCATTGCGCGGGGCGCGCAGCCTGACCCAGTGCAGCTTGGGGTCGGCGCCAGGGCCACCTCATGAGTTGTCAGCGACCCGGGTGTGAGAGCCGCTTGTTGATGCGGCCGACCTCGTCGACGAAGCGTTGCCGTACCGGGTGCTCCATGTCGAGGAGGTCGTCCAGTGGCCAGTGCAGGTGGTAGGCGACGTACGCGATCTCCTCGTAGATGGCGTCCGCCGCGTACGTCACGATTCCCCCAGGCGGCTACCGGCGAGGTCCACGGCGAACGAGTGCCGGCATTCGGGACAGCGCACCGACGCCCGCGTGGTGCCCTCGGTGTTCACCCGGCGGTAGAGGTCCTGCAGGAAGGCCAGGTCGCTGGCGAACAGGTTCTCCATGATCCCCACATGTACGTCGTCCACCGACCCCAGCCGGGTGACGACGCGAGCGAGCAGCACGACGGTGAGGTACGCCGGGTTTTCCCGTACCCGGTCGTCCCGCAGCGGCAAGAGCTCGTCGCGGGCCGTGGCCAGCCGCATCACACCGGAGCGATGCACGGTCCCCGAGGGATCGACGTATCCGCGAGGGAGTTCGAAGGCGAACTCCGTCCGGAGCGGGTCAACCTCCCCGGCCGGGTCCTGCGACTCGCGCGCGGGGGCCTCCCCGGTCGCCATGCCGCGACGCATCACTCGACCTCAAGGTGCTCGTAGGTGACCACGAGCTTCTCGGTGAGGACGCTGGTGTCGCCGGCCTTCAGCGAACCGATCTCCAGGCTCTTGGGCCACGCGTTGGTGAGCTTGTAGCGCTTAAGCGCCGTGCCCTCGAAGTCGTAGACGATGACCGCGCCGCCCTTTCGGACGTTGCCCATCTTGCCGAACTGCGAGTCCTTGACCCACTTCTCGAAGCTCTGATCACCGGTGAGGCCACGGGTGAGCGTGATCTCCCCAGCCTTGGGCCGGCCCGGCAGCTTCTTGATGACGTACTTGCCGTCGCTGGTGTTCTGCTTGAGCTCGATGACATCCTGCTCCATCTTGAGGCCGCTGACCTCCGAGATCTGCTTGATGACGACGCCGTCGATTTCGAGTCCGAACGAGTGGCCGACCGAGCTGTCGAGATCGGGAAGTGCCATCGGGGTGGTCTCCTATTCGATATTTGACTTCAGACCTGACTACTCAGAAACGAGGCTGGTGCCGCCCGAGAACTGCGCCAGGCGGAAGACGACGAACTCGGCGGGCTTGACCGGTGCGACGCCGATGAGGCACACGACCTGACCGGCGTCGATGCCCTCGGCCGGATTGGTCTCGCGGTCGCACTTGACGTAGAACGCCTCGTCCGGCGTCAGGCCGAACAGCGCGCCCTTGCGCCACTCGTTGACAAGGAAGGCGCTGATGGTCCGGCGGATCTTGGCCCACAGGGTGTCGTCATTGGGCTCGAAGACGACCCACTGTGTGCCGTTCATGATCGACTCCTCGAGGTAGATGAAGAGCCGCCGGACGTTTATGTACCGCCAGGCCGGGTCGCTGGACAGCGTGCGCGCTCCCCAGACCCGGACGCCGCGACCTGGGAAGGACCGGATGCAGTTGATCCCGACCGGGTTGAGCAGGTCGTGCTCGGGCTTGGTGAGCTGCAGTTCGGGCGCGAGCACGCCGCGGATGACCTCGTTCGCCGGCGCCTTGTGCACCCCTCGAGTGTCGTCGTTGCGACCCCAGATGCCGGCGACATGGCCGCTGGGAGGCACAGCGATCGACCCTCCGGTAGTCGGGTCGAAGACCTTGATCCACGGCCAGTAGAGCGTGGCGTACTTCGAGTCGTAGCCGGCCTTGTCGACCCGCCACTCCTTGATCTGCTGTGCGTTGAGCCCCGGCGGCGGGTCGAGGATCGCCACCCGGTCGCCCATCAACTCGCAGTGGGCGATCATCGCGAGCTGCACCGCCTGCACCGCCTCGAGGTCGAGCAGGCCGCGCTGGTAGGCGGCGAGCAGGTCCGGGACGCAGATCATCGTCACCTCGTCGACGGCCTCCAGCCCACTGAAGCCGGTACGGTCGGCGGCATCGCCCACGTAGTCGTCGGCACCAAGGGTGCTCGGCAGCGGATCGGTGGCGCCGGACAGCGTGACGGGCCCGTCGGGCGGACGCTCCAACTGGCCGGCGGTGGTCGGCTCGGTCAGTTCGATCAACTTGGACTGGGCCTTCACCACGGTGACGACGTTCTGCCGGCCCTTCTTCGTGGTGACGTTCTCGAACGTTTCCGCGGTCTGCCCGTCGGCTGTCTTCACGAGGAGCGTGAAGGCATCGGGGGGCGGCGAGTCGCCGGTCGCGGGGGCCACCTCGACGGTGATCCCGTTGCCGGCCGTGGTGTTGTCGACGGCCCGCACCTCGTAGCTGCCGAGGGTCGCGCTCGCACCGCTGGTGAGCTGGGCCTTGGACTTGCCGCCGTTGGACGACTCCTCGCCGATGCGTACGACGAAGCAGTTGCCGCCGCCGTTCATGAAGTAGCCGTAGACGGCATGCGCGAGGTAAGAGCCCTCCACGAACTCGCCGAAGGTGCCGGTGAACTGGCTCCAGTTGGTCACCAGGGTCGGGGTGTGGAAGGGGCCCTGCGACGCGACACCCACGAAGGCGGCGACGGCGGTGCCGACGCCCTCGATGGGCCGCGAGCCGGCCTCTACTTCCTCGACGTAGACGCCGGGTGACAGATACGTCGGCATGCGGGCCTCCTGCAGTGGTGGGCGGTCATGAGGACGATCCCGCCCTCGCTGCGCTGGGACAACGCCCGAGTGGACGCGTGAGAGGGAAGGCGTCACTGCCCAATCAGGCAGAGCGGCCCGCGGCCCGACGTTGTTGCCTTCACGGTTGCGCGATGGGGCAGCCCGTGACCGGCTGGGCTGCCAAACTGCCCGCCCTGGTCTAGCCTCCGAATCATGTACGAGCACCGCGACGAGGCCGTCGCGGCGAGGCTCGCCCGTGGCGTGAGCCCCACTGCCGACGACCGAGCAGGAGTGACGACGAGGCAACAGGCGGTCCTGCGCCTGCAGCGCGAGGCGGGTAATGCCGCCGTGACCGGGCTGCTGGAGGACGAGCGTTCACCCGTGCTGGACGTGGTCGGCTCAGGCGGCGGGCGACCGCTCGACCCCGCAGCGCGAGCCGCCATGGAGACTCACCTCGGCGGGGACTTCGGCGGCGTACGCGTGCACACCGGCGAGGCGGCCGCAGCGTCGGCCCGATCCGTGCAGGCGCAGGCCTACACCGTCGGCGACGACGTCATCCTGAGCGACGGGGTCGATCCGACGAGCACGACTGGGCAGCGCACGCTCGCGCATGAGCTGACCCATGTGGTTCAACAACGTGCCGGTGAGGTCGACGGCACCTCGGCCGCGGGCGGGATCCGGGTCAGCGATCCCGGCGACCGCTTCGAGCAGGAGGCTGAGAGGGTCGCCGACCGGGTCACCAGCGGGCCGACCGAGGCGCAGGCGGTGAGCGCGGCCGGCCCCGGCGTGCAGCGGCAGGAGGCCATGACCGAGGACGAGAACGAGGAAGAGGACGTGCAGACACTGCCGCTCCAGCGCCAGGAGGAGGACGACACCCGGGACGAGACGGCCGAGTGATGTCGTCGGGGGCCCGACGCGACTGACGATGCGTGAGCGCTAGCGGCGACGCCACATCCTGATTGCCTGCCGCACCAGCCACGCTGCGGTGCAGAGCAGCAGGCCAACCGCCCCGACGCGGACGACCCACGTGTACCAGCCCGCCGGCTGCGCCGGTGCGGAGTCACGACGAGCCAGCAGCACGAGGCCGATGACGACAGCCAGCACGGCGAAGGCCAGGGCGAATCGCGGCACAGCGGGCAGCCGGGTGAAGTCGATGCGGCGTCGTGGTGGGCCGGGCATGGCCCCAGTAAACCGCAAGTGCCGGTGCCCTTTCGGGTAGCGCTTTCGGCTCTCTTAGACCCTTCACGACGGATGCGCCGAGAGCCACTCTTGAGCCGTGGCTGGTGGGACACAGGCGCATGAGCAGGCTCCCAAGCCGGACCGTGGAGGTCGCACGCCCTCTCGTCGGCCGGCTGACGCCGCGGCCGCGCCGTCATTGACCAACCTGTTCCGGCTGCAGGGCGCGGCCGGTAACCGCGCGGTTTCCCGCTTGCTCACCGGGCGTGGCCCGGTGGTGCAGCGAGCCGGTGAGGACATGGCCGCCACCTTGCGCAGCCGCGCCGAGCAACAGATCGAGGCGGCGAAGGCCGCACACGGCAGCGGCTCGGCCGAGCAGTCCGGCGACCCGCCCGCTAGACCGAGCCCGGAGGAGGTGGCGACCGAGAAGGCCAAGCAGCGTCGGGCCATGTCCGGTGCGGTCACTCCCACTGACACCAGCGGCGCCAAGTCGGAGGCGAAGACCGCCGCCGACTCCACCAAGTCCGAGGCGGCGCAACCGGCGACGCCGGTGGCGCAAGGAAAGTCCGAGCCGGCCCCGGGTGGCGGGAAGGGGGGCGACGCCGGTGCTGCCGGTGTCGCCCAGGCCGCCGCCGCCAGCCAACTTGCCGTGGAGGCCGCCTCCTTGGCGGTCGCCCAAACGCCACCGGCTCCGCCAACCCCGGTCGAAGTGCCGACTCCACTGTCCACGGTCAATGCCGGAGGTCGGGACATCCCTGCCGACCCCGTGATCGAGGCCGGCCTGGCCGGACTGGCCGCTCGCATACAGGCCTTGCGCGCCGGAGCACACCAGGTACGCACGGCCGCGACTGCTGAACGAGCCCAGGGCCACCAGATGCAGGGGCTGATCCAGGCCGGCCGCAGCGGCATCGCCGAGGCCGACGCCGGGATCGCCACACTCAAAGGGCACAGCGCGCACCGCGAAAGCGTCGTACAGCAGGCGACGGGCGCTCTCGACGTGTCGAAGCAGAAGGCCGAGACGGTGGCGAGCGGGGCGCCTCAGGTCTCGGCCAAGAGCGACGAGGGCTCGGAGAAGTCCACACCCATGGCCTCCGAGTCGAAGGACCTCGCGGCAGAGAACGCCAGTCAGACGCCGGAGGACGGGGAGGCGGCCGGCAAGTCCGGCGAGCAGGGCAACAAACTCAAGCAGGTCGGCACCGACATGGGCACGATCGACTCGACGATCACCCAGACGAAGGTGCGAGCACAGCAACTGGCCGCAGATGCGGCCCAAGCCAAGCAGATGAACACCGGCGCCGAGACCAAGATCGCGGCGACGCGGGAGGCCATCGCGAAAACCGAAGCCAAGACAGCCGAGATGAAAGGTCAGAACGATGCCGCGCGGTCGCGTATGGACGGCATGGCGGCCCAACCTGCCGCGCATCAGGCCTCGGCCGACGCCTTGGACGCTCAGGGTGCGGAGATGCACACCGCATCGACCGCACTGGAGTCCCGGCTACGGGCCGCGCAGCAGTCCTACGTCAGCGGGATGGCGGCCATGCCCGCTCCGGTCCCGGCCCGCCGCGGCGCCTCGGTGCAACGCGACGGATACGGCGACCGAACCCGCTACGACCCCGCCGGCGCGGTCGCCTCGACCCTGCCCCCGTGGCTGACCGGGGAGGATCCGCCGAACGCCGCCGCGGCCGCCGAGCACAAGGCCAAGGAGGACGCTCGCCGCGTGGCGGAGGTGGCGGAGATCGAGAAGGAGGCGGGCGGTCACTTCGAACAGTTGAGCGCCTCGCAGAAGGCGGGCATTGCGCTGCGCCTGACCGGCCGCAATTTGCTCCACGGCATCGGCGAGACAAACTTCCCCAAGTTCGGGATCAGCCTGCTGCGCGGTTTCGTCGACCCCCGGATCTCCCTCATGGGGATCGTCAACGGGTTCGGTCAGATCGCCTCCGGAGTGGCGAACCTCTTCAGTGCGGCTCAGTGGAAAAAGGACCCGTTGGGCAACGCGCTGAAGTCCTCGGCGGACATCGCGACGGGTGTCACCATCGTGCTTGGCTCCGTGGCCGGTCTGGCGGTGGCCATCGGCATCATCCTCACCGCGATCGCCATCATCGGGTCGATCTTCTCCTTCGGCGCGGTGGGCGCCGCGCTCGCCCCGATCATCCTCTTCTGCGGGACCGTGGCATCGACGGTCGGGCCCTGGGCCTTGTGGGCGGCCGGCGTGGCGCTCGTGCTCCACAGGCTGGTGTTCATCAAGAACCTGATCGATGCCAGTACGGCCAGTACGTCCTCCCAATTGCAGCAGAAGTCCGACCAGATGACCGAGGATGCGCAGAACGCCGGCGCGATGGCTCTCCAGATCGGCATGGCCAAAGCCATGGAGGCGGGCGGCAAGTTGCTGTCCGGAAAGGGCGGCGCGCCGGTGGAACCCGCGACCGGGGGTGCGGGGGCTGCGGAGCCGGCCCCGGCCGGAGGGGGAGCGGCGGAGCCGGCCCCGGCCGGAGGGGGAGTGGCGGAGCCGGCCCCGGCCGGAGGGGGAGTGGCGGAGCCGGCCCCGGCACCCCCCGCTGAAGCTCCCGCACCTACCGCCGACGCTCCCGCAGCCGCCGCAGACAGTCCGGCGCCCGCCGCGGAGCCCGCCGTCCCGACCAGCGACGTGGCCGTACCGGGCTCTGACACCGCTATCCCGGCCAACGACAACGCCCTGCCGACCACGGATAGCCCGACACCAGCCAACGACAACGCGGTCCCGGCACCGGAGGCACAGGAACAGGTTCTGGCGGCCACCGGTACCGATGGCCCGGTCCAACTCGGCGAGCCGCCGACGCTGACACTCGTCGAGGGAGGTGCTGCGAACCCCGACGCCCCGGTGGCCAGTGCAGGCCAGGGTCAAGGGGGCGGCGGCGGACCCCAGCCGAGTCCGACTCTGGTCGGTGAGGGGACCACTGGCGGCACCGGCGGTGGACCGGAGCCTGGCCCTTCGATGTCAGGCACCGGGGCGGAAACCGCTCCCGCCCCCGAAGCCGCTCCCGCACCAGAGTCCGCTCCCGCCCCCGAATCGGTCCCGGCCGCAGAGAGTCCGGCTCAAAAGGCTGCCCAACTGGAGGGCCGCATCGAGGCGCTGGGTGACGAGGAATTCATGAAGCGGCTGGAGGCTATCGATCCGGCGACTCCTGAGGGAGCCGAACAGCTCAGGGCGCTGGAGAAGGCTGTTGAACTGAGAGAAACGGGCCCCGCCGGACAGCCAACCGAAATCGAGCCAGGCCTGTCGGACAACAAGACTCCTGGCGGGCCACAGCCGAAGAACCTCGAGACCGGCAACTTCGCACACACGTACCTGGAACCCCTCCAGAAGGAGCTGACCCCCAAGAGCATTCCACCGGAGTTCGCCGCCGACGTGGCAGCCGGAAGAGTCATCCCTCTCGACGAGATGCCGAGCGGCCTGCGACCGGAGGTCAAGCTGGGAGAGACGGCGCGGGTCGACCGGATCGGTCATGCCATCTACGAGGCCAAGCCCAACACAGCGGATTCCATCCGGGCCGGACTGATCCAGGCTCAGGAGTACGCCAACCTCGCGAACCAAATGAAATACGAGGGGCGGACCGACTGGGTCGGCATCGTCGTCGTCTATGACTACGCCGCCGCCCAGAAATACATCCCCTAGCTCGGCGCGGACAGCAGCGCGTGATACGTGCCGAACTCCGAGGCGACGGACAGCCGGCCCAGCTTGCGGTACTCCTGGTGCACCGCCCGGACCAGATCCACCATCGTCACCGGGCGGTCACCGGAGGCGGCGAGGTAGGCCGCGGTGAGCGTGGCGCTGCGGATGCTGCCACCGGAGAGCTCGAAGGAGCGGGCACAGAACTCCAGATCCAGGTCGCCACCGCGCGGCAGTGCCGTACCCAGGCAGCGGTCCCAGAGTTGGAGCCGGTGGTCCTCGTCGGGCATCGGAAAGTCCACGACCGCATCGAGCCGGCGGGTGAAGGCCTCGTCGACGTTAGCTCGCAGGTTGGTGGTGAGGAGGACGATGCCGTCGAAGCTCTCCATCCGCTGCAGCAGATACGCCGTCTCGACGTTCGCGTAGCGATCGTGTGCGTCGTGCACCTCGGAGCGTTTTCCGAAGACCGCGTCAGCCTCGTCGAACAGCAACACCCCATTGACCCCGGCCGCTTCGGTGAAGATGCGCTCGAGGTTCTTCTCCGTCTCGCCGATGTACTTGTCCACCACCGTGGCCAGGTTGACGACGTAGAGATCGAGCCCCAACTCGGCCGCCATGACCTCTGCGGCCAGCGTCTTGCCGGTCCCGGAGTCGCCGGCGAACAGTCCGCTGACCCCTTTCCCACGACCGCCGCCGGGGCGCATCTGCCAGCCGCCGAGAACCTGCTGGCGGTGACGGGCCCGGTCCGCCAACTCCCGCAGCTGTCGGACGTGCTCGGCCGGCAGGACCAGGTCGGCCCACCCCACCGCGGGCTCGACCCGGCGGGCGAGGCGATCGAGGCCGGCCGCATTCTGGCCCCGAGCGCCGGCCTGTAGGTGCCGGCCAGTGATATCGATTCCTTCGTACGCGGCCTGGAGTAGTCCGGCCCGCGCCGCGCGACCCGCCTGCTCCGGCGACAGCCGGAACTGCGCGGTCTCGGCCGTCGGGTCGAGGTCACTGCCATTCAGGTACGCCCGCCACATCTCACGCCGGTCCTCCGGGTCGGGCTCGGGCACGTCGAGCACCAACGGCACGTCCTGCGACCAGCCCGGATCCCAGACCGCGCGCCCGCTGAGAACGACACGGCACGACTGGTCGGCGAAGGCGCGGATGGCGCCGGGACCGACTTCGGCCAGCGCTTCGACCGGGCCGACCACCAGATCGGCGCCGAGCAACAACGCCTCCCGGGCCGCGATCCGGGCCAGCGCCGCCATGTCCGCGTCCGAACCTATTCGTTCCGCGTCGATGACGACCACGGGCCCGGCTGCCGCGACCCGGCTACGGGCCACCCCGGCCACTTGCTCCCGCAGATACACCAGGCGGGCGGCGGTCGAGAGCGCCAGCGGTTTGACCGGCAGGGACGGTACGGCGACCGCCCGCAGGGCCGGGTCGAGCCGGTCGTCGCCGAGCAGGTGCGCGGTGACCTGGTCCGGCACGCGCAACGACCGGCCGAGGTAGGGCCGGTCGTTGTCCTCTACCAGCAGCAGGCCGGCGTCTGCCAGCATGGCCACGCGGGCCCGATCACCGGCGCGCGTGGGCTCGCCGCCCGCGAGTTCCAGCCCGAGTCCGATCGTCGCCCGGCGGCGGGTCACGTCATCGTTGAGGTAGCCGTAGAAGCGTTCGAACCTCGGCTCGACGTCCGGTGCGAGAGCGACGAGCAACAAGCGGACGTCCGTCGGGTCCAGCCTGAACGCCTCAGCGAGGCGGCGCAGGCGCAGCGGGGCACCGGTGCCGTCCACGGCCGATTCGAGCGAAGCCTCCGCTCCGAGGAATTCCGGATCGGGGGCAGCGGCCGGCGGCGGCTGGTCGAGCAGTCGGTCGACCTGCTCGTCGGAGAGATAGAGCCCTCGGAAGGGGTCGTCCGGCGCCGGGTCACCGCTCCGGCGGCGGTCGACTGCTCTGCGGACAAGGGTCTCCAGCGTGCGGACGCGGGCCAGCAGGTGGGCAAGGCTCGGGTCAGCCATCATAGGTCACGGACCCGCAGGATGCGGCCGGGCTGAGCCGACGTACCCGCCCGCACGGCCTCGTCGATGCTCGGCTCGCCACCGGTACCAGCCGCACCACGGCGCCCGCGGCTGCTCGCCGCCTCCCCGCCAACGACGAACCGAGCCTCCTCGCGGACCAGCGGGGCAGTCTCGTACCGCACGCCGGTGTCGATGGGGGCGCTGACCTGCACGTCCAGGGAAGGCTTGAGCTCACCGCCCAAAGCGGTCCACACGTCGGACCAGGAGCGGTCCTCCGGCGGTGGAAGGGCGACGGTCACAGCGACCGGCAACCCGATGTCGGCCAGTCCGCCGGACAGGGTGTCGTCGGGCAGCTTCTCGTGCCGCAGGAACGCGGCGAGGACCGCGGACAGCAGCCGGTGCTCATCCTCCGGCCGCTGCGTCCACGCGGTGACCAGGTAGGCGAGCTTGACGTACCTCGGCGGGAGCCTGCGGCCCGCGATTCGGCCGTCGTCGCCGTATTCATTGAGTACTCCACGCTCCCGGCGGCGCAGGTCCTCGCGGATGTCGTAGAGGTAGACGTCGAGCGTCGGGGCGTTGCGGCGGGCCGCCCAGTCCCGAGTGGGCGCCTCAAAGACGACATCGACGCCGTCGCCCGTCAACGACTCGCGCCGGATCAGCGTCATCAGCGCCTGGTCGACCTCATGGATCACGATTTCCACACTCCTGGCAGATGGCCCGCGACGGGAGCCGCCAGCGGGCACGGCTGCGGGCGCCCCGGTCTGCCCGATCGGGCAACCGGACTAGATGATTCCGGCGCGCAGCGCGTATGCGACGGCATGTGAGCGATTGCGCAGTTGCAGTCGGGCGGTGAGGTCATGCAGCACGTTCTTGACGGTGCGCTCTGAGTACGACAACTGTCGGGCGATCTGCGCCGTGTCGAATCCGTCGGCCACCAGGGAGAGAACCTGGGCCTCGCGATCGCTGACCCCGGAAAAGGACAGGCCGCGCGGCGCCAGCACCTCTCGCTGCAACTGCCCGACCTGGTTGAGCAGCCGGCCGAGGAGATCCGGCGGCACCGTACCGTCACCGGCGGCGGCCGTCCGCATCGCGGCCACCATCCGCTCAGCGTTGGCTTCGGCCCGGCGAAGCACCCCGCAGGCGCCGGCCTCGATCGCGGCGAGCAGCCCGCCGTCGTCGATGCGCGTCGCCACGAGGACCACCCGGGCTCGACCGGTGCGCTGCATCCGGCGTACGACCCGAACGGTCTCGTCGTCAACCTCGTCGGCGATGACGACCGCCACACTCAGCACGCCCTCGGTCAGGTCTTCCTCGTTGACGATCCTGACCTCGGGGCGGAAGCCGAGGGCACTCGCCATGCCCGTTTGGGAAATCGGGTCGCGGGCGTACACCACGACCGGGATGGGTGCCGACATGCTCGCCTCCGCGGGATCGCATTGCTTGATTGCACCGATCAGGCTGGCGGATGGTCCTCCGCGCGCACTCCACGGTGACTCAACGGGCGGCCAGGACTGCCCAAAGGGCTCCCGTGCGGTGCTGGCCGCTGGCGGTCCGTTCGCCCTACTGTCCTGGGTATGGGTGCCACTGCGCGGCTGACGGATCCGGCCGTCCGGGTGGAGTGCGGGAGCGAGGGCGTCTGTCAGCTCACGGTGCGCAACACCGGCACGGTGGTCGACGAGTTCGGTTTCACGGTACTCGGCGACGCCGCGGCGTGGACCAGCGTCGCACCGCCCTCGCTGTCACTGTTCCCCGACGCCGAGGGCAGCGTGACGGTCACGTTCGCGCCGCCGCGCGAGCCCGGTACGCCATTGGGTGAGGTGGCGTTCGCGGTCCGCGTCTCCTCCCGCGAGGACCCGTCGGGGTCGGTCGTGGAAGAGGGCCGGCTCGACGTTGTCGGGTTCGTCGACTGCTCGGCAGAGATCGTCCCGCGTACCTCTCGGGGCCGGCAGGCCGGTCGGCACGAGGTCGCCATAGACAACCGTGGCAACACCGCGGTCGAGGTTGCCCTCAGCGGGACCGACCCGGACGAGGCCTTGGCCTTCCACTTCTCCGATCCGACCCTGACGGCTGCACCCGGTACGGCGTCCTTCCGCCAGGTGCGGGTCTCGACCCGCGGGCTGCTGTGGCGCGGAACGCCGCAGACCATCGCGTTCTCCGTGACCGTCGCACCGCAGGGCCAGCCGCCGATCCGGCTGGACGCGTCGTTCCAGCAGCAGCCCATGATTCCCGCCTGGCTGCCGCGGACCATCGCGGTGGTCTTCGGGCTGATCCTTGCCTCACTGGTCGTCTGGAAGGTCGTGCTCCAGCCGCAGGTACGCAAGACCGTGGCGCAGTCGCCGGCCGTGCAGAAGAACGCGCAGGACATCGAGTCCGTCGCCAAGCAGACCGGCGCCGTCTTGCCTTCATCGGGCCCCAGCGCGACCGCGAGCCCGCCCGCCACCGGCGGAAACCCGGTGACGGTGCCGGTGCGTATCACTGCGCTGCCGGGGCCGAACAACATTCGAACCGTGGCCGTCAACTTTCCCGAGGGATCCAAGGCCCTCCTGTCGGTGAACCAAGTCATCGGGCAGAACCCGTTCAACGACGCTGGGCTGGTCACCGTACGTCGGGTTCCGGTAGCGGCGGCGGCCGACGAGGCGGATGTCATCTTCCAGCAGTCGCTGTTCGGCCAGCCGAATCCGACCCTCGTCCTGACCCCCCCGCTGGCACTTGCCCGCGAGGACGCCCTCCAGGTCACACTGCAGTGCGTCAAGCCTGGGACGATCGCCACCGGCGATCCGAACGATCCGGGTCAACCCAGGGATCAGTGCAGCATCGTGGTGCTGATCACCGGCTTTGTCCGCAATGCCAACGCGGCGCCGTCCCCCTCGCCGGTGCCCTGAGCCCTCATTCGGTACGCAGTGCCTCCACCGGATCCAGCCGACCGGCGCGGCGAGCCGGTACGACGCCGAAGAAGATCCCAACCGCGGCGGACACCGCAAAGGCCAGCGCGGGTGACCACCACGTCACCAGCGCCGGGAGCGGGCTGAAGTGG
>JBBPZR010000101.1:0-12039 GCA_038276285.1 Mycobacteriales bacterium | reverse complement strand
GGCCGCCTCGCCGAGCACCGTGAAGTTCCACAGCAGCGCGTCCCGGCGCTGCCGATCGGCGCCGAGCGCATCGAGGTCAATCCCAGCAACGAGTGACCGTGCCTGGTCGGCCGCCTCGATCATCTCGCCGACAAGTACCAGCCTCGGACCGGTAAAACCGCAGGTCAGAGCCCTAGTGGCTCATATGTCGTAGTAGAGCGCGAACTCGTGGGGGTGGGGGCGCAGGCGGACGGCGTCGACCTCGTTCTCGGTCTTCCAGTCGATCCAGGTGTCGATGAGGTCCGGGGTGAAGACGCCGCCGTCGAGGAGGTACTCGTGGTCGGTACGCAGCGCCGCCAGCACGCCCTCGAGCGAGCCAGGCACCTGCGGCACGGTGGCGTGCTCGTCGGGCGGCAACTCGTAGAGGTCCTTGTCGATCGGGTCGGGCGGCTCGACCTTGTTCTTCACCCCGTCGATGCCGGCCATCATCATCGCGGCGAAGGCGAGGTAGGGGTTGCACGACGGGTCGGGCACCCGGAACTCCACCCGCTTGGCCTTGGGGTTGCTCCCGGTGATCGGGATCCGGCAGCAGGCCGACCGGTTGCGCTGGGAGTAGACGAGGTTGACCGGCGCTTCGTAGCCGGGCACCAGCCGGCGGTAGGAATTGGTGGTCGGGTTGGTGAAGGCCAGCAGGGAGGGGGCGTGCTTGAGCAGCCCGCCGATGTAGTGCCGGGCGATGTCGGACAGTCCGGCGTAGCCGATCTCGTCGTAGAAGAGCGGGGCCCCGTCCTTCCATAGCGACTGGTGGCAGTGCATGCCTGAGCCGTTGTCCATGAA
Organism: Mycobacteriales bacterium; assembly: GCA_038276285.1. Lineage (GTDB taxonomy): Bacteria > Actinomycetota > Actinomycetes > Mycobacteriales > QHCA01 > QHCA01. Next base: position 11,223 of record JBBPZR010000101.1, on the reverse strand, counting down.
GATCGGCTTCGGCATGAAGGTGGCGGTCCGGCCGGCGGCGTACGCGGTGTTCTTCACGACGTACTTGAACAGCATCACGTTGTCGGCGGTCTTGAGCAGCGTGTCGAACCGGAAGTCGATCTCGGCCTGGCCGCCGGAGCCCACCTCGTGGTGCTGCATCTCGACCTCGATGCCGGCATCGATGAGCCTGCGCACCATCTCCGAGCGCAGATCGGTAAAGTGGTCGGTGGGCGAGACCGGGAAGTAGCCACCCTTGTACCGCGGCTTGTAGCCGAGGTTGGGTGAGCCGTCAGGGTTACGGGAATTGCCGGTGTTCCAGGCGCCCTCGACCGAGTCGACCTCGTAGAAGGAGCCGAACGGCGTGGTGTCGTACTGCACATTGTCGAAGATGTAGAACTCGGCCTCGGGGCCGAAGTAAACCGTGTCGGCAATGCCGGAGCCGGCCAGGAACGTCTCGGCCTTGCGAGCCACGTTGCGCGGGTCGCGGGTGTAGGCCTCACCGGTCAACGGGTCGTGGATGAAGAAGTTCATGTTCAGCGTGGGGTGCTGGCGGAAGGGATCCATCACCGCGGTGGTCGGGTCCGGCAGCAGCAGCATGTCGGACTCATGGATCTGCTGGAAGCCGCGGATCGACGAGCCGTCGAACATCAGGCCCTCGGTGAACACGGACTCGCTGAAGTTGGTGGCCGGGAAGGTGAAGTGCTGCATCACCCCGGGAAGGTCGCAGAAGCGGACGTCGATGAACTGGACGTCGTTCTTCTTGATGTAGCTCAGGACCTCGTCGGCGCTGCTGAACATGCATCCTCCACGTGGGTCGGGACTCGCCCGGCACGGTAGTCCCCGACTGTTTCACCGGGGTTACGCGGACGTAGGCTGGCCGGGTGTCGAGGTGGACCGGGTCATGGCTGGCCGGGCCGGCCGCTGCCGGACTGGGCACCGATCCGGATGCGCCACGCGGGGTGCGGCTGGGCCTTCCAGAGGCCGGTCCCGGATCTATCGCCACGCTGGCCCGCCGCGCTGCCGCCTTCGCCATCGACGCGCTCGGGTCCGCCCTGATCGCGGGCGCATTCACCGCGCCGCAGGCCCCGCGCAATTGGAGTCTGCTGGTCTTCTCCGTCGTATACGTGTTCTTCACGGCGCGCTTCGGCCAGACGCCGGGCATGCGATTGCTGCGCATTCGGGTGATTCGCCTCGACACCCACGGCCCGCTCGGGTTGCTCCGGGCGCTGCTGCGTACCGCCCTGCTGGTCTTGCTCGTGCCGGCACTCATCACCGACCGCGACCGCCGCGGATTGCACGACAAGCTCGCCTTTGCCGCGGTGGTGGACGCTTAGCGCGGCCGCTGGCTCCTCGCGCCCTTGGGGAGGCGGGCACCCTTGGGCAGCGGGCCCTGGGGCATCGGCACCTTCATGCCGCCCAGCGCCTGCAGCCGAGTGTCGAGGGCGTTCACTTGCTTCGGCGTGATGTTGCGCGGCAGCTTGACGAAGTGGCTCTGCAGCTTGCGCAACGACACCTGGCCCTCCTCGTCGCCGACGATCACGTCGTAGACGGGGATGTCGCCGATGATGCGGCCGACCTTCTTCTTCTCCTGGCCGAGCAACTGACGTAGCCGGCGAGGCGTGCCCTCTCCGACCAGCACGATTCCGGGACGCCCGATCACGCGGTGCACCATGTCCTGTGTCGTGGTCGCCGCGACGATAGGCGTGACCCGCCAGTCGCCGCGCATCGACTGCAGAATGGCCACAGAGGCACCCGGCTGGCCCTCGACCTGGGCGAACATCGCCGCCGACGCGCGCCGGCCGAAGATGATGACGGCGAGCATGAATCCGGTGAGCACGCCCATCACGGACAGATAGATCGCCTGGTGTACGACGATGCCGATGGTTGCCAGCAGGGCGATCGGCCCGAGGAAGGCTGCCAGCATGTACGGCACCAGCCGCTTGTCCTCGCGGCGGGTCATGTTGAAGGCGGCCCGCAGTTGCTTGGCGCGAGCACCGCGTTCGGGCTTGACCTTGCCCGCCTTGGTGGACTTGCCGGTCTTGGACTGAGTGGCCTTGGCGGAACTGACCTTGGCAGAACTGGCCTTGGAGGGGGCGGAATCCGAGGCGGCCCTCGACCTGCCGAGCCTGCCCACGCGCACCATGCCGGGAGTCTAGGCCCCGGCGCGCCGCGCGCGCCGGTCCTTCTCGGCCTGCTCTTCCCTGGTTGCCGCTTCCGCCGGAGTGGGCGCAGTGCCCCCGAGGCGGGCTGGTAGCCACCATCGGTCCGCTGGCCCGGCCGGTGCGTCCGGATAGGCCTCCTGAGCGTGATCGAGCAACACCTGCATCCGTGCCTTGAGCTCGGCGGTCACGGCGGCGGGATCGTCGCGCGGCTGCGTGCGCAACGGCGGCCCGATGCCGATGTGGACCGGGATGTGGTGGCGTCTGAGGTTGCGTGGCCGGCCCTTGGTCAGGATCCGCTGCGAGCCCCAGATGACCGTCGGCAGGAGAGGTACGCCGCTGCGAATGGCCATCCGGGCCGCGCCGGCCTTGAACTCCTTGAGCTCGAAGGAAACGCTGATCGTGGCTTCTGGGAAAACGCCGACGATCTCGCCAGCGCGCAGCGCGGTCAGCGCCTCGCGGTAGGACTTCGCGCCGGCGTCGCGGTCGACCGCGATGTGATGCATGCCGCGAAGCAGCGGGCCGGCGATCGGGTGCCCGAACACTTCCTGCTTCGCCATGAAGCGCACGAATCGCTTGGCTGGCTGCGCCGCGTAACCTGCGAGTGCGAAGTCGAGGTATCCCACATGGTTGATCGCCATGACCGCGCCACCCGCAGCCGGGACGTTGTCGGCGCCCTCAATGGTGAACCGCAGACCGAGATAGTGAAATGCGGTCTTGGCCAGCGCGATCACGGGCGGATACACAAGGTCTGGCACGCCTTGAGGCTATCGGTCCCAGCGCGATGTACTCGATGAGGTTCAGCGGGCGCCGCGAGCCTCGATGGCCTGGTGATAGAGACGGCCGGCGCGGTACGAGGAGCGCACCAGCGGGCCGCTGAGCACACCGGCGAATCCGATCTCCTCGGCCTCCTCGCGCAACTCGACGAACTCCTCCGGGCGGACCCAGCGGATCACCGGATGGTGGCGAGCCGACGGCCGGAGATACTGCGTGATGGTCAGCAGATCGCAGCCGGCCTCGTGGAGGTCGGCCATGGCCTGGCTGATCTCGGGCCGCTCCTCGCCCATGCCCAGGATCAGGTTGGACTTCGTGACGAGGCCCCTGTCGCGGGCGAGGCGGAGGACCTCGAGGGATCTGTCGTAGCGGAATCCAGGCCGGATCCGCTTGAAGATCCGCGGCACCGTCTCGATGTTGTGTGCGAGCACCTCCGGTTCGGCGCCGAACACCTCGGCCAGTTGATCGGGCCGCGCATTGAAGTCGGGGATGAGGAGCTCGACCCCGCACCCGGGAAGGACGTGGTGGATCTGCCGGACCGTCTCCGCGTACAGCCACGCCCCGCCGTCACCCAGGTCGTCGCGGGCCACACCGGTCACCGTGGCGTAGCGCAGCCCCATCGTTCGTACCGACTCGGCGACCCGGCGCGGCTCGTCCCGGTCGAGTTCGGCGGGCTTGCCGGTGTCGATCTGGCAGAAGTCGCAGCGCCGGGTGCACTGGTCGCCGCCGATGAGGAACGTGGCCTCGCGGTCCTCCCAGCACTCGTAGATGTTGGGACAGCCCGCCTGTTCGCAGACCGTGTGCAGCCCCTCCCGCCGCACCAGCGCGCGCAGCTCGGTGTAGGCCGGACCCATGTGGGCCCGGGTCTTGATCCACGCTGGCTTGCGCTCGATGGGCGTTGCCGTGTTGCGCGTCTCGAGCCGGAGCAGCCGGCGGCCCTCGGGGAGTACGGACGTCACGTGCTCAGCCTACGACCGGTCACGGCAGGAGCCCCTTGTCGAGATGCCGCTCGACGAGGTCGAGAACGTCGGGTACGCCGACGTGCCGGCCGCTCTCGCGGGTCAACGAGGTGACCTCGGCGTCGCGGATGCCGCAGGGCACGATGCGGTCGAAGGCGCGCAGGTCGGGGTCGCAGTTGAGGGCGAAGCCGTGCATGGTCACGCCCTGGGCGACCCGGATGCCGATCGCCGCCACCTTGCGATCGGGTGCCGGCCCGTAAGGGGCGGCCCAGACGCCGCTACGGCCGGCCACGCGGCCGGCGGTGACGCCGACCTCCGCACACACGTCTATGAGCACCTGCTCGATGCGGCGGACATGGGCGACGACGTCGATCGGGTCGCCCAGCGCCACGATGGGATAGCCCACCAGTTGTCCCGGGCCGTGCCACGTAATCTTGCCGCCGCGATCGACATCGATGACCGGCGTGCCGTCGGCCGGCCGCTCCCACGCCTCGGTCCGCTTGCCGGCCGTATAGACGGACGGGTGCTCCAGCAGCAACACGGTGTCGGGCTCTTTGCCGGCGACTCGGGCCGCGTGCAGGCGTTGCTGCTCGGCCCATGCTTCCTCGTAGGGCACCAGCCCGGCGCGCAGGAGGACGAGGCGGCTCACCCGGTTGACTTTACGCGCCGGCGCGGTCGCCCTCTTGTCGTGGGAAACCGCCTTGTCGGGGCGCTCCGTTCGGGGGGTCCCCGCGACAAGTCGCTGGCGGCGTCGGGGGTCGTCAGTAGGCTGCGCCGGGACTATTCGTACGATTCCGGAGCTTGCCGATGTCCACTCGCCGACCACGCGCATTCCTCGGCGTGATCTACAACATCTTCCTGAAGACCAGGGTCCGCGAGGAATCCTTGGCCCGCGGCACCCGCCCTGGACTCCTCAAGGGCCTGGCGGTCACCGGCGGCTTCATCACATCGGCTGGCATCGTGCTGGCGGCGACCTTCTCAGTGCTCGGCGTCCTGCCGCTGGTGTTCCTGACAGAGCTCGGGTTCGCGGTCGCGTTCGGAGTGCTGATGGACACGATGCTCGTGCGCTCGATCCTGGTGCCGGCGCTGTCCCACCACCTCGACTGACGGACCTGGTGGCCGAGCCGACTGCCCCGAGATGCCGGCTCGCCGTGACCGCGCTGACGTTCCTCCTGCTGACGATTCACATCGTGGTCGGCGCCGTATGGCTCGGGGCGATGGCCTACAGCCTGGCCGTCCTCCAGCCGCGGCTCCGCCGGTTCTTTGGTGACCCGGCCAGACCGAGGAACTCGCGACATTCCTGGCGGGCCGGTGCGCGGTGGAAGGTCATCGCGATGATCGGCTTGCTAGCGGCCAGCGGCGGGGGATTGCTCGCCGTCGAGGGTTGGCAGCACCCCACCGCGTGGCGGCTGGCCGTGGTCGCGAAGGCGGCACTGCTGGTGGTTGCTGCGGCCTTCTTCTGCTGGGTGTCATGGCGGCTCTGGCCGGCCCGGGTGTTCGCCCTCCCGGCCGAGGTGCCGCGCTGGCAGCGCCGTTTCGACCTCGTCGGCGCGGTGCTGATCGGGCTGGTCGGTGCGCAGTTCGTGCTCGGTGCAGCCGCGTCCCGCTCTGAGCTCGCTATCGCCGGGCCTCGGTGCCGGGACCGACGTGCTGGTCGAGCCAGTCGCTCAGCGGACGCGAGTCCCTCAGGAACGTGGTGAGCCGCTTCTTCGGCTCGCTCGTGCCGAGCCAGGCCGCGACCGGCCACTCCTTCCAGGCGATCAAACCCTTGTGGCGGAGCAGCTCGATGCGCGGATGGTCGGCGGGGTAGCCCTTCGGCGCGCTCTTGAGGCTGTCGGAGCCGTGGACGTCGATCTTGTTGCTGCGCACGGCCGCGATCACCCGCTCGAGGTCGCGGCCAGTCCGCTCGCCGGCGGCCGCGTTGCGGTAACGCTGCAGCTGGCCCCGATCCATGTGATACGTACCAAGGCCGGCGGCCAGGCCGGCCGCCGAGAGCTGGACGTATGCGTCGCCGAAGGTGGCACCGATGGCCGTCTTGTAGGGCGTCTTGTCGGCGCTGAATCTCATGTCGCGATACGGCCGGAAGATCTTGCCCGGCCCGAACTCCGGCTCCAGATCTGCTAGCAAGGCGGCCATCGGGACGCGCACCTGCTCCTCGTACACGGCCTTGTGAGCTGTCCAGTACGTCTTGGAGTTGTCGGCCTGCAGGCCGTCGTAGAACTCCAACGCCTCGCTCGGCCAACCTCGGAAGGTCACGACCCCAGGCTCTCATGACCAGTCGGGCCCCGCCGTACCTGGCCGCCACTCCACCCTCCCGTCGTGATCATGCACATCTGGTTGGCCGTGTCGGCGCGTCGGTATGCAAACTTCCATGATCACCGAGTCGGGGGGCGGCGCGCGCCTGCGGATCGAGCCTTCCGAGCTAGCCGGTCAGCAGACGGGGCTCGATCCGAGTCTCGATGGCTTGGCCGTCCGGGCCTCGCTCCACGTGGTAGGCGCCCTTGCCGTCGACCTCGGTGAGGGCCTCGACCAACGCCGTGCCTCGGTAGAGCAGGCCGACACCATCATCTGTTGCGTACCCGGCAGGCAGCGTGCCGTCGGCGACGCAGCGCTGAAAGAGCGGGCGTCGTTGCTCCTCGGAGTCGTAGTGCACGCCATTGGAGTACGGCAGCAGCGCGAGTCCGTTCGTGACCGGCCGAAGCTCAGGGCCGAACGAGTCTGTGGTGCCGCCGACGTGCCAGCAGATCGAGCCCGCTGACACCCCGCCGAGCACCACGCCGGCCTCCCACACCTCTCGGAAGATCTCGTCGACGCCGTGCAGCCGCCACATCGCGAGCAGGCCGGCGACGCTACCGCCGTTGACCCAGACGACGTCCTGATCGAGCAGGTGAGTCCGGATGTCTTCGAAGCTGGGCATCGGAAACAGATTGAGATGGGTCAGCTCGACGCCCGCGACCATCCCCGCCTCGCTGACCCGCGCATTGAGCCAGCGCTGATCGCCGCCGGCCGTGCCGAGATGGCACAACTTGGGTCGCCCGGTCGCGCCCGATAGTTCCAGGGCGAGGTGGATGAGGGCGCCGAATTCCAGATCGATGCGGCGGCCCAGCCGCCACCCGCCCGAGGTCGCCAGGATGGTCGGAGCATCTGCCGTCACGGGAACTGATCCTTGCAGCCCTGCGCACGTACGTCGGGATGCGGTCGCGCTGAGCAGCCCATCCCAGCCGTGAGGCAGCCTGTGGACAAGTTCCGCGGCGACCAGCGGCGCGACGCTAGCGTCCATGCATGAGCTGGGAGGCACCTGGTTACGTAGCCGAGGATCTCGTGGGCTTCGGTGCCCATGGTGAGGTTTGGCGCGGTCGCGAGCTCGCCACCGGCGACCGCGTGGCACTCAAGCGGCTGCGTGCCCGCCCGGAGCCGGCCGAGCTTGACCGGCTGCGGCACGCGCTTGCGGTGCTGGCGGCGTTCCGTCACCCGCACGCGGTGCGTCTGCGAGGTGTGCTCAGCCGGCGTGGTGGCCTTGTGCTCGTGCTCGATTACGCGGCGGGTGGCACCCTGGGCAGCCTCATCGCCCGCCGCGGGCCATTGGAGCCGGCTGAGGTCGGTGCCCTGCTCGGTCCGATAGCGGCGGCGCTCGGAGCGGCACATCCCATCGGCCTGCTGCACGGCGGCGTGTCGGGCGCAAATGTGCTGCTCACCGCAGACGGCCGGCCCCTGCTGGCCGACCTGGGCACCGCCGGGCTCCTGGCCGAGCTACCGGCGGGCCCGGAGTCCGATGTGTACGCCCTGGCGGCGCTGGCCGTTCAGGCGCTGACCGGCTCTTCGTTCGGCGACGAGCCGGTCTCGGCGTTGCGTTCCTTGCCCGAGACTCTCCCGCTCTTTCCGATTCTCCAAGCCTGCTTGGCGGCTGACCCCGATGCCCGGCCTTCTGCGCTGGACTTGGCCGGCTGCCTGCGAGCCGCGGCAGTTGTCGCTCCGGCGCCCCCGGCCACCGACGTCGTCGCGCCGGTGCGGCGCCGCTCCGCACCGACCGCGGTCGCCGGACGGCACCGCCGCGACCCCGCGACCCGACGGTTGCACCGACCCGCCCGCCGGATCGGTGTGCTCTGGGCCGCTGCCGTCACCGTCCTCCTGGCAGCCCTGTCCGGATGGGCGTTGTGGCCCGCCCCGCCGCCAGCGCCGCGGCGGGCACCGGCTCAAGCCGCAGTGCATGCGGCCGCAGCCCCGGCGGCCGCGGCCCCGGCTGCCGCGGCGGCCTCCTGGTCGGAGGTCTGGGCGGCCCTGGACAAGCGGCGAGCCCAGGCATTTGCCTTGGCCGATGCGACCTTGCTGGGCGAGGTCTACCTTCCCGGGTGCCCGTCATTGCCCGCCGACCTGCATGCGGTGCGCGCCCTTGCCGCCCGGCAGGCCCACGCCACGGGCGTCGTGCATGACGCGCGCAGCGTGCGGGTGGAGATGTCCGAGGGTGCGACCGTCACGCTGATGCTCGTTGACCGAATGCGGGGTTACGACGTACGCGACGCAGCGGGTCGCGTGCTGTCGCACACCGTCGCTCGCGCCGACCGCCGGCTCCGGGTGCGGCTGGCGCGTACTCCCGGAGGATGGCGCATCGCCGAGCTTGGCCGCGGCTAGCCGACGTCCGACCGGCCGGTTGCCCAGCGCAGCGCAGCTGTCAGGGTCGGGTGCGTGAAGCGGTAGCCGGCCGATTGCAAGACGCGGGGGACTGCACGCGCCCCGACCAGCACACCTTCGTCCGCGAACTCCCCGAGCGCCAGGCGCAGAGCGAAGGGCGGCACCCGGGGTGCCAGCCGCGGCCGCCCGAGCACCTTCCGCAGGGCAGCGGTGAAGTCGGCATTGGTCGCCGGATCGGGGCCGGTGAGGTTCACCGGGCCCGAGACGTCGTCGGCACCGAGCAGGAAGCGCATTGCGTCGACCTCGTCGACAAGGGAGATCCAGGGTTGGTACTGCCGCCCGCTGCCGAGCGGGCTGAGCAGGGCGAGCTTTGCCAGTGGCTTCATCGGGCCCAGCACCCCACCCTTCGGAGCGCAGACCAGCCCGGTGCGCATCAGCACCACGCGCGCGCCGGCTGCCCGCGCCGGGCCAGTGGCCTCCTCCCAGTCGCGAACGACGCCGGGAAGGAACCCCGTGCCGGCCGGCTCACTCTCGTCGACCACGCGGTCGCCGGTGTCGCCGTACCATCCGACCGCCGAGGACGACAGCAGCACCCGCGGCTGGGGTTCGGCGGCGGCAATCGCGTGGCTCACTGTGAGGGTGCCGTCGACGCGGCTCTCGCGGACCGCCCGCTTGTGCGCCTCGTTCCACCGCCGGTCGGCGATGCCGACACCGGCCAGGTGGAGGACCGCATCCACGGCGGTCAGATCGGCCGGATCCAGCTTGCGTTGTGCCGGGTCCCAGCTGAGCTCATCTGGGGCAGCGGCAGGCCTGCGTACGAACCGCAACACCTCGTGACCGTCGGCCCGGAGGGCAGGAACCGCAGCCGAGCCGATGAGGCCGGACGCGCCGGTGACGGCAATTCGCATGGGTCGATCCTGCCCCACGGCGTCGTGCGGCAGGCTGAGGCCGTGAACGCGCAGATCCGGCCGGCCCGGGCCACCGACGACGCGGCACTCGCAGCGCTGGATCTGAGGTGCTGGTCGGTCATCGCAGAGGTCCAACCGGCGCGGCAGCCAGGCAGCCCGTACTTCGGGTCGGGCCAGTCGCCCGATGACGTGCTCGTCGCTGAGATCGACGGTGCGGTGGTCGGCTCGACGAAGCTGGTCCGGCCGACACCCGTGGCGAGCAACGCACACGTCCAGCAGATACGGGGTCTCGATGTCGACCCGGACCTACGCCGACTGGGGATCGGCCGTACGCTGCTCGACGCTGCACTCGACCTGGCCCGCAGTCGGCAGGCCCGCAAGGTCACGCTGCGCGTGCTGGCCACGAACGAACCAGCCCAGCGGCTCTATCTATCGGCACGCTTCATCGTGGAAGGGCGGCTCGCCGGCGAGTTCTTTCTCGACGGCACCTACGTCGACGACATCCTGATGGCGCGCGTGCTGTAGCCGGTCAGGGAGCCAGCTCGGCCTCGAAGGCGCCGCCCTCGAGACGGTGCTTCACGGTGTTGAGGAACCTCGCCCCGTCGGCCCCGTCGACCAGCCGGTGGTCGTAGGTCAGTGACAGGTAGACCATCGAGCGCACCGTGATGATCTCGCCGAGATCGGGATCGTCGACCACCACCGGCCGCTTGACGACCGAGCCGGTGCCCAGGATGGCCACCTGAGGCTGGTTGATGATCGGGGTGTCGAACAGCGCGCCCCTGCTCCCGGTGTTGGTCAGCGTGAACGTGCCGCCGGCCAGCTCGTCGGGGCTCACCCGGCCGGCTCGCGTGCGCTCTGCCAGGTCGGCGATCCGGCGCGCCAGACCACTGAGGTTGAGGTCGCCGGCTTCATGGATGACGGGCACGAGCAACCCGCGGTCGGTGTCGACGGCGACGCCGAGATGCTCGGCGTCGTGATAGGTGATCGCACCCTCCTCGACGTCGATGGACGCGTTGAGGCTCGGATGCGCCTTGAGTGCCTCGACACTGGCCAACGCAAAGAACGGCAGGAAGGACAGCTTCACGCCGGTCTGCGCCTCGAAGTCAGCCTTGCTTCGCTCCCGGAGCCGGGCGATGCGAGTCATGTCGACTTCGGCGACCGTGGTGAGTTGGGCGCTGACTCGCAAGGACTCCACCATGCGGTCGGCGATGACAGCGCGCAGCCGCGACATTTTCACGGTCCGGCCGCGCAGCGCCGGTGCCGCAGCGGGCACCGGCTGTTGCGGCGCTCCGGGCGCGCCTGGAGCGTTCGCCGCGGGTTCTGCGGGTGTCGGGGCTGCTTCCTGTGCGGGCTGCGGTGCGGATCGAGCCGCATCGAGTACGTCCTGCTTGCGGATCCGGCCGCCCACTCCGGTCCCCTCTATCGCCGACAGGTCCACGCCGTGTTCGGCGGCCAATTTGCGTACGAGTGGTGTCACGTACGCGCCCTGGTCGTCGTCACCGCCGCCCGCCGGCTGCTGTTGTGGCTGCTGGGCCGGCTCGCTCGGCTCGCTCGGTGCCGCGTCCTGCCGCTCTGTCGTGGCCGCTGCTGCGCTCGGCGCCTGCTCCTGTTCTGCCGGCTCCTGCTGCGGTGCCTCCTGCGGCGGTGCCTCCTGCGGCGGTGCCTCCTGCGGCGGTGCCTCCTGCGGCGGTGCCTCCTGCGGCGGTGCCTCCTGCGGCGGTGCCTCCTGCGGCGGTGCCTCCTGCGGCGGTGCCTCCTGCTTCGGTGCCTCCTGCTGCGGTGCCTCCTGCTGCG
>JBBPZR010000100.1:0-18205 GCA_038276285.1 Mycobacteriales bacterium | reverse complement strand
TCAGCACGAACGTGCTTGTTTGACCGCCGGAGGGGACCGGCGGCCCGGAGCGTGCTGAAAGCGTTGGTGACAGATGGCGCAGAGCCGGGCTGACAGCCCGTTGTCGGAGGTCCGCTTCCTGACGGTGGCCGAGGTGGCCTCCCTGATGCGGGTGTCCAAGATGACGGTGTATCGGCTGGTGCATGCCGGAGACCTGGGTGCGGTGCGCGTCGGCCGCTCGTTCCGGGTCCCTGACACGGCGGTCCATGACTACCTCAAGGACGCCTTCACCGACACCGCCTGACCGCGCCGGTTTCTGTCGCCGGCCCGGCCGATAAGCTCTAGCTCAGTCGCGCACGACCGGACCGAGGGACACGTATGGGCAGCGTCATCAAGAAGCGCCGCAAGCGGATGGCCAAGAAGAAGCACCGCAAGCTGCTGAAGAAGACGCGCGTCCAGCGCCGCAACAAGAAGTAGCACCCTACGCAGGGCGGGAGCGGAGTGTTTCCCCGAGTCGTCCTCGTCACAGGTGCCAGCCGGCACCTCGGGTTCCGGCTGGCCGCTCGGCTGGCACAGCAGCCGGGCATCGACACGGTCATCGGCGTCGACACGGTCCCACCCGACGGAGACGTGCGCTCGGTGATGGGCGACGCGGAGTTCGTCCGGGCCGACATCCGGCATCCGCTGATCGCCAAGGTGATCTCGGCGGCCGAGGTCGACACCGTCGTGCACCTGGGTGTCACGGCCACCCCGATGCGGGCCGGCGGCCGATCCACGATGAAGGAAACCAACGTCATCGGCACCATGCAGTTGCTCGCCGCCTGCCAGCAGGCCCCCAGCATGCGCAAGTTGGTGGTGAAGTCCACGACGGCGGTCTACGGCTCATCGCCGCGCGATCCGGCGCTGTTCACCGAGGACGACGAACCACGTGCGATGCCGCGATCGGGGTACGGCAAGGACGCGGTCGAGGTGGAGGGGTACGTCAGGGGCTTCGGCCGGCGCCGCCCCGACGTCGCGGTCACGGTGTTCCGGTTCGCCAACTTCATCGGCCCGCGCACCGACAGCCCGATGACCCGCTACCTCACTCTGCCCGCCGTGCCGACCATGATGGGATTCGATCCGCGCCTGCAGTTCGTGCACGAGGATGACGCGCTCGAGGTGCTGCGCCTGGCCGTCGTCGCCGATCGCCCAGGCGTCTTCAACGTGGCTGGCGCGGGCGTCCTGCTGATGTCCCAGGCGATCCGGCGGGCCGGCCGACTGCCGGTGCCGGTCGCACCTCCGCTGGTCAGTGTGCTGGGCAGGGTGGCCCGCCGATCGGGTCTGGTCGACTTCTCACCAGAGCAGATCGCCTTCCTCAACTACGGCCGGGTGGTCGACTGCGCCCGGCTGATCGAGGAGTTCGGCTACCAGCCTCGCTACCGCACCGCCGAGGCCTTCGAGGACTTCGTCCAGAGCCACGATCTCTCCTCGTCGCTGAATCCGGCCGTGCTCGAGGACGCCGAGCGCGCTCTGCCGGCCTGGCTGACCGGGCGTCCCGCCGATGCCTGAGCAGGCGCGGGCCAGGGTACTCCCGTTGCGCCCCGGAGACGGCGAGCCGGCGGCTTTTACCGAGCCGCCCGAGCCGCCCGAGCCGCCCGACGCGACGGCGGAGTGGGAGCGCCGGTTGGCCGCCGGCCTCGCGATGATCCGCCGGCGGCTCACCGGCGACTACCCGGTCGACGAGTTCGGCTTCGACCCGGAGTTCACCGACAAGGTGCTCCTGGCACCCATGCGACCGATCTACGACAAGTGGTTCCGGGTCGAGGTGAGCGGCCTGGACAACATCCCCGACAGGGGCTCGACGCTGGTGGTGGCCAACCACTCCGGCACGATCGCCCTCGACTCCTTGATGACTCAACTGGCTCTGCTCGACCATCACCCGGCCCGCCGGCACCTGCGGATGCTGGGCGCCAACCTGGTGTTCGCCACGCCGTTCATCGGCGAGATCGCGCGCAAGAGTGGCACGACGCTGGCCTGCACGGCCGACGCCGAGCGGTTGCTCACCGGCGGCGAGATCGTGGGCGTGTGGCCGGAGGGCTTCAAGGGCGTCGGCAAGCCCTACTCCGAGCGATACAAGCTGCAGCGGTTCGGCCGCGGGGGCTTCGTGGCGGCCGCGCTGCGCACCGGAGCGCCGATCGTCCCGTGCTCGATCGTCGGCGCCGAGGAGATCTACCCGATGCTGGGCAACGCCAAGGTCCTGGCCCGGCTGCTCGGCCTCCCGTACTTTCCGATCACGCCCACATTTCCCTGGCTCGGGCCGCTCGGCCTCATCCCGTTGCCGTCGAAGTGGTTCATCGAGTTCGGTACGCCGATCGAGACCTCCCAGCTGGGTAGCGCGGCGGCCGACGACCCGATGCTGGTGTTCAACCTGACCGATGAGGTACGCGAAACCATCCAGCAGACGCTCTATCAACTGTTGTTGCGCCGCGGCTCGGCCTTCACGTAGCCCCTCCGCGGTCGCTTGTCGTGGGAAACCTCCGTTTCGTGGTGGCCCGGAGGGTGCCTTTCCCACGACAAGAGCCTGGCGGCACCGGGCGGTGGTGATGGGGTCAGCGGCGGCGGCGGGAGATGCCGGCGACGATGCCGCCGGTTACAGCGCCGACGCCGAGGGCCGCCGGGATCGTGTACTTCGCCACCTTTCGCCCGGTACGGAAGTCGCGGACCCGCCACCCGCGTTCTCGAGCCACCGTGCGCAGGTCGGCGTCGGGGTTGATCGCGACCGGCGTGCCGACGGCCGACAGCATGGGCAGGTCGTTGTAGGAGTCGCTGTACGCGGTGCACCGGGCCAGGTCGAGGCCCTCACGCAGGGCCAACGCCCGCACCGCCTCGCCCTTGGCCGCCCCGTGTAGCGGCTCACCCACCAGCCGGCCGGTGTAGTGACCGTCCTCGACCTCGGCGACGGTGCCAAGGGCGCCGGTCAGGCCAAGCCGCCTGGCGATGATGTCGGCCAGCTCGACCGGCGTCGCCGTGACCAGCCACACTCGCTGGCCGGCGTCGAGGTGGCGCTGAGCGAGCGCCCGGGTGCCCGACCAGATCCGCTCGGCCATGATCTCGTCGTAGATCTGCTCGCCGTACTCCACGATCTGGGCGACATCACGGCCGGCGACGAAACTCAGCCCGACCTCCCGGGCCTGCGCCATGACCGCAGGGTTCTCCATGCCGGCCACCCGGAACTTCACCTGCTTCCAGGCGAAGGACGCCAGGTCGCGAGAGGTGAAGAACTTGCGAGCGGCCAGTCCCTTGGCGAAGTAAAAGATCGACGCGCCCATCATCACCGTGTTGTCGACATCGAAGAATGCCGCCGCGGTCGGATCCGGGGGCACGGCCAGCGACGCTTCGACCTCTGCGGCGGCCGCGGCGGCCGCGCCGGCGAGGACCGCGCGCACCTGGTCATTGTCGGATGGACGGGAGTCCCGCCTGAGCCGCAGGAGATGGCTGAAGCGCGGCATCTGATGAGGATATCGAGGGGCTCGCGGCCCGCGGCCCGCCGGCCGCACGGTTACGGCAGGCTGGGCGGAGAGGGCAGCACGGGAGGCAACGGCGAAAGCCCGATCGTGCCCAAGACCTGATCGACGACGTCCGCCGCGACCTGGCCGATTGCACCCGTCGCGTTGGGAACCGGGACGGGCGGGGTCTTGGTGCCGCCAACGCCACCCGGCGTGCTGCTCCCGGTTGCACCTGAGACGCCCGATCCGGTGCCGCTAGCACCGGAGCCCGTTGCACCGGCCGCCGCCGGGCTCGGTGCGGTCGCACCCGGCCGGGTGGTCTGGCCGTTGGCCGGAGTCGAACCGACCCCTGAGGCCGGCCGGATGGTCCTGTCACACGGGCCGGGCAGGGCGCCGAGGTCGTCGCCACCGCCCTTGGTCACCGTGCATAGCAACGTGGCGCGCAACGCGATGGCTCGGGTGCGCAGCCGCTCGACCAGGAGCAGGGAGTCGATGATGCGCTCGCGCGACCGGGTGTCGGTCGTGGTTGGGAGCAGGGCTCCCAGCCTCGCCCGCTGGCTGCCCACGAACGCGTCGATCATGTCCAGCGGCGTGCGGGTCTGCTCGGCGATCGCCGCGGCCGTCAGGAGGCGGGCTCCTTGGCGGGTCTGGGCGTCCATGTCGTTCAGCGCATCGACCAGCCGGGCTTGGTTGCCACTCACGTCAATGGCCTCCGCCAGGCGCCGCCCGGCGAATGTCAGATCCAACTTCCCGCGTGCGGTGTCGTCGCCGGCGATCTGAAGGCGCGCGGACTCGGTGGCGCGCTTCACGCCGTACAGCATGCTGCCGGGCGCTGCCCCGGTGCTGGCCACGCCGACGGCCGTCACGGTCATGACCGACGCCAGGGCGCCACCGAAGGCGAGCACCCGACGGCTGCCACGGCTGCGCGCGGCTGGCTTTTCCTTGCGGATGCGCACTGCCGGTGCCGCGTTCGCCACGCGCGATCGCTGCTCTGGAATGACTGGCATATTCGCCGGGCGCACGGTTGCCACCGCCACGAGCCGGGTGCGTAGCCGGCGACGGAACTCGGGGTCGGCGTCACCGTTGAGCGGGATGCGCCGCAGGGTGCTGGTCAGCGTCAGCAGCGGCAGCAGATCTGGCGGGGCCGCTTCGGAGGCACCGCCGAGCAGGCTGGCGAAGCGGTCGATCCGGGTGCGCTCAGCGGTCGACATCACGCCTGCCACCCCCTCAAGGCCACGATGCCGAGACCGTGGAATACTCCGTACAACGCCGCGGCGCACGCCTGGG
Organism: Mycobacteriales bacterium; assembly: GCA_038276285.1. Taxonomy (GTDB): domain Bacteria; phylum Actinomycetota; class Actinomycetes; order Mycobacteriales; family QHCA01; genus QHCA01. The sequence continues at coordinate 13,454 of JBBPZR010000100.1, read as the reverse complement.
TTACGGCCATCAGCGGACGAACCCCTCAGGAAGCAGTCGGCCCAACGTCCGAATGGCACGGTATTGCAGCGCCTTGATGGCCCCGTCCTTCTTGCCCATGACCGCAGCGGTCTCGGCGACCGACATGCCCTGTAGGAAGCGCAGGACGATGCACTCCTGCTGCTCGGGCTTCAGCTTCTTGACCGCTTCGAGCAGACAGGCGCTCGTCATCGCATCGAGCACGTCGTTCTCCGGGCCGTCCTCGGCTCGATCGGCATCGAGCATGTCCGCGGTGGAGATCTCGAGACGGTAGCGGGCCGACTTGTAGTGGTCGGCGATGATGTTGCGCGCGATGGTGACGAGCCAGGCGCCGAGGTCGCGGCCCTGCCATGTGACGCCGCAGATACCGCGCAGCGCCCGTACGAAGGTCTCGCTCGTCAGATCCTCGGCCTGACTGCGGGAGCCCACGCGTACGTGTACGTAACGGAACACTACGTCGATGTACTGGTCGTACAACTCGCCGAACGCCTCTGGATCACCGGCCTGTGCACGCTCGACGATCGCCCAGACCTCCCCTGGCTGATCATCGGGAGAGGGTTGCTCCGGTACGCGTGGCGACGGCGGAGCCGCACGTTGCCCGGTGGAGCCAGGGGCGGCTCGCTGTTTGGGCGTCACCGGGGCCGTCGGCGTGACCGGTGTGACGGCTGTCGCGTCCATCCGGGCCAGGTCGATGATGGCTGCTCTCAGGGCAGCCAGCGCCTGGCCGATGGAGGGCGAGCCGAGGGCGATTGCGGTCATGCGGACCTCAGGCCAGCCGGCGGCGAAGATGGGCGCTCGCGTACGGCGATGAACACGGAATGCCCCCTCTCCGTCGCCGGGCCTCGCCCGGGCCATGTTCACCGTCTCAGCGAACCGCGTCAGGCCGGCATCCAGGCGCGACCGGCCCACTACATACCACCGCATCGGCATGAGCAACCCGTCTCCTGAATACGCCTGGGACGCACCCACGCGATTGGGGCGAAGTTGTCCTGTCAGACGGTTGTGCCAGACTGCGAAGGGCGCGGATCCTCGCGCCAGTGACGGGCGGAGGTCCGGCGACAACGTGGCAGACAACGTCGCTGATCTGGTGCGCGCCGCGGCGGCCAGCCGACCCGAATCAATGGCCATGATCTTCCGCGACGAGTGCGTCACCTGGGCCGACCTCGACCGCCGCGTCGACCGCATTGTCGCCGCCCTCCGGGGCACCGGTGGCCTCGGTCTGGCGCCAGGCGATCGCGTCGCCATCAGCCTCGGGAACACCCTGGAGTTTCCCGCGGTCTACTTCGGCATCCTCCGTGCCGGGCTGGTCGCCCTGCCGCTGAACACCGGCTACACCCGCCGCGAGGTGCAGCACCTGCTGGTCGACTCCGGCAGTCGCGCGCTGATCGCCGGGCAGGCTGGTGCTCTCCTTGCGCTGGAGGCTCGCGACCTGATGCCCGACCTCGACCATGTCATCGTCGCCGAGGGCGGCCCGGCCCCGGCCGGCGCCCGCACCCTTGACGATGTGCTCGCAGCGGCCGACGGCGACCGGGCGACCCAGGCCGGCGGCGGCGGCGACCTCGCCGTGCTCGTCTACACCAGCGGCACGAGCGGCGCACCCAAGGGCGCCATGCTCTCCCACCGGGCGCTGCTCGCGAACCTCGACCAGGTGTCCCGGATCCAGCCGCCACCGGTGCGAGCTGACGACGTCGTCCTGCTCGTGCTCCCGCTGTTCCACATCTACGGGCTGGGTCCAGGGCTCGGCATGGTGGTCTTCCAGGGTGCGACGGGTGTGCTGGCGGAGCGATTCGAGCCGTCCGAGACCCTCGCCCTGATGGCCAAGCACCGGGTGACCAACGTGGTCGGCGCGCCCCCGATGTATGTCGCCTGGTCGATGCTGCCCGCCCTGAGCGAGGGATTCAGCAGCGTACGACTGGCCCTTTCGGGCTCGGCACCGCTGCCCGCGGATGTGTTGCGGCGGCTGCGTGAGCTCACCGGCCTGCAGATCTACGAGGGGTACGGCCTGACGGAGACCGCTCCGGTGCTCACCTCGACCCTGATGAGTGACCTCCCCAAACCCGACTCGATCGGCCGGCCGATCCCTGGTGTGGAGGTGAAACTCGTCGACGAGGACGGCGACGAGGTCGAGGACGACGATCATGGTGAGCTAGTCGTCCGGGGTCCCAACCTCTTCTCCGGCTACTGGCCCGACGGCAGCGGTGGGCCCGACGCCGGCGGCTGGTGGGCCACCGGAGACATCGCCTACGCCGACGATGACACCGACCTGCACCTGGTGGACCGGCGTACGGAGCTGATCCTCGTCAGCGGCTTCAATGTCTACCCGCGCGAGGTCGAGGACGTGCTGATGGCCCACCCGGGCATCGCCGAAGCGGTGGTCATCGCGATCCCCCACCCGTACACCGGCGAGGCGGTCAAGGCCGTGGTCCTGCCGCGGTCCGGTGCGGTGCTGACCGAGGAGGGTGTGATCGCGCACTGCGAGCGTTCGCTGGCGCGATTCAAGTGCCCGTCGGCGGTGGAGTTCGTCACGGAGTTGCCGCGCTCGGCCACGGGCAAGGTACGCCGTGGCCAGGTGCGCACGGATGCGGCCGGCTGATGTACGTCACGGGGAACACAGGCACGGGGAACAGCGTCACCCGGCACAGCGTCACCGTGCTGTCCAAGGCCGACTGCCACCTCTGCGACGTCGCCAAGGCCGACGTTGCCCGGATCGCCGCCGAATTGGGTGTGCCCTGGGACGCGCGCGACATCACCGACGACGCGGAACTGATGGCGCGGTACGCCGAGCAGGTGCCGGTGATCCTGGTCGACGGGCGGCAGCACGGGCGCTGGCGGGTCGATGAGCGACGACTGCGGGCCGCTCTGACCGGCTGAAGGGACCGACTACGCCGATAGCGACCTGGGCGTTGCATACGTCGCCACTGGCTCAACTCGGGCGACTGGGCCGGCAGTTGTCTGGTGCCACGTGACGAACTCGTCCGGGGGCAGCGGTCGGGCGAAGTGGTAGCCCTGTGCGACGTCGCACCCGAGCCGGCGCAGGGTGTCGAGGACCGGAGCGTCTTCGACTCCTTCGGCGACGACGACGAGGCCGAGGTGGTGACCGAGGTCGACGGCGGACTGGACGAGGGCGGTGTTGCTGCGGTTGACGGCCATGTCAAGAACAAAGGACTTGTCGACCTTGACTTCGTCCAAGGGGAGGACCTTGAGGTAGGCCATCGAGGAGTAACCGGTGCCGAAATCGTCGAGGGCGATCCTCACACCCAGCGCCCGGATTCGCCGGAGGATGTCGATGGCCCGGGTGGGGTCGGCCATGATGGTGTTCTCGGTGATCTCGATGCAGAGCAGCTCGCCGGGCACGTCCGCCGCCAGCAGCTTCTCGGCGACGGTGTCGGGGAACTGCGGATCGAGCAGACAGCGGGTGGAAACGTTGACGGCGACGGGAAGGCGAATGCCCTGGTCGATCCATCGGCGGGTCTGAGCGAGCGCGGTGGCGAGCACGAGGGACGTGAACTGGTGGCTCAAGGTGGTGTCCTCCACGACCGGGATGAACTCGGCCGGCGCGAGCAGACCACTGTCCGGGTGCTGCCAGCGGGCGAGAGCCTCTACACCGAGCGTCTCCCCGGTATCGATGGCGATTTTCGGTTGGTAGTGGAGCACGATTTCGTTGTGATCGAGCGCGCGGCGCAGCGCCCCGAGCAGGTGGAAACGGCCTGTGGTGTCGTTTTCCTGCCCCATGATGTAGCGGGTGTAGCCGACCCTGTGCTCCTTGGCCGTGTACATGGCGGCGTCGGCGTGCCGAAGGACGCGGACCGCATCCTCACCGGGTGCGGCGGTGGCGATTCCGATGCTCACCTCGAGGTCGATCGCGGTCCCGTCGATGAGGAACGGCACGTTGAGCGCTTGGGTGATCCGCTGGGCGGCCTGCTCGCCGCTGGCTGGTGCGGACCGCTCGAGGAGCACGGCGAACTCGTCTCCGCCGAGTCGGCAGACGAGGTCATCGGCCCGCATGCTCGCCCGTAGCCGTTGAGGCGACCTCCATCAGCAGCAGGTCGCCGTGGTGGTGGCCGAGGGTGTCGTTGACGTCTTTGAAGCCGTCCAAGTCGAGCAGGAGCACGGTCGGCTGCTCGCCGGTTGCCGGTGCAGCATGCAGGGCCTGCTCACTTCTGTGCTGGAACAGTGTGCGGTTGGGTAGTCCGGTCAGCGCATCGTGGTGGACTTGGTGAGACAGGTCGGTCGCCACCGCTCGCGCCCGTTCGTGCAGTTTCCAGTTGACTATCGCACCGATGCAGGCCGCTGCGAACAGCACAGCGTGGATACCTGCCCAGGTCCACGGGTGTTCGCGGGCGGCGTGGTGGTTATAGACCGAGCTGGGGTCCAGAGTGCCGACGATCCCGTGCTGAAAGAGCACGAAACCGATGGCCAGCCCGAACGGCAACCAATTCTCGTAGAGGGCAACGATGGGCACCATCACGAAGAAAAGGAAGTGCGCTTCGATGGCCCCGCCGGAGAGGTGCACGACGACGCCGGAGACCACCATGAGCCCCGTTCCGGCCGAACAGCTGCGAGTCGGGCGGCCGGCCCGCGACCCGCACGCGAACGTCGCCATCGTGGCGGGGAGCAGGGTCTCCTCCAAGCCATGCGCGAGAGGGAAGCCTCGCAGCAGGGCAAACAGCGGAAGCCCTACGGTCTGTACGACGAGGAGCGCGACGACGCATCGGTGTCGCGATGCCCACACCTGCTCAGGCAGTGAGAGGCCGCGGGGCAACCAGGAGGTGACCCGGGAGCGCCAGGCATGAGCTGCGCCTGGGTTGGAGACTGTTGCCGTGTCAGAGATCGGTCCCACCCCCCCCCGAATCTCAAAATCGGAGCCTCCGCCGTCCATCGACGGCTATTGGCAGATCTTGAGCGGGCCCGTGCCGGATGGGACCGCTCCTGGGATCGACACCGTTGCCCGCGACTTTGTGCGAGCGTTCACAAGCGGATACCGTGACGGCGAGACCCGTACGCCTCTACCACAGTGCCGCCGGGATGTCGGAGCAGGGTCCGGCCACGGCCGTACGTCTGGAGCCAGCTTGACCGATCAGGGGGACGCCGCTCCCGAGCGCGCGCGGAGCCGGGGCATCCCCGACGCCACCGTGGCCCGGCTGCCGGTGTATCTGCGCGCCCTGCACACACTTGCCGATCTCGGCCAGGCCACGGTGTCCTCGGAGGAGCTCGCCACTTCCGCCGGGGTGAACTCAGCGAAGCTGCGCAAGGACCTGTCCCACCTCGGTTCGTACGGCACTCGTGGGGTGGGCTACGACGTTGCCCTTCTGGTTGACTCGATTTCCCGCGCGCTCGGGCTGAACCAGCGCTGGGCCGTCGCCCTCATCGGCGTCGGCAATCTCGGTCACGCGCTGGCCGGCTACGGCGGCTTCGCCTCCCGCGGGTTCCGGATCGCGGCCCTGCTCGACGCCGACCCGCACCGGGTGGGTGAGCGGCTCGCCGGGCTGACAGTCCGGCACATCGACGAGCTGGACAGGGAGGTCGCCGAGCACGGCGTATCCATCGGCGTCATCGCCACCCCAGCGCCGGCCGCCCAGGAGGTCTGCGACCGCTTGGTCGCAGCCGGAGTCACCAGCATCCTCAACTTCGCACCATGCGTGCTCGCCGTGCCCGATGGCGTTGACGTCCGCAAGGTCGACCTCTCGATCGAGCTGCAGATCCTGTCGTTCCACGAGCACCGCAAGGCCGCTCTGACGGGCCTGCCGGTGCCGACAGAGGACGAGTACGACGGGGCGGTGGGCTCGTGAGCCTGCTGGTGGTCGGCATGTCGCACCGCAGCGCTCCGGTGTCCTTGCTCGAGCGCGCGACGATTCCGGCCGGTGAGTTGCCGGCTGCGCTGGCCACCCTGATGGCCGGGCCCGCCCTGTCCGAAGCCATGGCGCTGTCCACCTGCAACCGCGTGGAGCTCTACGCCGAGGTCGACCGCTTTCATCCCGGCGTCAATGAGCTCTCGGAGCTGCTGGCCAAGCGATCGGGCACCGACGTGGCCGGTCTCGGCGGACATCTCTACGTTCATTACGAGGATGCCGCCGTGGCGCACCTGTTCACCGTGGCCGCGGGGCTGGACTCCATGGTCGTCGGTGAGGCCCAGATCCTGGGCCAGCTGCGGACGGCCTACGCCGCTGCCGGAGCGGCCGGCACCGCGGGCCGCCGGATGCACGAGGTGATCCAGCGGGCGCTGCGGGTCGGCAAGCGGGTGCACAGCCAGACCGGCATCGACGCGGCGGGCGCCTCGCTGGTGACGGTCGGGTTGGCGGAGGCCGGCCGCCGCTTCGGCGAGCTCGGTGGCCGGTCGGCGCTGGTCTGCGGTGCCGGGTCAATGGCCGCGCTGGCGGTCGCGACCTTGCGGCGGGCGGGCGTTGTCGATGTCACGGTGACCAACCGCACGCCGGAGCGAGCTGAGCGCCTGGCATCGACGGTCGGCGGTTGCACGGTCGGCTTCGACATGTTGGAGGACGCGCTGTCCACTGTGGACATCATGGTCTCGACCACGGGCGCGGTCGGCGTGGTCATCTCCGCCGACACGATCGAGCGGGCGATGAAGGTGCGTGAGGGCCGCCCGCTGTTTGTGCTCGACCTGGCCCTGCCGCGCGACGTCGACCCACGGGCCGACGACATCGAGGGCGTCACCCTCGTCGACCTCGAGGCGCTGGGCGGCGTGCTCACCTGTGCCGAGGTGGGGGCGGAGGTGGGTGCCGGGGTCGAGGCCGCCCGGGCTCTGGTCGCCGAAGACGTGGCCGGCTTCCTCGCCGAACAGCGTTCGGTCGAGGTGGCGCCCACCGTCACCGCCCTGCGGTCGCGGGCCGCGACGCTGGTCGACACGGAACTGGCCCGGCTATCCGGCCGCCTCCCGGGGCTCGACGCCACGGTGCGGGCCGAGGTCGAGTCCACGGTCCGGCGGGTCGTGGCCGCCCTCCTGCATACCCCGACCGTGCGGGTCAAGGAGTTGGCCGGCGCGCCCGGCGGCAACACCTATGCCCGGGCGCTGCGCGAGCTGTTCGAACTCGACCCCAGCACCCCGGAGGTGGTCGCCCGGGCGACCGTCACCGTCGAGGGGCCGGCCCGATGAGCGCTCTGGAAGCTCGCACCCTGCGCATGGGCACCCGGGCCAGCGCACTCGCGCTGACCCAGTCGCGGGCGGTCGCCGCGGCTCTGGCCGTCGAGGTGGAACTCGTCGAGGTCGCCACCGCGGGCGACCTGTCCGCGTCGGCGGTGACAGAGCTCGGTGGCACGGGAGTATTCGTGTCCGCGCTTCGCGACCGGCTGCTCAGCGGCGAGATCGACCTTGCCGTGCACTCCTACAAGGACCTCCCAACAGAGCCCACCCCCGGCCTGGTCATCGCAGCCGTGCCGCTCCGCGAGGATCCCCGAGACGTGCTGGTGGCCCGTTCGGGCCGCGGGCTCGCCCAGCTGCCGGCCGGATCGCGGGTCGGCACCGGTGCGCCCCGCCGGATCTCCCAGCTGCGGGCACTCGGACTCGGCCTCGAAGTCGTACCGGTCAGGGGCAATGTCGACACCCGGCTCCGCAAGGTGGCCGAGGGCGAGCTGGACGCCGTGGTCGTGGCCCGGGCCGGACTGGCCCGGCTCGGTCGGCTGGCCGAGGTGACCGAGGTCCTCGATCCGATCCAGGTGCTGCCCGCCCCGGCGCAGGGCGCGCTCGCGGTCGAATGCCGGCTCGACGACACCGATCTGCTGGCCCTGCTCGCGCCATTGGATGACCCCGATACCCGCGCGGCGGTCGCGGCCGAGCGCGGTCTGCTGGCGGCCCTGGAGGCCGGCTGCACCGCGCCGGTAGCCGCTCTGGCCGAGGTCGCCATCGGCGACGACGATCAGCCCGAGATCTATCTTCGCGGGTCGGTCACCGCGCTCGACGGCTCCGATTCCGTCCGTTTGTCGGCCACCGGGCCGATCACTGAAGCTGCCGCTATCGGGCGGCGACTGGCCGGCGACCTGCTCGAGGCCGGCGCTCATCGCCTGCTTGCTGACAACAGACTTACTGACCACCAAACTGGGAGTACGGAATGACCCGCGCACGCAAATCCACCGGCCGGATCGCCGTGATCGGCACCGGACCCGGCGACCCGGGCCTGCTGACCCGGCGCGCCGCCGACCTGCTCGCCAGTGCCGACTACCTGGTCCACGACGCGTCCGTACCCGCCGAGGTCGTCGCGCTTGCCCCACCGGGGGTCGAGATCAGCGTGGCCGAGGGGCAGCCGGGCGATGTGGCCAAGGTGCTGCTGTCGGCGGCCCGCTCGGGTGCGACCGTGCTGCGCCTGGTCATCGGAGATCCGTTCGGGTCGGAGGAGGTCGTGGCCGAGATCAAGGCCATCGCCCGTACGGCGGTGCCGTTCGAGGTGGTGCCCGGAGTCCCGGCCGAGACGGCCGTGCCCACCTACGCCGGCGTGCCGACCGGCAGTGTCCGTACCGTCGTGGATGCCCGGGCCGCTGGTGTCGACTGGGCGGCTCTCGCCTCGGTGCCCGGCACCCTCGTACTGACCGCGACCGCGGCCCACCTCGGCCAGGTCGCCGCCGGCCTGCGGCACGGCCGGCCGGAGACCACCCCCGTGGCCATCACCGGCGCGGGCGCCACCGACCTCCAGCTCACGGTCGACTCGACGCTGGCCGCGATGGAGGCCGATGCCGGCGACATGGAGGGTCCGCTGCTCGTGGTCGTCGGGGCCGGGGTCGCTCTGCGGCACCGGTTGTCGTGGTGGGAGAGTCGCGCGCTATACGGCTGGCGGGTGCTCGTCCCGCGTACCCGGGAGCAGGCCGGGATGATGTCCGAGCGGCTGCGGATCCACGGCGCCGTGCCGGTCGAGGTGCCCACGATCGCGGTGGAGCCGCCACGCACGCCGGCCCAGATGGAGCGGGCCATCAAGGGCCTGGTCACCGGGCGCTACGAGTGGGTCGTGTTCACCTCCACCAACGCCGTGCGCGCCGTGTGGGAGAAGTTCGCCGAGTGCGGCCTCGATGCCCGCGCCTTCGCCGGCGTCAAGATCGCCTGCGTCGGGGAGTCCACGGCCGACGCGGTCCGGGCCTTCGGTATCCAGCCAGAATTGGTGCCCACCGGTGAGCAGTCCAGCGTCGGCCTGCTCGCCGACTTCCCGCCGTACGACGACGTCCTCGACCCGATCGACCGGATCTTCCTGCCGCGGGCCGACATCGCCACCGAGACGCTCGCGGCCGGCCTGATCGAGCGCGGGTGGGAGGTCGATGACGTGACGGCCTACCGCACAGTGCGCGCGGCGCCCCCCGCGGCGGGCACCCGCGACGCCATCAAGACCGGTGGCTTCGACGCGGTGCTGTTCACCTCTTCGAGCACGGTGCGCAACCTCGTCGGGATCGCCGGCAAGCCGCACCCGCGCACGGTCGTCGCCTGCATCGGGCCGAAGACGGCCGAGACGGCCCGCGAGATGGGGCTGCGGGTCGATGTCGAGTCCGAGGTCGCCAGTGTGTCCGCGCTCGTCGAGGCGCTGGCCGATCACGTCCGGCACCTCAAAGAGACCGACGGGGTCGCTCCGCCCTCGCGTGCGGCCCGGGCGAGGAGCAAGCCGAAGGCAGCCAAATGAACGCTGACTTCCCCTCCGCACGCCCGCGCCGGCTCCGCCGGACCGCGGCGCTGCGACGGCTCACGGCTGAAACCCGGCTGGCGCCGGGCGATCTGGTCCTGCCGCTGTTCGTCAAGGAGGGCATCGACGCACCTCAGCCGGTGCGGTCGATGCCCGGTGTCGTGCAACATCCCCGCGAGTCGCTGCGCAAGGCCGCGCACGAGGCCGTCCAAGCGGGTGTCGGTGGCCTCATCCTTTTCGGCATTCCCGCCATCAAGGACGGCCAGGGGACGGGCGCCGACGACCCCGAGGGCATCGTGGCGCTGGCGCTGCGCGACCTGCGTTCGGATCTGGGCGATGCCACGGTGGTCATGAGTGATCTCTGCCTGGACCAGTACACCGACCACGGCCACTGCGGCCTGCTGACCACCTCCGGCGAGGTCGACAACGACGCGACGCTGCGGCGCTACGCCAGCATCGCCGTGGCCCAGGCCCGCGCCGGATCCCACGTCGTCGCGCCGAGCGGCATGATGGACGGCCAGGTCGCCGCCATCCGCGCCGCGCTCGACGGCGCCGGATTTTCCGACGTGGCCATCCTGGCTTACTCAGCCAAGTACGCCTCCGCCTTCTACGGACCCTTTCGTGACGCCGCTGAGTGCGCGCCGCAGTTCGGCGACCGGGCCGCCTACCAGCAGGATCCGGCCAACTCCGACGAGGCCCTGCGCGAGACGCTGGCCGACGTCGCCGAGGGCGCCGACGCGGTGATGGTGAAGCCGGCGATGTCCTATCTGGACGTCGTACGACGGGTGGCCGATGCCGTAACCGTGCCGGTGGGTGCATACCAGGTCAGCGGGGAGTACGCCATGGTCGAGGCCGCGGCGGCTCGCGGCTGGATCGACCGCGACCGGGTGATCCTGGAGACGCTGTTGTCGATCCGGCGGGCCGGTGCTGACATCGTGCTCACGTACTGGGCGACCGAAGTGGCCCGCCGCATGGGTGCGTAGGCCGTGTCCGGCCCCGACCCCACCCTCCCCGACGTTTTCCCGGAAAACGTCACTTTCGGGCGCGCTGAACCGACGTTTTCCCGGAAATTGCCAAGGGGTGGGGCGTTTCCCTACGACGCGCCGCGCTCCGCCGCGCTGTTCGAGCGCGCCTTGGCGGTGATCCCCGGTGGGGTCAACTCGCCGGTTCGAGGTTTCGGCGCCGTCGGCGGCACCCCGCGGTTCATGGTCAGCGGGCACGGGCCGTATCTCGTCGACGCCGACGGTCGGGAGTACGTCGACCTGGTGTGCTCCTGGGGACCGTTGATCCTCGGGCACGCCCATCCGGCGGTGGTCGAGGCGGTGCGGCGCGCGGCTTGTGCGGGCACCTCGTACGGGACGCCGACCGAGGGCGAGGTCGCCCTGGCCGAGGAGATCGTCGCGCGGGTGGCGCCGGTCGAACAGATCCGGATGGTCAGCTCCGGCACCGAAGCGACGATGAGCGCGATCCGGCTGGCCCGGGGGTTCACCGGGCGGGCCAAGGTCGTGAAGTTCGCCGGCTGCTACCACGGTCACGTCGACTCCTTGCTGGTGAGCAGCGGGTCGGGGCTGGTCACCTTCGGTGTGCCGGACACGCCGGGCGTGACCGGCGCCAGCGCACGGGACACGACGGTCCTGCCGTACAACGACTCCGACGCGCTCGCCGCCGCCTTCATGGCGGAGCCGGAGGGGATCGCCTGCGTGATCACCGAGGCGGTGCCCGCCAACATGGGGGTAGTGCCGCCCGCTGGCGGGTTCAACCAGCGGGTACGGGAGTTGTGTGATCGCTACGGCGCGCTGCTCGTCAGCGACGAGGTGCTCACCGGCTTCCGAGTGTCATCGGCCGGGTGGTATGGCATCGAGGGTGTGCGGCCCGACCTGATCACCTTCGGCAAGGTCATGGGCGGTGGGCTGCCCGCGGCCGCTTTCGGTGGCCGGGCCGACGTGATGGGGCACCTCGCGCCGGCCGGCCCGGTCTACCAGGCCGGGACGCTGTCGGGGAACCCGCTGGCCACCGCGGCCGGGCTGGCGACCCTGCAAGCGTGCACCGATGAGGTCTACGCGGCCGTCGACAAATCCGCCGCCCAGGTCGCCGGGCTGGCCGGCGAAGCACTTGCGGCGGCCGGCGTGCCGCACCGTGTGCAGAGCGCCGGCAACCTGTTCAGTGTGTTCTTCACGGCCGGCGAGGTGCGGAATTTCGCGGCCGCGCAGCGCCAGGACACCGGCGCATATGCCGCCTTCTTCCACGAGATGCTGGGCCGGGGCGTCTACCTGCCGCCGAGCGCCTACGAAGCGTGGTTTCTCTCGGCCGCGCATGATGACGCGGCCTTGGAGCGGGTCGCCGACGCGCTGCCACATGCCGCCGCCGCGGCGGCCGGGAGCGGCGCGTGAGCCGTACGGTCGTCCATTTCCTGCGTCACGGCGAGGTTCACAATCCCGATGGCATCCTGTACGGCCGGCTGCCGGGCTTCCTGCTCTCGGCGATCGGGCGGCGCATGGCGGCCGCAGTGGCAGCTGCCCTCGAAGGGCACGACATCACCTACCTGGCCGCCAGCCCGCTCGACCGGGCGCAGGAGACCGCCAAGCCGATCGCCGAACGGTTCGATCTCGACGTCTTCACCGATCCGCGCCTGATCGAGGCCGACAACTTCTTCGCCGGCCGGCGCTTCGGCGTCCGTGACGCCGTGCTCCGCCGGCCCTCGGTGTGGCCCCGGCTGCGCAACCCGTTCACCCCGTCATGGGGGGAGCCCTACGATGGGATCGCACAGCGGATGCACGCCGCCCTGCTGTCGGCCCGCTCTGCCGCCGAGGGGCACGAGGCGGTTTGCGTCAGCCACCAACTTCCCATCTGGATCCTGCGCCGGCGCCTCGAGGGCCGAGCGCTGTGGCATTACCCCGCGCACCGGGAGTGCGGCCTGGCCAGCCTGACCTCGGTCGCCTTCGACGGGAATCGGATGGTCGGCGTCGGCTATCAGGAGCCGGCCGCGCACCTCGTCACCGCCAAGATCGCCAAGAAGGTGGCCGGCGAGTGAGGTGCCGACGGTGGGTGAGCCGGGGCCTGCTCGTCGCAGCGGTGGCGGTGACCGGCTGCTCCACCGGCACCGACGCCGTCGATCAGGCGGCCGGCTCGAGCAACCGCTTCGTCGCGGGAGACGGCACCCAGCGGGTGCTCTCACCCGGTCAGCGGGGTGCTCCCTCGAGCATGACCGGAACCCTGCTCGACGGCGGATCGTTCGACCTGGGCAAGCTGCGCGGCACGGTGGTCGTGGTCAACTTCTGGGGATCGTGGTGCGCCCCCTGCCGGGTCGAGGCGCCCGACCTGGAAGCGGTGTACCTGCAGACGAAGGGCCTTGGTGTGCAGTTCGTCGGTGTGGATGTGAAGGACGAGCGCGCCTCCGCCCTCGCCTTCCAGCGCACCTTCAAGATCACCTACCCGAGCCTGTACGACCGCACCGGCCGGGTCGCCCTGCGCTTCCGCGACACGCCACCCAACGCCACGCCGGCCACCCTCGTGCTCGACCGGCAGGGCCGGGTCGCCGCGCTGTTCCGCCGGTCGTTGCGGGCCGACGAGTTGCTGCCGATCGTGCGCCGGGTCGCCGCCGAGGGGTCATGACGTCCGCTGCCGGGTTCGCCGACACTCTGGCGTCTGGTGCCGGCTTCGCCCACACAGTGACCAGCGGTCCCCTGGTCGCGGCGGTCGTCGTGTCGGTGCTGGCCGGGCTGGTCAGCTTCCTCTCTCCCTGCATCTTGCCGCTGGTGCCCGGCTACGTGTCCTACGTCACCGGGCTGTCCGGCGCCGACCTCGCCGACCCGGCGGCCGGGTCGC
>JBBPZR010000099.1:0-21448 GCA_038276285.1 Mycobacteriales bacterium | reverse complement strand
GTGCGCCCGGCAGGACTCGAACCTGCGGCCAAGTGCTTAGAAGGCACCTGCTCTATCCACTGAGCTACGGGCGCTCGGCTGCCATTGTGCGCTACTCAAGGACGACGCTGGCGCCCTGAACTCGTACCGCGACGCGTGTCAGCGGGCTGGGGGCGGGGCCGCCGGTCACCTGACCCGAGGCGTCATAGGTGGCGCCGTGACACGGGCAGCTGAAGCCGTCCCCAGACCACGCGACCGTGCATCCGGCGTGCGTACACACGGCGGAGAAGGCCGCGAACTTGCCGGCCGTCGGCTGCAGCACCTGTACAGGCTGGCCGCTCTGAGGGTCGGTGGCCAGGAACGCGTCGCCGACGGGTACCTGACTTGTGAACGCCAGCGCATTCTCCGCCGGCGGTTCGGTCGGACCGACGGTCGGGGCGGTCGAGGCGGCGGGGGAGGGCTCAGGGCCGGACAGGCCGACGGTGGAGCGGCGCGGCAGAGTGCCCCTGCTGGCCACCGCGCCCCAAGCTGAAACGAGGCCGACCGCCGCCACCAGGCCCGCGACCCCGCCGTAGCGCAGCAGCGACCGCCTGCCGAGCAACGGCTCGTCCGGCCGGACTTGGGACGCCAGCACCGCGTCCACGCACAACACGCCGGCCGCGCCAACGGCAATCAGGGGCAGCCACATCACGATGAAGACGATGTCGGAGCCGTAGTAGTAGGGGCTGGTCTGCCAGCTCACGGTGAGCAGAAATATGAGCGAGAGCAGGGCGCCGCCGACGGCGGCAGCGCGTACCCAGAGTCCGACCAGAGTGCCGAGTCCGATGGCGATCTCGGCAACAGCGATCAGCAGGCCGGCCGCATAGGAATGGTCGGCCGCGACGCCGATGACCGGCCCGAGCGGGCTGGAATGGCGGAAGTTCTGCATGAGCGCCGCCACGGACTGGGGATCGCCGGCCGCGAAGTAATGCGGGTCGGAGAGCTTCTGCAGGCCCGCATAGGTGAACGTCGCGCCCAGGAACAGCCGCTGCGGCAGCAGCACCCAGCCCGGTTCCTGGAGCCGGCTCCGCCATGTCGGCGGATCGGAGGCCAGCTCATCGCCCTGCATGGGTTTCACGATGCCTTCGCGTACGTGAAAGATGCGTGAGGTCACATTGCAAGGAAACCGGCCGGGCCCCCGAGGTTCCCGGGCGGCTCACCCAGGCGTGACCAGCAGCCGCCGCAGCGCCGGCTTGTCGGCCTTGCCGGTCGGGTGGCGGGGCACCTGGGGCACGAAACCGGACGACCGCGGGGACCGCGTAGTCGGCCATCCGCTCGCGTACGCACCTTCGTACGTCGGACTCGGTGAGCCTGCCGCCCGCTGCCGTACGACGAAGGCCACGAGCACCTCGTTGCCCGAGCGGTCGGGCGCGGCGAGCACCACCGCGTCGTTGACCTGCGGTAGTTGGCGCAGGAGCGCCTCGACCGATGCGGGGAACACCCTGTTGCCACCGACCGTGATCGTGTCGGTCACCCGGCCCAGGACGTACAGATAGCCGTCACGGCTCACCCGCCCGAGATCGTGGGTACGCAACCAGCCGTTAACAAGAGGCTCGCGGGTCGCGGCCTCGCCGTCGAGGTAACCGGTGGTGACCGGCGAGCCGCGCAGCCAGATCTCCCCGGGCTCACCGCGCCCCAGCACAGCCCCGGAGCCGTTCCTGACCTGAACCTCCAGACAGGGCAGCGGACGGCCGACCGAACCCATGTGCTCGGAGAACTGCTCATCGAGGAGCATGGTCGCGGCGAAATGCGTCTCCGCCAGGCCGTAGCTGTCGATGAGCCGGGTGTTCGGCAGCCGCTGACGCATCGCGGCGACAAGCCCAGCGGGGTACGGCTCGCCGCTCGACCCCGCCAGGCGCAGTGCGGGCAGGTTGTGCAGCCCGGGATTGCACGCGCAGCCTGCCACCACGAGGGCAGGGCGTTAGCCCAGCGTTAGCCCAGGCGATGTGGTACTGGGCGAGCAACTCCACCCAGCGCCCGGGGCGGTCCGTCTCCATCAACACCGACGTCGCGCCGGCCAGCATCGCGGGGAGGATGTGGGCGTGCAGCGCGGTGCTGCCCGACACCGGAAGAGGACGGCGGTGCGCTCGCCCGGTCGCAGTTGCAGCACCTTCTGATGACTCATCGCGCTGTGCACACTGCAGCGGTCAAGACGTGGCTGCACTTTGGCCGGCCGGTGGCCCCGGCGGTCCAGGCAACCGCATACGTCGATGCTTCGTCCGCCGCGTGCCGTGACGTGTGGTGCGGGAAGCCGGACACGTCCTGCAGGTCAAGCGGGTGAACCGGCCGCGGGCCGGCCGACTGCGCGAGTTGCTCCAACAGTTCCGGCTGGCCGAAGGCGAGCTCCGGTCACCCGGGTGCAGCCGGTACTCACTGAGCAGACGCGATGCCGCCTCGTCCATCGCCCACGCGGCCTCCCGGTAACTCATGCTGTCGCCGGTCTCATCGGTGCAGGCCGTGGTCTCCGGCCAGTGCCGCGCCGCCGCCCGGAGGATGTCGACGATGTTGCGGGGTCGTCGCGGGTAGCTGAGGGCGGGCGCGCCGAGCCAGGGCTCCGCGGCCACCGGGGCCCGTCGAGCGTCAGGTCGCCTGGTCCCAACTCGCCCATCACGGGCCATAGGGTGACACCGGTGCGCCGAGTAGCAGGCACTGGACTGTCAGTGGTGCCCCTGCGGGGCTCGATGCGCGGCCGTCAAGGCGCTGTCCCCAGCCAGTAGACCGTCCACAGAAGCGCGGTCGGCCCTCCAGGCTGTCCCGGCCACGGCCCAACCTGGACGATGCCGGCGGCGATGCGCGCCGCCGGGTCTGTCAAGGAGGCTTCTCGTGTTCGACACCAGACTGACCGTCGCCGGCAACGTCGTCGACACCCCGCAGCGCCGGGTGCTCGACAACGGCACCAGCGTGACGTCCTTCCGCGTCGCGTCCACCGCTCGTCGCCGCGATCGCGAGACGGGCGCGTGGACCGACAGCGATTCGCTGTTCGTGCGGGTGACCTGCTGGCGCCAGCTTGGAGACAACGCGGCGCGGTCGTTGATCAAGGGCGACCCGGTAGTGGTCTATGGCCGCTACTTCAGCCGGCAGTACGAGAAGGAGGAGCAGAAGCGCACGGCCTACGACCTCGAGGCCTACGCCATCGGCCACGATCTCTCCCGGGGCACCACGATCTTCCATCGCTCGCCACGTTCAAGCGATGCGCTGGCTCCCTACGAGGTGGAGGAGGACGAGCCCGAGGTGATCGAGGAGCCGGCCGTTCAGGTGGCCTGACCTCGGCCGCTTGCCAGCGGTCTTCGGCCCAGCTGGCTCCGGGGATTTCCGCAGCGCGAGAATCGCGCAACGCTCATCCTGATCGGTCCGTACTTCCTCGGCGAGGACGCGACTTATATCGACATCGTCGCTGCGTTCAGGACGGGGCGGCCACGGTCCAGCCCAGCGCCTCGGCCGCTGCGGACATTCTTTCGTCATAGGTCACCACCCGAGCGACGCTGGCGCCGAGCTGCTCGACGGTCGCGAGGTGTATGGCATCCAGAGACCGAAGCTCGGTCGGTGGGAGCCGGGCGGCCGCGTCGAGAAGACGATCGCTCACTCGTAGGAGATCCAATCGAGCGAGGACTTCCCCACCTCGACGGACGGCGAGCGCCCCGAACGGCGAGAGTGCCCTGCCGACCTCGGTGCCTGCCAGGGCGCTCGAGACGAGCGGTCGTCGCCGACGCAGGTACCTGCGCAGGGCCGCGGACTCCACCTCCGCCACCGCGAGCTTCACGATGGCCGAGGAGTCGAGGTAGGTCGCCCGTTCAGCGCTCATCGCGCCGGAGACGAGCCAACACCGCTGACGGCGTGTCCTGGCCCGCCTCGAGCTCGAGGGGCTCCGGAAGGTCGTCAAGGTCGCAGTCGGCGGAGCGCACCTGCCCGGCGGCGCGCAAGCGCTCGAGCGGGCTGCCCCCCTGTAGAGGTCCCAGCAGCGCCACCGGCCGGCCCCGATCGGTGATCTCGATCGTTTCCCCACGCTGGACGTGGCGCAGCAGCTCACTCGCACGTTGCCGCAGCTCCCGCACGCCCACACTTACCATGTGCTAGTTGTAGCACATCGAGGCGCTAAGTATCGCGCCTTTCCCTCGGCGGCTGCCGTACGAATCAACCGGCCGCGTCGAGCGAGATCGCGTCGTACCGGGGCCGATCACTGCAGGCCGTCCAATCCCTGCTACGGATTCGGTCCGAGCCGGCCCGGCTGAGACACTGGAGAGACGCCCCGACGAGTGTGAGGACTTCCCCGCAGTGGCTCAGTACATCTACACGATGCGCAAGGTACGCAAGGCGCACGGCGACAAGGTCATCCTCGACGACGTGACGTTGGCGTTCCTGCCCGGCGCCAAGATCGGCGTGGTGGGCGCCAACGGCGCGGGCAAGTCGACCGTGCTGAAGATCATGGCGGGCCTCGATCACGCCTCCAACGGCGACGCCACCTTGAGCCCGGGATACTCCGTCGGCCTGCTCGAACAGGAGCCGTCGCTGACCGAGGACAAGAACGTCCGCGACAACGTCGAGGAGGCGGTGGCGCACACGCGGGAGCTGCTCGCGAAGTTCGACGACGTCAGCGCCAAGATGGGCGAGCCCGATGCCGACTTCGACACCTTGCTGGCCGAGCAGGGCGAGTTGATGGAGCAGATCGAGCACGTCGGCGCGTGGGAGCTCGACTCGCAGATCGAGATGGCCATGGACGCGCTGCGCTGCCCGCCCGGCGACGCCGACGTGAAGCTCCTCTCCGGCGGCGAGCGCCGCCGGGTCGCTCTGTGCAAGCTGCTCCTGCAGCAGCCCGATCTCCTTCTCCTCGACGAGCCCACCAACCACCTCGACGCCGAGAGCGTGCTGTGGCTGGAGCAGCACCTGGCCAAGTACCCAGGCACCGTCCTGGCGGTCACCCACGACCGGTACTTCCTCGACAACGTCGCCGAATGGATCCTCGAGCTCGACCGCGGTCGGGCCTACCCGTACGAAGGCAACTACACGACCTACCTGGAGGCCAAGCAGGCCCGGCTGAAGGTCGAGGGCGCCAAGGACGCCAAGCGGCAGCGGCAGCTCAGCCGGGAGCTGGAATGGGTGCGGTCCAACCCAAAGGCGCGCCAGGCCAAGAGCAAGGCTCGGCTGCAACGCTACGAGGAGCTGGCCACCGAGGCCGAGCGCGGGTCCAAGCTGGACTTCGAGGAGATCCAAATCCCGCCGGGTCCGCGCCTGGGCAACCAGGTGATCGAGTCCAAGGGCCTGGCCAAGGGCTTCGACGGTCGCCCGCTGATGTCCGACCTGTCCTTCTCGCTGCCCCGGGGAGGCATCGTGGGGATCATCGGGCCCAACGGCGTCGGCAAGACCACGCTGTTCAAGATGATCATCGGCGAGGAGAAGCCCGACGCCGGCGATCTGCTCATCGGTGACACGGTGAGCATCTCCTACGTCGACCAGAGCCGCTCGCAGTTGGCCGGCGAGAAGACGATCTTCGAGGCCATCTCCGACGGCTTGGACCACATCAAGGTCGGCAGCCGAGAGATGCCCTCACGCGCCTACGTCGGCACGTTCGGCTTCAAGGGCCCCGACCAGCAGAAGCCGATCAAGGTGCTCTCCGGCGGGGAGCGCAACCGGCTCAATCTCGCGCTGACCCTGAAGCACGGCGGCAATGTGCTCCTGCTCGACGAGCCGACCAACGACCTCGACGTCGAGACGTTGCAGTCGCTCGAGCAGGCGCTACTGGAGTTTCCCGGCTGCGCGGTCATCACGAGCCACGACCGGTGGTTCCTCGACCGGGTCGCCACGCACATGCTCGCGTGGGAAGGCACCGGCGAGGAGCCGGACAAGTGGTTCTGGTTCGAGGGCAACTTCGAAGACTACGAGCGCAACAAGGTCGATCGGCTCGGTGCCGAGGCGGCTCGCCCGCACCGGGTTACCTACCGCAAGCTCACCCGCGACTGACCTATCTCGTCCTCACCTGGGGCAGGTCCGCGTACGCGCCGGCGTCGGTCGACACGACGATGCGGTCGGTGGCCGATCCTGTCGCCGCAATGATCAGGTCGTGGGCACCTCGGGATCGTCCAGTGCGGCGCACATGTGCGAGCAGGTCGGCATGTGCCTGTGCGACCCGGACGTCGTAGGCCTCGACGGGGATGGTGTCGAGCACGCTCTGGACGAAGGCGCTGCGAAGCTGACGGTGGCTGTCATCAGCCAGTCGTACGCCGACGAGCAGTTCCGCCACCGTGACGGTGGCGATGGCGACGTCGTCGTCGTCGTGGATGAGCCGGTTGAGGACGCGACCGGACCGCTCAGCCGCGATCAGGACGTCGGTGTCGAGGATCAGCCGGGCCACGGAGGGTCTTCAGTCGTGAGCAACTCGCGCACTGAGGAGAGTTCGACACCCCAGGCCGGGTCGGCCGGGTGGCGCAGGAGGGCCTTGACCGCGCGGCCGGTCGTGCCTCCGGCTGACTCGATCCGGGCGATCGCCCGGCCGCCGCGCGTAACGATGAACGTCTCGCCGTCGCGTTCGACCGCGGTCAGCAGCGCGGAGAACTGCCGGGCCGCCTCCGTCGCCGTGATTTCGCGCACGTCATCAGATTATCTGATGATCGCCCGCCCCGCCGTGAGTTTGAGCGGGTCCTGGCCAGCGAGCGAGGGATCGGCTCATCGTGCGGCCAGCCAGACGGCGGTGTCGGCTGGCAGCAGGGCGCCTTCGACCGGTCCCGACGCGAGCAGCACCTGGCCGTCTGGCAGCGGCACGGCATCAGAGCCGAGATTGACCAGGCAGCTGAAATCGTCGCCGCGACCGAAGCACAGGCAGCAATCGGGTGCGTCGCGCCAGGTGAGGTCGCCGGCCCGCAGATCCAGCAGGTCGTGGCGCAGTCGCAGCGCGGCTTGATAGAGCCAGAGCGTCGAACCGCGATCCTTGACCTGCGCTCCGACCGTCAGCCGCGCCCAGTCGGATGGCAGCGGCAGCCATGGTGTGGCGTCCGGACGAGTGAAGCCGTACGGCGGGTGCGATCCCCACCAGGGCAGCGGCACCCGGCAGCCGTCTCGACCACGCTCGAGGCCACCTGACCGCAGCCAGGTGGGGTCCTGTAGCGCGTCCTCCGGCAGGTCGTCGACGTTGGGCAGGCCCAACTCGTCGCCCTGGTAGATGAAGGCGACGCCGGGCAGCGCCAACTCCAGCAGCGCAGCGGCTCGACCTCGGCGCTCCCCGACCTCGCCGCCGCCGTACCTCGTCACGTGCCGCGGGATGTCGTGATTGGACAGCACCCACGTGGTGGGCGCGCCGACCGCGGCCATGGCGGCGATGGAGTCGTCGATGGCGCCGCGCAGTTCACTGGCGTCCCACTTCGCCTGCGCCAGGCGGAAGTTGAAGGCGAGGTGCAACTCGTCGGGGCGGACATACCGGGCCAATCGCTCGTCGGTGGCCACCCAGACCTCGCCGACCGCCAAGCGGTCCGGGCCGTACTCATCCAGCACTTTCCGCACCGCTCGCCAGTGGGCATGCACGCCGTCGATGTCGAAGCGGACGTCGTCGGGATCGACCCCGTCCAGGATGCTGCGGTTCACCGGAATGGCCATGTCGGGCAGGCCCTCGGGCTTGGCCAACCCGTGCGCCACATCGACTCGGAAGCCGTCGACACCGCGTTCCATCCAGAAGCGCAGGGTCCGCTCGAGGTCGGCCGGCACCTCGGGATTGTTCCAATTCAGGTCGGGCTGCTCCGGCGCGAAGAGGTGGAGGTACCACTGGCCGTCCGGCACGCGGGTCCACGCCGGGCCGCCGAAGACCGACACCCAGTTGTTCGGAGGCTGCTCGCCGTGCGGCCCGAGGCCGTCAAGAAAGAGGTAACGGTCCCGCTCGGGACCGCCGGGTGGCGCCGCCAGTGCCGCTTGAAACCACGGGTGCTGGTCGCTGGTGTGGTTGGGCACCACGTCGATGGTGACTCCGATGCCGAACTCGTGCGCCTCGGCGACCAGGCTGTCGAAATCCGCCAGGTTGCCGAAGGCCGGGTCGACGTCGCGAGGGTCGGACACGTCGTAGCCGTGGTCGGCCATCGGTGACCGATAGAACGGCGTGATCCAGATCGCGTCGACACCGAGATCCCGCAGGTACGGCAACCGGCTCCGAATGCCGCCCAGGTCACCCACGCCGTCGCCGTCGGAATCGGCGAAACTGCGGATGTAGATCTGATAGACGACGGCATGTCGCCACCACGGGTCGGCAGTGGCAGGGTTTGGGCTGGTCACCGACCGATCCTGCCAGCCGCCGCCGGCAGCGTCTATTTCCTGGAGGAGGTGCCGTGCCCACCCTCGACAGGCTCGTCGCTGTAGTCGCCGGGGGTGCCGGTGCGGTGGGCGGGGGCATCGTGGCGGCCCTGCTGGACGCCGGCGCGACCGTCGTGGTGGCCTCCCGCGAGGAATCGCGCCTCGACGTGCTCCGCGACGGTATCGGCGGCGCCGACCGTTTGCTCGGCTTGGTCGGTGACGTTGCCGACCCGGGCGACGCGCCCCGGGTACGCGACGAGGTCGTCGGCACCGTCGGCCCGCCTGATGCCGTGATCGCGGCCATCGGCGGGTGGTCGTCCGGGCCCCAGTTGGCCGACCTGCCGATCGCCGACTGGGACGCGATCCTGGCCCGCAACTTGCGTACGCACCAGGTGGTTGCCTCGACTTACATCCCGCTGTTGCGCGGCCGGCCCGGCGCCACGTACGGCGTCATCGTCGGCGACACGGCTACGGCTCCGGTGGCCGGCGCCGGCGCCGTATCGGTGACCGCGGCCGCGGAACTCATGGCGGCGCGCGCGCTCGGACTCGAGGAGCATGAGGCCGGCGTGCAAGTCCTGGCGTTGGTCCTCGGTCCGGTGGCGAGCCGCTCCCGGCCGGCGGGCAAGGAAGGGATGCTGACCGCCCGCGATGTCGGCGAGGTGGTCGTGCGGCGACTGGCCGCCCGGCGGGGGGAGTCGACGGCCGGGCTGACGCAGATTCTGGACCTGCCCGACGGCGCGGCCGCTAGGCGGGACGGTTCTGCAAGCTGAAGGCGGCCGTCTCTAGGTAGTCCCAGAGCGTCTTCTCGTACGGCTCCGGCAGGCGGAGCGATTCGACGGCCTCGCGCATGTGCCCCAACCAGGCCAGCCGCTCCCGCTCTCCGATGGCGAAGGGCGCGTGCCGCATCCGCAGCCGGGGATGCCCACGCTGCTCGGAGTAGGTACGCGGGCCGCCCCAGTACTGGACCAGGAACATCCGCAGTCGCTCCTCTGCGGCGGCGAAGTTGTCACCGGGATAGATCGCCCGCAGCACCGGATCGGCCGCAACGCTCACGTAGAAGCGGGACACCAGCCGGCGGAAGGTCTCCTCGCCGCCGACCGCATCGTAGAAGCTCTGCTGCTCGGCGCCGGTCACGACTCCATCCTTTCACTGGCGCTCGACGCACTCAGGAAGTGCTTGATGTCGGCCGCCTCGACGTCCAGCGCCGCGGCGTCGGCCA
Organism: Mycobacteriales bacterium; assembly: GCA_038276285.1. Taxonomy (GTDB): domain Bacteria; phylum Actinomycetota; class Actinomycetes; order Mycobacteriales; family QHCA01; genus QHCA01. Next base: position 11,946 of record JBBPZR010000099.1, on the reverse strand, counting down.
CCGGCAGCCGCGCGAAGGGCGCCAGCACGACCTGCGAGCCGACCAGCCGCCAGGTCGCGACCGCACGCCCGCGGACGAGCGCGAAGGGCCGGAACAGTCCGTTCACGGTGATGACCGCCTGGTGCGTGCCCAGGATCGGCTCCCGCGATGTCCACCCCAGCAGGAGCGGGTCGAACGGACCGAGCAGCCTAGGCTCACCCAGGCCCTCGCCCTTGGCCCGGCTGGACAGGTCGACCAATCCATCCTCACGCTCCTCGACCTCAGCTCTGATGACGCCCAGGGCCTGCCGGGCGTCTCGCAGCGGCAGCCCGGCCCACTTCGCGAGGTCGCGATCATCGGCCGGGCCGTGGCCGCGTAGGTAACGCCGGGCCAGCCCCGCCAGAGCGGCCTCGCGGTCCATCGCAGCGGGGGGTTTGCCGAGCCAGTCGCGGACGAGTGCGTACGCATGATCGTTGCCGACCATCGGTCCACGCACGGCCAGCCCGCGCAGGCTGGCCAGCATCAGGATGTGCACCAGAGCCTGGCCCTCGACCCGCACTCCGGCCGCGGCGATCCGCTCGCGCAATGCAGCGCGAGGGAGCGGTCCCTCGCCGGACAGAGCGCGCTCGATCACCGAGACGCCCCGGTCCGCGGCGTCCGGTGAGACGCCCTCCTGCGCGAGCCGCCGGGAGTTGCCGGTGAACAGCTGGGGCGTGGTCAGCTGGTGCAGCCACCAGTAGTCCTCAGGGCGCACGAGGTGCAGGGTGCCGCGGTTGAGCCAGGTGATCACGAGCGAGCGCTCTGCCGTCAGCGCGCGGTCCACCTCGGCGACCGTGAGGCCGGTCGTTCGGGCGCGGACGGCAAGGCGTGCTCCACGGGGGTCCTGTCCCTGGACGGCGAGCAACCGATCGACGACCTCGACGGCATCGCGGGCCGGCGGCCCGGATAGCAGCTGGGCGCTTAGCCGATCGGCGATCACGGCTGCCGCCGGTCCATTCAGCCCAGAGCCTCTTACTCGGGGGGAGCCGTCGGGGCGGCCGGCGGGGCGGGGGTGGGGTTACCCGGACTGATTAGCACCGTGCCGGCCGGTTGCGGCAACTGGATCCCCTCGGCGTCGAAGCGATCCTTGATCCTGGCCCGCAGCTCGCGGGCGACCGGCGCCTGGTGGTTGGCCTTGGTCTTGACCATGAGGCGTACGGAAACACCGTCGGCGCCCATGCTCTCGACACCGGTGACGGTCGGCTCCTCGATAATGAGGCCGGCGTACTCCTCGTCCTGCCAGACCTCGTCGGCCACCTCCTTGAGCACGGCGCGCACCCGGTGTAGATCGCTGGAGTAGGAAACGGGGACGTCGAGCACGGCCCGCGACCAGCCCTGGCTCTTGTTGCCGACCCGGACGATCTCGCCGTTTCGCACGTACCAGACGGTGCCTTCGACATCGCGTACGCGCGTTGTGCGCAGTCCGACCGCCTCGACGGTGCCGATCGCCTCGCCGACGTCGATGGTGTCCCCGACGCCGTACTGGTCCTCGAGGATCATGAACATGCCGGACAGGAAGTCCTTGACCAGGTTCTGGGCGCCGAAGCCGACGGCAACCCCGACGATGCCCGCACTGGCGATCAGCGGCGCGAGGTTGATGCCCAACTCGCTGAGGACCAGCATGAAGGCGACGGCGAGGATCAGCGCCGAGGCGGTGCTGCGCAGTACCGAGCCGATCGTGGCGGCCCGCTGCTCCCGGCGCTCCGACAGCAGAGGTTCCACGTCCAGGTGCGCCGCGGCCCGGTCGCGCAGCGGCCGCAGCACGGTGGGCACGCCCTCGACGGTCGAGATGATGAGGCGGTTGATGGCCCGATGCGCGAGGAAGCGCAGCACGACGGCCACCGCGACGATGAACAGGATCCGGACCGGCTTGTTGATCAGCCAGTCGGCGCTGCCGGCCAGCCAGCCCTGGTGCGTGCGGTCGTAGATGAAGTGGCACAAAGTGCCGTCGCGGTCAGCGCAGGTCGGCTTCGAGGCGAACAACCGGTGCAGCGGCGGCTGGAGGTCGATGGTCACGTGTCCTTGTTAGCGCATCGACGGGCCACCGGTGCCAAGTAGGGTGCCAAATCGCGCTCCTTCGGCAACACTGTGCTCAGTTGCGGAGGTGAGCCTGGTGGGCCGCTCGGTCGTGGCGCTGGTGCTCAACGCGACGTACGAGCCACTGTGCGTCGTGCCGGTGCGCCGTGCCGTCGTCCTCGTGCTCACCGCCAAGGCGGTCGCGGTCGAGGCCGGCGAGGGTGCGCTGCACAGCGTAACGCGCACGATCTCCGTGCCGGCCGTGGTCCGGCTCACCCATTTCGTACGGGTGCCCTACCGCGCTCAAGTGCCGCTCACCCGCAAGGCCGTCTTCGCTCGCGATGGCGGGCGCTGCGTCTACTGCGGAAACGCCGCGACGAGCATCGACCACGTCGTGCCCCGCAGCCGGGGTGGTACGCACACCTGGGACAACGTCGTGGCGGCGTGCAGCCGCTGCAATCACGCCAAGGCCGACCGCTCGGTGGCCGAGCTCGGCTGGCGCCTCGGCCCGTTGCCCGGTGCGCCGAAGGGAATGGCGTGGCGGGTGCTGGGGCACCGCAGCATCGACCCCCGGTGGGAGCCCTACCTAGCGGACCGGCAGCCGGCCAGCGCCTGAGGCGCTACCGTGCCGGGATGCCCGAATTGCATGACCTGTCCGCTCTCGAGCAGGCGGCCGCCGTCGGAGCCGGTGAGATCAGCCCGGTGGAGTTGGTCGGCCACTACCTCGAGCGGGTGGCGCGGCTCTCGGACCAGGTCGGCGCGTTCGTCACGGTCACCGGCGAGGCCGCTCTCGAGCAGGCCAGGGCCGCCGAGCGCGCGGTGCGGGCGGGCGCAGAGCTGCCCCCGCTGCACGGCGTACCACTGGCCCTCAAGGACCTCAACCTCACCGCTGGGGTACGCACGACATTCGGCTCGGTCACGTACTCCGACTTCGTCCCGCCGATCGACGACCATGTCGTGAGCCTGCTGCGAGCCGCGGGCACGATCAGCTTGGGCAAGACGAATACACCGGAGTTCGGGCTGCCCTGCTACACCGAGCCCGAAGTGGCGCCGCCGGCCCGCACTCCGTGGGACCTGAGCCGGTCCGCCGGTGGGTCCAGCGGCGGGGCGGCAGCGGCGGTGTCGGCCGGTCTCGTGCCCTTTGCCCAGGGCAGTGACGGCGGCGGCTCGCTGCGCATCCCGGCCAGCGCGTGCGGGCTGTTTGCGGTGAAGGTGTCCCGCGGCCGGATCAGCAACGGCCCGGTCACCGGCGACGTAACCGGTCTCGGGGCCAACGGCCCGCTGGCCCGTACGGTCGCCGACGCCGCGGCCCTGCTCGACGCGATGGCCGTGCCGATGCCCGGCGACCCGCACTGGGCCGCACCGCTGCCGGCCGATGAGACGTTCCTGGCTGCCGCGTCCCGAGCACCCCAGCGGTTGCGGGTTGGTCGCTATGCCGATTCCGCGGTGCCCGGGGCCGAGCTGCATCCGGACTGCCGCGCCGCGTGGGAGTCCGCCTCGGCTCTGCTGGCCGATCTGGGTCACGACGTCGAGGACATCGCGCTGCCTTTCGGGCCGGAGCTGATCCCGCAGTTCGAGGTGGTGTGGTCGGTGTCAGCCGCCACGCTTCCGCTCGCCCCGGAGCAGGAGGCGGCCCTGCGGCCGTTGACCAGATGGCTGCGCGCGCGCGGGCGGCAGACCTCCGGCCCGGACTTCATGGCGGCGCTCGGCGGCCTGCAGATGGCATCGCGCGCGGCGATCCAGAAGACAGCCGCCTACGACGCCGTGCTCACGCCGACCCTCGCCCAGCCACCCGCGGCCGTGGGCGGGTTGCGCGACGACGGCGATCCGGCCGGTGACTTTGAGGCGCAGAAGAGGTTCACGCCGTACACCGCGACCTACAACATGACCGGCCAGCCGGCGGTCAGCGTCCCGCTGCACTGGACCGCGGCGGGCCTACCGATCGGCGTCATGCTGGTCGGCCGGCCGGCCGACGAGGCGACGCTGTTGTCGCTCTCCGCGCAGCTGGAGGCGGCTCGCCCGTGGCGCCACCGCCGGCCGGAGTCGTGGTGAGCTCCGCGCTCGGACGTCGGCCGCCGCGGGAGGGTTCGTGATGGACTCCTATCTCAGCTTTGATATGGATCTCGACGAAGCGCGGTTGTCGTGAAGGCCGCAGACGATCCGTCCTTGGTCGAGCTCGCCACCGCCAATGGCGTCGCCCTTTCCTACCTGGACTGGCAGCACCGGCCGGTCGAGGTCGAGGCACAGACGGTCATCGAGGTGCTCCGCGCGCTCGGGGTGGATGCCTCGTCGCCGACGGCCGTTGCCCCGCTGCCCCTCCCACCGCGCACGTGGGGGTGGATGGTGCAGCTCTACAGCCTCCGCAGCGAGGGATCCTGGGGGATGGGTGACTACCGGGACCTGGCCGACCTCGTGGCCTGGTCCGGCTCAGCCGAAGGTGGTGGCGCCGGCCTGGTGCTGTGCAACCCGCTGCACGCGATGACCCCGGTCCACCCGATCGAGAACTCGCCGTACTTCCCGTCCAGCCGTCGCTTCCGCTCGCCGTTGTACCTGCGGATCGAGGACCTGCCGGAGTACGCGGCTTGCGGGGCGGCGGTTCGCGCGCGGGTGGGCTCCCTGCGGCCGGCGCCGATGCGTGAGCGGATCGACCGGGACGCCGTATGGGCGGCGAAGCGGGCCGCCCTGGAGGCACTGTGGCCGTACGCCCGTCAGGGGCGCTTGGCGGAGTTCTGGCGTGACAACGGCAAGGTCCTCGACGACTTCGCCGTGTTCTGTGCGCTGGCCGAGGTCCACGGTCGGGACTGGCGGGCCTGGCCCGAGGCTCTCCGCGACCCTGGCGGGGTTGGCGTGCAGGCGGCCCGGCGCGAGCACCACGATCGGGTCCGCTTTCACGCCTGGCTGCAACTGCTGTGCGACGAGCAACTCGCCGCTGCCGCTGCCGCGGCACGGGCCGCCGCGATGCCGATCGGGGTCGTACACGACCTCGCAGTTGGGGTTGACCCGGGAGGCGCCGACGCCTGGGCGTTGCAGGGGGTGCTCTCGGACGGCGCGACGGTGGGCTGCCCGCCCGATGGCTTCAACCGCCTGGGACAGGATTGGCGGCTGCCACCGTGGGATCCGCGGCGGCTGGCGGCGGCCGACTACCAGCCGTTCCGGGAAATGGTGCGGTCGGTGTTGCGCCATGCCGGTGGGATCCGGATCGACCATGTGATGGGCCTGTTCCGGCTGTGGTGGGTGCCCCGTGGCGCTACCCCCGACCGCGGCACGTACGTTGCCTACGACTGGCGGGCGATGCTCGGCGTGCTGCTCGACGAGGCCCGGCAAGCCGGTGCCGTCGTGATCGGCGAGGACCTCGGGACAGTCGAGGAGCGGGTGACCGAGGCGCTCGGCGCGGTCGGCATCCTGGGTAGCGAGGTGGCGTGGTTCGCCCGCGACCACGAGGGGGAGCCGATTGCCCCGGCACGCTGGCGCGAGGCGGCCATGGCGTCGGTGACCACGCACGACCTGCCCACGGTGGCGGGCTGGCTCACGGGCGAGGCGGTGCGGGCACGCGGCCAGTTCGGTCAACTCCGGGGGTCGGTCACCGACGCGTTGGCTCGATCGGCGGCCGAGCGGGCCGCCCTGTTGCGACTGCTGCATGACGAAGGCTTGCTCGGGGACGGCTGCGACGAGGACGCCGGTGAGGTGTCGCTCGCCCTGCACCGGTTGCTGCTCGCGTCGCCGGCCCGGCTGCTGGCCGTGTCACCCGGTGACGCGGTCGGCGACCTGCGGCAGGCCAACCTGCCCGGCACCCGCGACGAGTATCCGAACTGGCGGCTGCCCCTCGCCGATGCCTCAGGGGCCCCGGTTTCGGTGGCGGAGTTGCGCGGTCATCCCGGCGTACGGCGGCTGATCGAGCTGATGTCCGCGGCCCGCTGACCCTGCGCCGGGACGGCCGGTGGCATCGGCTAACGTGACCGCGTGAGCGACTCGTCGGCTCGAGGCACCCGCCGATGAGCGTCATCGGAACATTGCTGGTGTTCGGCGGCATCCCCGCGGCGGTGGTCCTCCTCGTAGCGGCGCTGGTCTATGCCGCGGGCGGCCAAGGCACCCCGCGCTACCGTCCCGGGCGCCCGTACAACTTCGCGCCGGTGTGGTATCTCGCCGCGGCTCCTCCGGGCACCGCCCCCGAATCGGGCCGGCTTGCTCTGCCCGCAGGCGGGCAGCTCGCGCTGCCTTCGAGCGCGTCGGCGAGCACCGGTGCGCCCAACGCGGAGCGGGGCGGTGCTCGTGGTACCTGGTAGCCAGGAGACCGTCGCGCCGCCGACTCCGTTCGCCCCACACCAGCTCTGGCGCATCGATGACGCGCTGTCCGCGGCCGACCGCGAGACCGGCTTGACCTTCAGCGTCTATGTCGGCGAACTGGACGAGCCGACCCGGGGCACGGCCGAGGCCCTGCACGCGCAGTTCGGCGAGCGGACCCAGCACGGCGTTCTGCTCGCCGTGTCACCCAACCAGCGGGTGCTCGAGATCGTCACCGGTGCCCGGGCGCGCCGCGCGCTGCCCGACCGGGTCTGCGCGCTCGCGGTGCTCTCGATGACGGCGGCTTTCGAGGGTGGTGACCTGGCCGGCGGCATCGTGACCGGCCTGCGCATGCTCGCCGACCAATCTCGTCGATAGGCTGGTCACGCACGCTCCCCATGACCAACTCATGCGTGATCATGCACGTTTGCGGGGCGACACGCCGATGCCCGCATGCATTTGTGCATGATCACGACGGATGAAGGTGATCACGACGGATGGAAAGTGGGTGGGGGGCGGCCGTGCCCCTCGCTAGTCGGCGGCGGTGTCGCGCTCCCGGGCACTCAGCGCACGCAGTAAGCCGTCGCGACCCTCGCTGACCAGTCGGCGCAATGGGCTCGGCACCTCGCCGTCGCCGGTCAGATAGGCGTCCGTTGTCCGGACGGTCTCGGCAGACACCGACCACGACGGGTACAGCCCGATGGCGACGTTCTGCGCCACCTCGCTGGTACGCCGTCCCCACACGTCGCCCACCACCTGGAAATAGCGCTCGCGGTAGGGCTCCAACAGGGCGTGGTGCTCGGGGTGACTGAACCCGCGAATCAACGCCAGGCCGGTCTGGTTGGGTAGCTCGTCGTCCTGGGTGGCCATCGCCCAGGCGTGTTCCTTGGCCTCGGCCGTTGGCCGCAAGGCGCGGGCCGTCCACGCCTCGCGCTGGCCGGCGTCGGTGGGGTCGCGCTGCAACTCCGCTTCGATGTCGTCGTCGCCGGCCGCTCCGTTGGCCACCAGGCAGTGCAGGAAATGCCACCGAAGCTCCGTGTCGATGGCCAGGCCTTCGACGCTGGCCTGGCCGACCATCAGGGCGCGCAGCACGGCAAGGTGGTCCTGGCGCCGGGCGGCGGAGGCGAACGTACGGGCCCAGGTCAGCTGGTGGTCGCTGCCCGGCTCGGCCCGCTGCAGGTGCGAGTAGGCGGCATCGGCCAGGATCTCGAAACCGGCTCGCGAGCGGGCAGGGTCGGCATACAGATCCAGGGCCAGCCCCAGCTGCCTCAGCAGCACCTGCACGACCCCGATCGTCGACTCCTTCTCGATGCCGCCCAGGACGAGTCGCAGGTAGTCCGAGGTGGGCAGCTCGGCGTCGCGGGTCATGTCCCACGCGGAGGCCCAGCACAGCGCCCGGGGCAGCGACTCGGTGAAGTCGCCGATGTGCCCGGTCACGGTCGCCAGCGAGCGCTCGTCGAGGCGGATCTTGGCGTACGTCAGGTCGTCGTCGTTCAGCAGCACCACATCGGGCTGCCGTTCGCCGATCAGCCCGGACACCTCGGTCTTGGCACCGACGACATCGATTTCCAGCCGCCTCCGGCGCACCAGCGCGCCGTCGACCAGGTCGTACAGGCCGATGGCCAGCCGGTGCGAGCGCAGGGTCGGATGGTCGTCCGGCGCCTCCTGCAGCACCGAGAAGGCACTGAACGCGCCGTCGGCGTCAAGGGTTGACGCCGGGCGCAGCGTGTTCACTCCGGCGGTCTCCAGCCACTCGGCCGACCAGGCCGACAGGTCGCGGCCGGACGTCTCCTCCAGCGCCGCCAGCAGGTCGGAGAGCGAGGTGTTGCCGTAGGCGTGCCGGCCGAAGTAGATCCGTAGCCCGCTTATGAACGCCTCCCGGCCCACGTAGGCCACCAGCTGCTTGAGCACGCTGGCGCCTTTGGCGTAGGTGATGCCGTCGAAGTTGACCTCCACCGCCTGTATGTCGGGGATGTCGCAGGCGATCGGGTGGGTCGAGGACAGTTGGTCCTGGCGATAGCCCCACGACTTGCGCCCGGTGCAGAACGATGTCCAGGCCTCGCGGTAGCGGGTCGCCTCGGCGGCGCAGAAGTGCGACGCCCACTCGGCGAAGGACTCGTTGAGCCAGAGGTCGTCCCACCACTGCATGGTCACGAGGTCGCCGAACCACATGTGTGCCATCTCGTGCAGGACGGTGTTCGCCCGGTTCTCGTAGGCGTACCGCGTCACCTTGCCGCGGAACAGGTACTCCTCGGTGAAGGTCACGCAGCCGGCGTTCTCCATCGCTCCGGCGTTGAACTCGGGCACGAACAGTTGGTCGTACTTGGTGAAGGCGTAGCGGCAGCCGAACTCGCGCTGAAAGAAGTCGAAGCCCTGCTTGGTCACCTCGAAGATCTCGTCGGCGTCCAGGTGGCGGGCCAGCGACTGTCGGCAGTAGATACCGAGCGGGATTCCGTCATGCTCGTCACGCACGCTGTGGTACGGCCCGGCGACGACAGCCGTTACGTACGGCGACATCCGGGCTGTCTTCGCGAAGTGGACGGTCTTGGCACCGCCGTTCGCATCCTCGTCGGTGCCCGCCAGCGGGGCATTGGAGACCACGTCCCAGTGCCGCGGCACGGTGACGTGGAACGTGAACTCGCTCTTGACGTTGGCCTGGTCGAAGCACGTGTAGACCCGGTGCGCGTCGACGGTCTCGAACTGGGAGTACAGATAGACCTCGCCGTCGACGGGGTCGACGAATCGGTGCAGCCCCTCGCCGGTGTTCATGTACAGGCAGTCGGCGTCGACGACGAGGTCGTTGTCGGCCGCGAGCCCGGTCAGCGTGATCCCGCGCTCGGGGTGGTAGTCGTCAACGTCGATCGGCGTGCCGTTGAGGTTGGCCGAATGGATCCGGTCGGCCACCAGATCGATGAAGGTCTGGGCGTCCGGTCCGGGCTCGAGACAGGTGAAGGACACCTGGGTACGCGAGCGGAACGTGCGCTCACCGGGTTTGCCCCCACCGTCAGTGAGGTCGAGTTGCACGTCGTAGTCGGACACCTCGACCAGGCCTGCCCGCGCCGTCGCCTCATCGCGATTGAGGTTGCTGCCAGCCACCGGGTGGGTGCTCCTCTGTTGCGGGATCGCCGTTGGCAGGCAGCGTCTCACATCGAGGGAATACTCGACGCCGTTGGTGCTGCTGCACTCGACAGCGATGACTGAGGAGAAAACCCGTGACTGATCACAAGCCGGTCGACTTCTGGTTCGATCCGGCTTGCCCATGGGCCTGGCTTAGCTCCCGCTGGTTGCTGAACGCGGCTGAAGTGCGCGAACTGGAGCCCCACTGGCACGTCATGTCGCTGGCGATGCTCAACGAGAATCGTGACATGCCGGAGGAATACCGCAAGATGCTCGAACAGACGTGGGGCCCGGTACGTGTATGCATTGCCGCTCAGGAGAAGTACGGCGACAGCGTGCTCCTGCCGCTCTACACCGCGCTCGGCACCCGGATCCATCCCGGCGGGGCCGACCCGGGTCGCGACCTGGTGGAGGCCGCGCTGGCCGAGGCCGGCCTCCCGGTCGAGCTCGCTGACGCGATGACCTCAACCGACTACGACGACGCGTTGCGCATCTCGCACGACGACGGCATGGCGCGGGTCGGCCCGGAGGTCGGCACGCCGGTCATCTCCTTTGACGGCGTATCGATCTTCGGCCCCGTCGTCACGCCGGCTCCCAAGGGCGAGGCCGCCGGCCGGCTTTGGGACGGCGTCGTGCTCGTCATGGGCACCCCGGGTTTCTATGAGCTCAAGCGCGGCCGGGAGCAGCGCCCGACATTTGACTGACATACGCTTTCCCCGTGCCTGACCGCGACGCGTTCTTCATCGGCGGTGACTGGGTCTCGCCCTCCGCCGCCGGCCGCATCGACGTGGTCGACCCGACCAGCGAGCAGGTCATAGCGACCGTCCCCGAGGGGTCCCCGGTCGACATCGACCGGGCCGTGCGGGCGGCCCGCGCCGCCTTCGGGTCATGGGGGAGCACGTCGCCCGAGGAGCGGGCGAAGTACCTCGGCGCCATGCACGAGGCGCTGGCCGGGCGGGCCGACGAGATCGCCCGCATGATCACCACCGAGATGGGCGCGCCACTCAAGGTGGCCAGCCAGGTGCAGACCGCCCTGCCGCTGTCGGTGCTCGCTTCGTACGCGCAGCTGTTGCCCGGGTTTCCCTTCGAGGAGGAGATCGGCAACTCCCTCGTCGTGCGCGAGCCGGTCGGTGTGGTCGGTGCGATCACGCCCTGGAACTATCCGCTGCATCAGGTGGTCGCCAAGGTGGCCGCGGCTCTGGCCGCCGGTTGCACGGTTGTCCTCAAGCCCAGCGAGGTCGCGCCGCTTACCGCGTTCCTGCTCGCCGAAGTTTGCCACGAGGTGGGGCTGCCGGCCGGGGTGTTCAACCTGGTGACCGGCTACGGGCCGGTCGTCGGCGAGGCGCTGGCCGCTCATCCCGACGTCGACATGGTGTCCTTCACCGGCTCGACCCGGGCCGGCCAGCGGGTGTCCGCGGTGGCCGCCGGCACGGTGAAGCGCGTCGCGCTCGAGCTTGGCGGCAAATCGGCGAACGTCCTCCTGCCCGATGCTGACTTCGCCAAAGCGGTCAAGGTGGGCGTCGGCAACGCGTTCCTCAACTCCGGCCAGACCTGCACGGCGTGGACCCGCATGCTCGTGCCCGCCGACCGGCACGACGAGGTGGTCGGGTTGGCGGCCCGGACCGCTGACGGTTACGCCGTCGGCGACCCGCTCGCCGAGGCCACCAGGCTCGGCCCACTTGCCTCGGCCGCCCAGCGCGACCGGGTACGCGGCTACATCGAGCGTGGTATCGCCGAGGGGGCGCGGTTGGCGGCCGGTGGGCCGGAGCCGCCGGAGTCGCTGGCCACGGGGTACTTCGTGCGGCCCACCGTCTTCGGCGCGGTCCGCCCCGAGATGGCCATCGCCCAGGAGGAGATCTTCGGTCCCGTGCTGTCCGTGCTGCCCTACGACGATGAGGACGACGCCGTACGGATCGCCAACGGCACGATCTACGGCCTGGCCGGCGGTGTCTGGTCGGCCGACGCCGAGCACGCCACCGCTTTCGCCCGGCGGATGCGCACCGGGCAGGTCGACATAAACGGCGGGCGCTTCAACCCGCTCGCGCCCTTCGGCGGATACAAGCAGTCCGGCAACGGCCGGGAGCTGGGCCGTTACGGCTTGGAGGAGTTCCTCGAGGTCAAGTCCCTTCAGCGCTAGCACTTCGCCGGGCGGGGTAGGGGAGGAACATGACAACGGAGAATCTCGCGCAGCGCGCACAGGACGAGGTCGGCGGGACGGTCCTGCGGCACGGTCGCCAGGGGATCGGCTCGTTTCATTCCCCCGAGCGGGTGGTCGGCCAGATTCGCGCGGCGCACCCTGACGAGACCCGAGAGCAGACGGTGCAGCGGCTTGTCCGTCTGCACTGCACGGAAGGTGCCCTGCAGGGTGCGGTGTCCGGCCTGGGCGGCCTGTTCACCCTGGTGGTAGCCCTGCCGCTGTCCCTGTTCGCCGGCGGCGTGATTCAAGCGCGGCTCGCCTACTCGATAGCCCTCGCCTACGGCCACGACCTCGACGCACCGGTCACGCAGGAGAAG
>JBBPZR010000098.1:0-3080 GCA_038276285.1 Mycobacteriales bacterium | reverse complement strand
TCGGCGTCGCCATGGGCCGCCGCGGCACCGACCTGGCCCGGCAGGCCGCCGGCCTGGTCCTCACCGACGACGCATACCCGACCGTGGTCCGGGCGGTGGAGAAGGGCCGTTCGGTCACCTCCCAGCTGCGCCGGGCAGTCGCCTTCTACCTCGGCGCCAAGGTTGCGCTGGTATCTGCGATGGTGATCGGCCTGCTCGCCGGCTACCCCGTGCCGTTCGCGCCCGTACAAATCGTGCTGCTCGAGCTGTTCATGGACCTCGGCGCGTCGGTGGCGTTCGTGTCCGAACCGGTCGCGCCGGCGGCGATGCTCCGTCCACCGCGGCCCCGTACGGCACGGTTCGTCGACGCGGCGTTCGGCCGCGCGCTGGCATCTGTGGCGCTGACCCTGGCCGTCGCGGTCGCTCCGACCTACCTGCTGTTGTCCCGGGCCGGCACAGACCTTGGCCAGGCCCGCGCCGGCGCGGTCTTCGCCTGGCTCGCCGGCCACGCCCTCATCGCCTGGACCCTACGAGCCCGCCCCGGGCTGCCTTGGCGGGCCAACCCCGCCTTCCCCGCCTGGGCCGCCAGCGCCCTCGGCACCGCCTGCGTCCTCACGCTGACCCCCGCCGCCGCCCTGGTCCGGCTCCAGGCACTGACCAGCACCCAGCTCCTCACCGCGGCCGGTTGCACCGCCCTCGCGGTCACCCTCGCGGCCCTGGCCCGGCGTCTCAGCAGAGCAGGAGCCACCCTGTAGCGCACCGGACGCGCTGCACTGCACCGAAGAGTTCGCGGCTGTCGTCGCCAAGCACCACCGCCTCGCCCTAACGGGTCACGATCACTCGGACTGAGCGGTTGCTGAACTGCACGCCAGCACGTCGGGTACGCCGGGTTCGGCTCGTTGGCGGCCGTCAACGCTGCTCGCACCGTTGCTGATGTCGAGGTGGTCACCCAGCCCGCACAGATCGATCACTCGCCGGACCAGCCGCGTGGGGTTGAGCACCCGCAGGTGGCCGCCGGCCTGGTCGAGTTCGCGGTGGGCCTTCACCAGGATGCCGATGCCGCTGCAGTCCAGGAAGGTCAGGCCGGCAAGGTCGACAGCCAGTCGCGGGCCGAACGCCTGCACCGCTCCCGTGACCGCCTCCTGAAGTTGCGGTGCGGTGGCCGAATCTAGCTCCCCACCGACGCGCATTACGGCACCGCTGTCGGCGGGTGTGACGCAGATCTGCAGGTCCATGAACACTCCCGCCTGATCCGGCGGGGACCGGATCCTCGGCTACGAGGGGGTCCAGCGGTTGGAGACCCGACTGTGGGAATCACTGTGCCAGCGCAGACTGCTGACGGCAATGGCCCGGCTGCACCACACTCCAGCCGGGCGCACGGCTGTGCTCAGCAGCGCCGGCGTGTCACCGGTTGGCCCAGGCCGCAAGCGCAGCCTCTCCGGTGATGTGATCCAGGCCGACGGCCACGGCGCCGAGCAGCGCTCCCTCGTTGCCGTACGCCGCGTCGAGGACCGGCGCGGGATGTGCCCTGCGGAAGTCCATCAGGCCCGCGATGTACGCGGCGCTGAAATCCTGCGGAGCACTGGCCCGCACGGGGCCGGCTGCTCCTCCGAGGGTGACGATGTCCGGGTCGAGTGCGTTGACGAGGCCGGCGATGCCGCCGGCCAGCGCGCCGGCGACCGACGCCAGGGCGCGCTGAGCACGCGGATCGCTGGGAGCGCGGTCGAGGACCTGGCAGGCATAGCCGCCGGGGTCGGCGGGAACAGGTTCACCGAGGTGTCGGGCGAGCGCGCGGCCGTCCACCTCGAGGTCCCAGCAGCCCCGCGCTCCGCAAGGGCAGCGCAGCCGCCGGTCCCCGAACGGCAGGTGCCCGTACTCCCCGCCGGCACCGGTGGCGCCGTTCACCGGCCGCCCGTCGATGATGAGGGCACCGCCGATGCCGACCTCGACGAGCAGGTGCAGCGTGGTGCCGGCGCCGGACGCGCGGCCGGTGCGTGCCTCGGCAACGCCGGCGAGGGTGGCATCGTTGCCGACCAGCAACGGCAGGTCCGAGCCGTCGACGAGCCGGGCGAGGTCGACGGGCCCCCAGCCCAGGGTGGCGGCCTGGACCAGGTGCCCGTTGCTGACGGTGCCGGCCACGGCGAGGGACACCGCGCGGATCCGATCGCCGAATCGGCGCTTCGCGCGGCTGATGGTGCGCCTCATCGCGGCCAGGACGGCGGTGGGGTCGCGGCTGACGTGCCGGCCGGACGCGAGTGGGGACGGTTGGCCGTCGACAGCGGCGAACGCGCAGCGCCAACCCCCTTGCCGTAGTTCTGCGGCCAGGAGGAGCGGGCCCTCCGGATGAGGCGCGAGGATCGTGGTCGGCCGGCCCCGACCCTGCGGCGATGCCGGTGCTTCGGCGAGCAGCCGGAGGTCGTGCAGCCGTGCGGTGATCTCGGCGGCGGATCCGCTGCTCAGGTGCAGCCGTCGCGAGACGGCCGCCCGGGTGATGCCCGGCTCTCGATGCATCAGCGTGAGAACGTCGGCGGCGGTGCGCCACCGCGACGCACGGGACCGATCGGGCTTATCGCTGGACATTCGGCGAGCTCCTCGTAATATCCTCGACTACCGAGTATATTACGTGAACCGACGGACACGCTGTCGCCGTGGATGTGAAAGGAAGCATGATGGATTCCTCCGGTGCCCGGCAGCCGCCTTGGTGGCGAGATGCCGTGGGCTACCAGGTGTACCTGCCGTCGTTCGCCGACAGTGACGGCGATGGGTGGGGCGACCTGTCCGGCGTCACCGCGCACCTGGACCACCTGTCCTTCGTCGGGGTCGATCTGGTGTGGCTCACCCCGTTCTTCACCTCGCCGATGCGTGACCACGGCTACGACGTCGCCGACTACCTCACCGTCGACCCCAGCTTCGGCGGGCCCGCCGCCCTCGCCGAGTTGATCGAGGCGGTCCACGACCGTGGCATGCGCATCATCGGCGATCTGGTGGTCAACCACACGAGCGATCAGCATCCGTGGTTCGTCGCCGCGGTGACAACTCGTACCGATCCACATCGCGCCTACTACATCTGGCGTGACCCCGCGCCGGACGGCGGCCCGCCG
>JBBPZR010000097.1:0-5882 GCA_038276285.1 Mycobacteriales bacterium | reverse complement strand
GCCCACGGCAGGCCCGTCCACGCGACGATCTCGGCCGGCCACTGCCCTACGGCTCGCCCGGCGTCGACCCGGTACCTGAGGACGCCCTGCCGCCGGCCGAGACGGTACGGGTGGCCCGCGAACTAGTCGCCGGTGGCCGGCACTTCGCGGCGCACGAGGTGCTCGAGGCGCGCTGGAAGGCCGGGCCCGCGAGCGAAGCCGACCTGTGGCAGGGGCTGGCCCAGATCTGCGTCGGGCTGACGCACCGGGCCCGCGGCAACGAGGTGGGCGCCGACCGGCTGCTGGCCCGCGGTGCCGAGCGCCTGACGGCCTATGCCGACACCGGTGGCCCCTCGTACGGCGTGGACGTCGGCGACCTGCTGGCCAAACTGCGGGCCGGCGGCCCGGCCTGCGGCGAGGTCAGTCGCAGCCCTGGGTGCTGACCCGTTCGGTTGCCGAGGCGCCGGCGCGGGCATCCCCGGAAACCTCGGCCGCGGTCAGGGCGAAGCCGGTCTCCGGATCGTCGGCGGCGGCGGCGAACACCACGCCGAGCACCCGGCCGTCGGAGGCAAGCAGCGGCCCGCCGGAGTTGCCACTGCGTACCTGGGCGCGAAGGGCATAGACATGCCGGGTCACCTGATGGGCGGCGTAGATGTCGGGGCCGCGCACCTGTTGCTCGGAGCGCACCCGGGCGGGCACCGCGTTGAAGGGACCGTCGAGCGGAAAGCCCACGACGACACCGGACGTGCCCGCACCGACCGGGCCGGCGAACCGCAGCACGGCCCGATTGAGCCCCCGCACATAGACGACGGCGACATCTCGCTCGGGGTCATAGAGCACCACCCGGGCCGACAGGCGCTCGCCGTCAACCAGCACCTGGAGTTGGCGTACGCCGGCGACCACGTGCGCGTTGGTCATCACGTGGTCAGGCGCGTACACGAAGCCGCTGCCCTCCAGCCGCCTGGAGCAGCTCGGCGCCGTGCCGATCAGCTTGACGATGGACGGCCGAGCCCCGCGGACGGCTGGGAGGCGCAGCACGGCGGGATCGGGCGCCGGTATTTCCGCCACCCGGGTCGGCGACAACGGCCCGAACACGTCGGGGAAGTCACCGGTGTCCAGCAGCCTGCGGAACGATTCGTACAGGCTGCGCAGCGGATCGGGGACCAGTCCGTCGACCGCCCGGATGATGGTCGACCGGCGCACCAGCGACGCAAGGATCGGATAGCCCGACGAGGCGAGTGGGGTGGCCACGAGCCAGGCGACGAGGAGTACGGCGATGATCGAGACCAGCGCGCCACCGGCATTGTCGAGCGCGCGGGCGCCGCGCCACCGCAGGTGGTTGCGTACGGCCTGGCCGACGGTCAGAGCGACGAGCTGGCCGCCCGAGGCCAGGACAAACACGACGATGATCCCCACGACGGGCTGGGCGTTGCCGTTGCTGACCCGGGTGGCGATGGGGGCGGCCAGCTGGGTACCCAGAAACCCGCCGCCGAAGAACCCGACGAAGGACAGCACGCCGACGACCAGCCCCTGCCGGTAGCCGCTCAACGCGAACAGCGCGACGGCAGCGATCAGCAGGAGGTCGAGCGGACTCCCCATCACACGCCCTTCCGGCCACTCACGAGACGACGATCGTGCCCATCATGTGGAGGCGAGTGTGAAGGGTGCAGATGAAGGTGTAGCGACCGGGCAGCAGGTCGACCGTGATGCGGGCGGTCTCGCCGGCGCCGACCAGCCCGGTGCTCTGGCTCTGGCCCTCGACCTGGAGATCGTGCGGCGTGGTGCCCGAGTTGGTCAGGAGCAGTCGCAGCTGGCCCGGCTTGGCGTGGATCGTCGACGGTACGAAGCGAAACTGCTCGGTGCCGGTGATCGCCATCTCCTGCACGCCGTCGGCGGCGACGTGGGCGGTGCCGGTGCCGGTGTTGCGCGGGGCGCGGGCCTGGGCGTTCTCGCGGTTGGAGCAGCCGGTAACCGTCAGCAGCACGCTGAGGGCGAGCACGACCGGCAGCCGGGACATGGGCGAAGCCTAAAGCGTGTCGCTGACGTCCGGACCGGCTGAGCGGCCCACACCGCGACCACGCGGCAGCCGACCGCGAGGAGGCGGTAGCTGACCGCGACCAGACGGCATCCGACCGCGACCATGCCCAAGCAGACGCCGACCAGCGCACCTCAGACCGAAACCAGGCCGCCACCGACCGCGAGGGAGCGGCGGCCGACCGCGAGGAGGCCGCGGCAGATCGCGTCGCCGCCACGCACGATCGCGACCGCGCGCGGGCCGAGCTGAGGCACGCCCAGCTCGATCAACTCACCGGCGCCTTTGGCCGCCAGCGTCGTACTCGAGCGCGAGATCAACCGCGCTCGACACGGAAACGGACGTCTCGTGCTCGCCTACGCCGACGTCGACGGGCTCAAGCAAGTCAACGACCGCCAAGGCCATGCTGCGGGTGACGCGCTGCTGCGACACGTAGCCCTCACGATGCAACAGCACCTGCGCTCCCTATGACCCAACCGTCAGAGTCGGGGGTGACGAGTTCGTCTGCGCGCTGGGGGGGAGTACGCCCCATGAGGCACGCCGCCGATTCCTGGACATCCAGGGCACGCTCGAGCAGTCCTCGACGCCGGCATCGATCAGCGTGGGTTTCGCGGCGCTACGCCCGAACGAAACCCTTGAACAGCTCATGGAGCGCGGCGACGCCGCCCTGTACGAGGCGAAAGACGCCAGATAGCCGCGCCAAGGGTCGGTGCGCTCTCTAGGCGGTGCCGTCGCGGGGCGTGTCGGCCGGCACCGAGCGGGCGGCCAGCTCGATCGCCTGGGGAGGGAGCTCCCGCATCCGCGTGCGGTCCCACGGCTGGTCCCAGCCGGCCGCGCCGAGCACCTTGTCGAGCAGGCCCGCGGTGAACCCCCAGACCAGCATGTCGCGTACCTCGAACGCCGGCCCGACGTAACCGCTGGGATGGACGACCCGCATCCGGTTGGCCGGATCGGCCAGCTCGGCGACCGGCACCCGCACGACCGAGGCGACCTCGACCGGGTCGAGCGCGCTGACCGGATGCGGCGAGTGCCACCAGCCGAGCACCGGCGTGACGACGAAGCCCGACGGTGGCAGCCAGAGCGCTGGCATAGCGGCGAACACCAGCACGCTGGCTGGGTCGAGCCCCACCTCCTCGGCGGCCTCGCGCAGGGCTGTGCCCACCGGCCCCGCGTCGCCCGGGTCGGTCGCCCCGCCCGGAAAGGCCGGTTGACCGGCGTGGCTGCGCATCGTGGTCGCGCGCTGGATGATCAGGACGTCCGGGCCGGCCGGCCCCTCGGCCAGCAGGATCAGCACGGCAGACGGCCGGCCGCCGGTCTCCGGCGGCAGGAACCGTGACAGCTCCTCGAACCGCACCTCGGTGGCGGCCTTCGCCAGCGGCTCCAGCCACCCGGGCAGCTCGCGGCCGCTGTCGGTCATACAGAGACGCCGAGGTGGAGGCGGATCAGGTCACGCAGTTCGGCGGTGCTGGAGACGGCCCCGATCTTGGTGTACGCGACGGTGCCGTCGGCGCGCACGAACAGCGTCGCCGGCAGCCCGGGCAGACCGAGCCGGGCCTGCACCGCACCGGCCCGGTCGTACACGCTGGCGTAGGTCACCCCAGCGTCGCCGAGCGTCTGCCGCGCGGTGTCGGCCCGATCGGCGGTGTCTACGCCGAGAAACAGCACCCGATCGCGCATCGCATGCTGCACCGCCGCCAGCACCGGCAGCTCCGCGGCGCACTCGCGGCACCAGGACGCCCACAGGTTGAGCACGGTCGGCTGACCCAGACGGGCGAGGTGCACCGTGGTGCTGCCGCCCAGGCAGGGCAGCGTGAGATCGGGCAACTCCCCCTTCGCCCGGTCGGAGGGCGGGCACGGCTGCTGCCGGCCCTGGATCACCAGCGCCTTCGGCTTCTCGGTCGCCGCTGCCGTCGGAGCGGCGACGGGGGCCGGCTGCCCGGACACGCGGGGCTGCGTGCCGCAACCGGCAGCGAGTGCCAGGGCGACACCCATCGCGGCAAGACACCGGGCCGGCCGATGGCTCACGCCGACTCCGCGACTTCGAGCGGTGATTTGACCAGCTTGGCGGCGACGGCCGGGTCGGTCGGGCCCTCGCCGTACGAAGGGCACCACCGCGCGACACCACAAGCGCCGCAGGCCGGCCGTCGGGAATGGCAGACCCGCCGGCCGTGGAAGATCAGCCGGTGCGAAAGCATCGTCCACTCGCTGCGCGGGACGAGGTCGCCCACCGCGTGCTCGACCCTGACCGGGTCGGTCTCCTCGGTCCAGCCGAAGCGCCGGGCCAGCCGGCCGAAGTGGGTGTCCACCGTGATGCCCGGCACGCCGAAGGCGTTGCCGAGGATGACGTTGGCCGTCTTGCGGCCGATGCCCGGTAGCCTGACCAGCTCTTCGAGGGCGCGCGGCACCTCGCCGTCGTACCGCTGGACCAACTGCTGGCCGAGCTTGATCAACGCCGAGGTCTTGTTCCGGAAGAAGCCGGTCTGGCGGATCATCTCTTCGAGTTCGGCGCGGTCGGCGGCCGCGTAATCGGCTGCTGTCGGATAGCGGCGGAACAGCGCGGGCGTCACCTCGTTGACCTTCTTGTCGGTGCACTGCGCCGAGAGGATGGTCGCGACGGCCAACTGCAGCGGCGTGCTGAAGTCGAGCTCGCAGCGCGCGTGCGGGTGGAGCGCGGCTAACTCCCGGTTGATCCGGCGGGCCCGGCGGGTGCGCGCGAGGGGAGTCTCAGCAGCCGGTTTCACTTGCCCAGGGTACGGGGACCGCCGTGACCCATAGACTCCGGATCTGATCATCAACGGAGGCCGCCGATGGATGAGGTGCTGGCTCGAGCCGGGCTCTTCCAAGGCGTCGAGCCCGAAGCCACCGAGGCTCTAGCGGCCTCGATGGAGCACATCGAGCTCATCAAGGGCGACACCGTCTTCAGTCAGGGCGAGCCGGGTGACTCGCTCTACATCGTGCTTGAGGGCAAGGTGAAGATGGGCCGACGGGCGCCCGACGGCCGCGAGAGCCTGCTCGCGGTCCTCGGCCCCTCCGACATGTTCGGCGAGCTGACGGTGTTCGATCCGGGCCCGCGTACCGCGACCGCCGTTGCCGTCACCGACGTACGCCTGGCGCGGATGTGGCAGTCGTCGCTGCGGCCGTGGATGGCCGAGCGTCCGCAGATCGCCGAGCAACTGCTGCGAGTGCTGGCCCGCCGCCTGCGCCGCACCAACGACGCGCTCGCCGACCTCATCTTCACCGACGTGCCCGGTCGCGTTGCCAAGACGCTGCTGAACATGGCGCATCGATTCGGCAGCCGGGACGGCGACGGATCCTGGCGGGTGACGCACGACCTCACCCAGGAGGAGTTGGCCCAGCTCGTCGGCGCCTCTCGGGAAACCGTGAACAAGGCGCTGGCCGACTTCGCGGGCCGCGGGTGGTTGCGGCTGGAGGGCAAGTCCGTCGTCCTGCTCGACGAGCAGCGACTGTCCCGCCGCGCCCGCTAGCACCAAGGGCCGCAACGATCCCTGCCGCCGAGCCCGCTCGCTACCCAAGCTGCTAGCTGGCGGGTGGGGCCCGGCAGGCGTTGTCGAGCGTCAACTGGCGTAGTTGGTAGCGGTGGTGTCGTTGGGGCTGGCCGGTGGGGTCGATCCAGGGTGGGGGGTGGAAGGTGGGTAGCCCGTCGGCGTCGATGCTCACGGTCCAGCCCTGGTGGTGCACGGCGATGTGATGGGGGCCGCAGAGCAGGACGAGGTTGGACAGTTTCGTCTCGCCGCCGTCGGCCCAGTGGGTGATGTGGTGGGCCTCGGACCAGGCGGCGGGCCGGTCGCAGCCGGGGAAGGCGCACCCGGTGTCCCGCACGATCAGGGCGCGGCGCAGGGGTGGGGGGACG
>JBBPZR010000096.1:0-8339 GCA_038276285.1 Mycobacteriales bacterium | reverse complement strand
GTCACCGTGACCGTCCAGCGGACCGGCGGCGAACTGGTGACCACCGTCTCTGACGATGGCATCGGGGGGGCCGATCCCACCAAGGGCTCCGGGCTCACCGGGCTCGCCGACCGGGTCGCCGCCGTCGACGGCCAACTCGACCTCCATAGCCCGCCCGGACACGGCACCCTGCTCACCTGCCGGATCCCAGTGCAAGGCCAGCACCAGCCGCCGATGAGCGGAGACGGCGCTACACCGCTGGTCGCCGCGTTAGCCGCAGGAGGCGGCCAGTCATGAATGGTGAACCTTCGGCTGCGATGCCTGGCGGCATCAACACGTTCATGATCGCCGATGTGCGCGGCTACACATCGTTCACCCAGACCTATGGAGATGCCGCCGCCGCTCGGCTGGCCTCGGCCTTCGCCGACATCTGCCGCGACATCGTGCAACGGCACGAAGGGTGCCTCGTGGAACTGCGCGGAGACGAGGCCCTGTCGACGTTCCGCTCGGCGCGCAGCGCGATCGCGGCCGCCGTGGAGTTGCAGAACAGATTCGTCCAGGAGGCGACGAGCGATGCGGACATGCCGTTGCTCGTGGGCATCGGGCTGGACGTCGGGGAGGCGGTGCCCGTCCAGGGCGGGTACCGCGGCGGTGCGCTCAACCTCGCCGCGCGGCTGTGCAGCCTGGCCAGTCCCGGCGAGATCCTCGCCAGCCAGACCGTGGTGCACCTGGCCGGCGCCGTCGATGGCGTCCATTATGAGAACCGAGGCGAGACGCGATTGAAGGGCCTGCGAGATCCGGTCCCGGTGGTCAAGGTGTTGGGCACCGACGACCCGATCGGCAAGCTCGCCGCCTCGAAGGTCGGCACGGCGATGCGGGTCGTACTCGCCGACGATTCGGTATTGCTGCGGGAGGGAATCGCCCGGCTGCTGACCGACTCGGGCTTCAAGGTGGTGGCCCAGGTCGGCGACGCGGAACAGCTCCTGCGAGCCGTCAAGGCCGACCCGCCCGACATCGCCGTCGTGGACATCCGGATGCCACCGACCCAGACCGATGAGGGGCTGCGGGCGGCCCATCAGATCCGGGCCGAGCACCCCGACGTCGCGGTGATGCTGCTGTCGCAGTACGTCGAGCCTGACTTCGCCATGGAACTCATCGCAGCGGGCGCGGCTAAGCTCGGGTACCTGCTCAAGGACCGGGTCACCAACCTGCAGGAGTTCACCGACGCCGTGCGGCGGGTCGGCGGCGGTGGATCGGTCATCGACCCCGAGGTGGTGTCCCGGCTCGTCGGCAGGGCCCGGCAGGCAAGCCCTCTCGACACCCTCACCGACCGCGAGCGCGAGGTGCTGGCGCTGATGGCCGAGGGCCGCTCCAACCAGGCGATCTCGGAGAAGCTGTTCCTGTCCCCGAAATCGATCGAGGGCCACGTCCGCAACATCTTCACCAAGCTCGGCCTGTCAACCGCCCCGGATGATCACCGCCGCGTCCTCGCCGTCCTCACCTACCTCCGGTCCTGAGTCGGGTAGCGACTCAGCCCTCAGTACCACCCGTACGACTGGAAGTGCGCCCAGGCGCCGCAGGGGTTGCCGTACCGGCCCTGGATGTAGTGCAGGCCCCAGGTGATCTGGGTACGGGGGTTGGTCTGCCAGTCGGAGCCGTAGGCGGCCATCTTCGAACCCGGCAGGGCCTGCGGGATGCCATAGGCCCCGGACGCGTTGCCGGCATTCACCCGCCAGCCGCTCTCGTGGCTCCACAGCGGGTCCAGGCAGCTCATCTGCTCAGAACCCCAGCCGAAGCTCGGCAGCATCGCCAAAGCGATACCGCGGGCGTTGCCGCTGTAGATGGGCGTACGCGTGGTGGACCTGCTCGCCCGCGTCACCGCGGCACGAGCCGCCGCGGCACGAGCCGCCGCGGCACGGGATGCGGCGGCGCGGGCTGCTGCCGCACGGGCTGCTGCCGCGCGCTTCGCCGCCTCGATCCGGGCTAGCTCGGCGTGGAGAGCCTTGTCAGCGAGAAGCTTGCTCTGGGCCGCCGCGGAGTCCTGCAACGACTGTGGAGCGAGGGTCATGCTCTGCGGCGTGGACAGCAGCGTCGCAGCTGCCAGTGCGGTGCCCGCGGATGAGGGGTTGGTGCCGACGACGATGCCGGCGGTCGCCAACCCGGCGAGGGCAAGCGTCGCCCCCGCAAGAGAAATGCGGTTCAAGTGGGAAATCCTTCCGTCGGGCGTTGCGACCGGGGAATAGTCAGCCGCGCGTCCTTCACGTCACCCCTTGGTGGGCCCGCAGGCGGCGGGCTCCGTGTGTTCGGGCGCCGGGTCAGGGGCGTCCCGCACGGGCGGCGCATCGTGTGCGCCGGGGTGTTCAGGCCCCTCGACCATGAGGGACAACGCCGCGGTTGTCACATCGGGGGGCCAAATCGTGAGACACGACACAGCACGAACCCGACCGAACCCGGGCAAAGTTCGACGGAATTAGAGCGGCAGGTCTTCCAGCATCTCGGTCACGAGCGCCGCGATAGGGGACCGCTCCGAACGGGTCAGAGTCACATGGGCGAAGAGCGGATGTCCCTTGAGCGCCTCGATGACCGCGGCCACACCGTCGTGCCGGCCGACCCGCAGGTTGTCACGCTGGGCGACGTCGTGGGTGAGCACGACGCGCGAGCCCTGACCGATCCGGGACAACACCGTGAGGAGCACGCCGCGTTCGAGCGACTGCGCCTCGTCGACGATCACGAAGGCGTCGTGCAGCGAGCGGCCCCGGATGTGGGTCAGCGGCAGCACCTCGAGCATGCCTCTGGTCAGCACCTCTTCGACCACGTCCTTGGACACCAGCGCACCGAGTGTGTCGAAGACGGCCTGTGCCCAGGGCCCCATCTTCTCGCCCTCGCTGCCCGGGAGGTAGCCGAGGTCTTGGCCGCCGACCGCGTAGAGCGGGCGGAAGACGACGACCCGCTGGTGCAGGTGGCGCTCGAGCACCGACTCGAAGCCCGCACACAGGGCCAGGGCCGACTTGCCGGTGCCGGCTCGCCCACCAAGAGACACGATGCCGACCTCAGGGTCCAGCAGCAGGTCGAGAGCGATCCGCTGCTCAGCAGATCGCCCGTGCAGCCCGAACGCTTCTCGATCACCGCGAACCAGCCGCACCGACTTGTCCGGCGTGACCCGGCCGAGCGCCGAGCCGCGGCCGGACAGCAGTACCAGGCCGGTGTGGCAGGGCAGGTCGCGCGCGGCCTGGAGCTCGAGGCGCTCCGTTCCGTACAGCTGGCCGATCTCCTCGTCGGTCAGCTCCAGCTCCGCGAGGCCGGTCCACCCGGTGCCGACAGCGAGCTCGGCGCGGTACTCGTCGGCGACCAGCCCGACGGCCGCCGCCTTCACCCGCAGCGGCAGATCCTTGGTGACCAGCACCACGTCCTTGCCCTCGGCGGCGAGATTCATGGCCACGGTGAGGATCCGGCTGTCGTTGTCATAGGCCCGGAAGCCGGCCGGCAGGACCGCGGGGTCGGCATGGTTGAGCTCCACCCGCAGTGTCCCGGTCGACTCCCCCACCGGCACCGGACGGTCCAAGCGGCCGTAGGACACCCTCAGGTCATCGAGCATCCGCAGCGCCTGCCGGGCGAACCAGCCCAGCTCCGGATGGTGCCGCTTGCCCTCCAACTCGCCCACGACCACGAGAGGGATCACCACCTCGTGCTCGGCAAAGCGCGCCAGCGCCGCCGGGTCGGACAGCAGTACCGAAGTGTCCAGGACGTACGTGCGACGTTCGGTCACGACGCGACCGTACGACCGCAGCCGCGGCGACCCGCCGCGACACGCGGATCAGCCGCCGAACCGCCGATGACGGGCGGCGTAGGCACGCAGGGCACGCAGGAAGTCGACCCGCCGGAAGTCGGGCCAGTAGGCGTCGCAGAAGTAGAACTCCGAGTGCGCGCTCTGCCAGAGCAGGAAACCGGACAGCCGTTGCTCGCCCGAGGTGCGGATCACCAGGTCGGGGTCGGGCTGGCCGCGGGTGTAAAGGTGCTCGGCGATGTGGTCGACGTCGAGCACGTCAGCGAGCTCCTCGATGGAGGTGCCGCGGCTGGCATGCTCGTGCAGCAGCGACCGGACCGCGTCGGCGATCTCCCGGCGCCCGCCGTAACCGACCGCGATATTGACGGTGGCGCCCGAGCGGTCCACCGTGCGCTCGGCAGCCTCCTTGAGCACCTGCGCGCTGTCGCCTGGCAACAGGTCGAGGGCACCCACGATGCGCAGCTTCCACCGCTGCTTAGGAGCGGCCAGCTTGTCGACGACCGCCTCGATGATGCGCAGCAGCGGCTCGAGCTCCGCAGGTGGCCGGGCCAGGTTGTCGGTCGACAGAAGCCACAAGGTGACCACCTCGACCCCGGCCTGGTCGCACCAGCCCAGGACCTGAGTGATCTTCTCCGCACCCGCGCGGTGCCCGGCGTTGATGTCGCCCACGCCACTGGCCTTGGCCCACCGCCGGTTGCCGTCGAGGATCACCCCGACATGCCTCGGGAGCTGCCGCCCTCGCAGTTCGCGCAGCAGCCGCCGCTCGTAAACGGGGTACACCAGGTCGCGCAGGCCCACGGCCTGCAGGGTACGCCGGAGTCGTGAGGTGCCGCCCTCTTCACCCTCTTCCTAACAGACGCCAACCGCGGCGGGGGTGGTGCTTCGGGCAGAGGCACGCCGCCTGCCTCTTCGTGGCCTTGTCGTGGGAACGCACGCGTTCGAGGGTGCTGGGCGGGTGGTTTCCCACGACAAGGGAGATGCTGGAGTGATCCGAGCTGCCCTCAGCAGACCGACTTGACGATGGCCTCGTCCAGGCCGCCGAATTTCGCGAGGTACTCCGCGCGCTCGGACTTCAGCCGCTCGACCATCTGGTCGTACTCGTCCAGGCGGTCCTGCCGCTCATAGAGCCGGCGCGGCTGCAGCAACTCGTCGTCGTCGATTCCGGGGAGGGATGTGGCCACTTCGTAGCCGAAGTCCGGATCGGGCTTCCACTCGATGGTACCGGTCGCGATGCCCTGCACGAAGGCCGAGGAATGCGGGATCTTGACCTTCTTGCTCCGCTCGTCGGTCTCTGGCCCACCGATCCGGCCGGTGTTGAGGACGAACACCTGGAACTGGTGGCCGTCCATCAGCTCCAGGAAGCGGTTGCCCATGTCAGCCATCGCCCGTGGGAAGAACGGGTTCGTGCCGGGCACCCGCAGCGCCTTGCCCTCCTCGTCCTTGCCACCGGCGCTGGTGCCCTGCGTCTCGCCGAGCATGAAATAGGCGGCGGCCTGCGCCCGGTCGAGCCGGGCGACGCCGGGCACGATGTTCTCGTTGCGGTTGAGGATGAGCAGGAACTCGGCGGGCTCCAATGTGGACGGATCGGCCGGGTCGATGTAGGTGAAGGGCCAGGTCGTGCGGCCGTTCTTGGTGTAGCTGGTGTCGAAGAAATCGACCTTACCGGATTGGTCGACCGACACGTTCTCCAGATAGGCGTCGGGCCTGGTCGTCGCGTTGTAGATGGCCGGCTCGAATTGCGCGTCGAGCCCGAAGGTCTTGGCGAAGCAGCCGTCTTCGGTGGTGTAGACGCGGCCAGCGGGCATGAGGGCCACGAAGTCGTCCTGCACGGGCTGACTGCCGAGTTGCTTGGTGAAGGTCGTCGTCGTCTTGCCGGTGCCGGACAGCCCGACGATCAGCATCGTCCTGGGCTGGCCCTCGACGGGGATGACCTTGCAGCCGGCATGCAGGGCCAGGCCACCGCGCTCGTAGACGATGTTGTTCCACATCCGCAGGCCGCCCTTCTTGGACTCACCGAAGTAGTCCGAGTTCAGGACTCGCGTGATGTTGCTCTCGAGGTCCACCGCGATCAGCCGGTCGTTCGGGTAGCCGGGGGCGGCCAGGTTGGGGGTGTAGACGACGGTCGTGGCCGGGTCGATGTCAGCGTCCTCGGGGTCGTCCAGGGCGTAGTACAACTGCTGCTGCATACCGGCGATGTTGGCGTTGGCCGACTCGATGATGAGGCGGGCGCGGGTACGGAACTTCGGATCGGAGCCGATGTAGCCGTCGACGACGACCATCTGCTGGTCGGCGATGTAGTCGTCCTGCATACGGGCGACGCGGTCGTACTCGTCGCGCGTCATCGTCTGTTCGGTCTCGTTGGTCGAGTCGTCGACGAGGAAGGTGCTCGACTTGCTCCGCGAGTCGACCCGCGCCTTGACGTTGAGGTTGCCGAACTCGGTCAGCGCGGCGTTCGGCATCCGCTCGGCCAGCTCACGCAACCGCTGCGGGCTCGGATTCCACTCGACATTCCTGGCCCGCACCTCGTACGCCACATCGCCTCCAGCCCGCCGGGGGCTTCGACCATACCGTCCCGCACGTTGGGACGCTGAATCGTTGAACCTACGGTGGCGTAGCCTCGGCCGGATGAGCGTCATGGAGCACCTGGCGGCCCGGCCGACCTGGCGGGGGCGGCTGCATCAGGGCGCCTTTGCCGTGTCGATCGTGACCGGCGTCGTCCTGGTGAGCGTGGCGGCGCCCGGATCGTGACCGGCATCTACGCCGTCGCGGTCAGCCTGCTCTTCGGCACCAGCGCGTTGTATCACCGGGTGCCCTGGTCGCTGCGCATGCACACGCTGATGCGGCGGCTGGACCACTCGATGATCTTCGTATTGATCGCCGGCACGTACACGCCCTTGGCCGTGCTCGTGCTGCCCCAGCACACCGCGGCCGTGCTACTGGCGGTGGTCTGGACCGGGACGTCACCACGTTCGTCCTCGTGCTAGCCGGTGGCGTGGCCTACATCGCCGGCGCGATCGTGTACGCGAGCCGCCGGCCCGATCCGGCACCGCGCGTCTTCGGCTATCACGAGATCTTCCACGCCTGCACGCTGGTCGCCGCTGTATGCCACTACGTGGCGGTGTACTTCGCGCTGACCTAAGGCCTAGCGTTCTGGTCGTGGCTACCTCGGGTTCGCGTCGGCGGCAACCCCACCCTCCCTGCGGCCCACTCCGGCAAAACCCGACGTCCGCTCGGGATGGCTGTCCACCGGCTCCTCTTCGTCCGGCCGCCATTGCGGCAACCAGACCAGACCGGGCGGCACCAGCTCGAACCCGCCAAACAGACGGGTGATCGCCTCGCGGCTACGCATCGTCATCGGTGTGGACGTCCTCCGATACAACTCCTGATGGGGAGCTGCCAGCTCGGGCTGCCCCTCGGGTGTGGCATGCGAGATCACCAGATAGCTGCCGCGGGGCAGCGGCGCGCACAGGCGTGCGACCGCGCCCGCCGGATCATCGTCATCGGAGACGAAGTGCAGCACGGCGACGAGCAGCATCGCGACCGGCCGGTCGAAGTCGATCACGTCCCGAACTGTCGCGTCGTCGAGGGTTCGCTCGGGCTGCCGCAGATCGGCCTGCACCACCGTGGTCCGCTCGTCGCTGGCCAGGATCGCGCGGCTGTGCGCCACCGCGACCGGATCGCGGTCCACGTACACTACCCGCGCAGCCGGATCCGCTCGCTGGGCGACCTCGTGCACGTTGCCCGCCGTGGGGATGCCCGAGCCGATGTCGATGAACTGGGTGACCCCCTCTCTGAGCAGGAACCTCACCGCGCGGCGAAGGAACGCCCGGTTCGCCTGCATGATGCGGGGCAGATCCGGCCACAGCCGGATCGCCTCCCGAGCCATCTGCCGGTCCACCTCGAAGTTGTGGGAGCCGCCGAGGTAGTAGTCGTAGACCCTCGCCGCGCTCGGCCGCTGGAGGTCGACGTCGGGAGGGGACCAACTCGGCCGGTCCACGAGCGAACCTCCTCCGGACGCCAGCGCCGCAGGCATCAGACGAATGGTGACAGGCCGCACAAACAGTCCCTATCGTAGGGGACGATGCGGCGGGGGGTAAGCGGCGCGTCCCTCCGCCACGTCGACCCGACATTCAGGCACCGTCGTGTCCGCCGAAACGTCGCGCCGCCGCCCGCTGGAGGTTCCCTGCGGGACGCCCTGGTCGCGGGTTATTCGGCGTCCGGAGGCCGGCTCGCGGACAGCCAGTTTTCGATCCTGTCCGGGAAACGATCACCTGGTCGCCACCTGCTGAGCGTCGTTGAGGAGCTGCGCGGCGAGCACGGCTTGTTCTGGTGGACGGAGTCTTCCAGACGGGGTGACCGCGCAGATCGGCGACGAACGCCTGCAGCGCTCGCTGGGCGTCGGGTTGCACGGTTGTCCAGCCCGGAGGGGCGGGCAAGGCGGAAGCCGTCCCGGGGTCCGGGTGCGGCCGTAAGCACCCCGGCCCGGACCAAGGCTTGCGGGTGCTTGGCGAGGTAGACCTCGGGCAGGGCGTAGTGCTCGGCGAGCACCCGTCGGGACAGGGCCACCCCTGTTGGG
>JBBPZR010000095.1:0-6471 GCA_038276285.1 Mycobacteriales bacterium | reverse complement strand
CGACGGCGCCGCTGCGGGCGATGAGCCGTGGGAAGCGCAGTTGCGTTCCCTGCGCGCCTGGCTGCGCGTGCTACGCCGCGAGGATCCCGGCGACGACGTCGACAACGCCGTACGGCTGGCGAACGAAGCCGGATTCACCCCATCCGCCGCGCCGCCCTGGCACACGGGGCGCTGTGCCGAGCACTGGAAGGGCGCACCGATGAGGCCGGAAAGATGCTCGATGACCTGGCCACCGAGTGGCGGGGTGACACCTCGGTCGCGTCCCGCGACTGGATCACGGCGGCCGTGGCGGCCGCGACACTGGTCGGCTCCGATCGGCTGCGACCATTCTACGAATGGCTGAGTGCGCTGCCCCGGCAGACGCTCTGGGTACAGGCCGCCCGCGCGTCGGCCCGCGCCGGCCTCCTGGCGGCCGACGGCGACTTCGCAGCGGCAGCCGCGGCCTATGCCGAGACGGTCGCCCGGTGCGACCGGATCGGCGACGCCACAGATCGCGCCATCGCCGCGGCAGCGGCCGCCCGGTCGTTTCTCGCGGCGGGCTCGCCCGAGGCCGCCGCGCCGTACGTGCGATCCACCGTCGACTTCGCCCGGCGGAACTCGGCCCACCGCCTGCTCGAGGGCCTGCCGGTGCTCTAGCCCTCGTCCAGGCCCGCCTCGATCGCGTAGCGCACCAGCCCGGCCCGGTTGTGCACCTGCAGCTTCTGCATGGCGTTCTGGACGTGGTTCTGCACGGTGCGGTGACTGAGCACCAGCCGGCTCGCCACCTGCTTCGCGGTCAGCCCCTTGGCGACCAGACGCAGCACCTCGGTCTCCCGGTCGGACAACCGCGGCCCCGGGTCGGGCGCCGGGGTGGTCGCCAGTCGGCGGTACTCCCCCAGCAGGAGCCCGGCCAGGCCGGATGTGAAGCTGGCCTCGCCGGCCGCCGTACGCCGCACCGCGTCAGCGAGCTCAGCGGCACTGGCGGATTTCACGAGATACCCGGTGGCGCCGGCCTTGACCGCCTCGAGCACGTCGTGCTGCTCGCCGCTCGCGGACAGCACCAGCACCCGCGTCTCGGGCCGGGCCTCGATGATCTGCCGGGTGGCGGCGACTCCGGACTGCCGGGGCAGTTGGAGGTCCATGACCACCACGTCGGGACGTACGGCCGCGGCCACCCGCACCGCCATCTCGCCGTCAGAAGCCGTGCCCACCACGTCGAGACCGGCCGCGGCGAGGTCGCGCTCGACGGCCGCGCGCCACATGGGGTGATCATCGACGACCAGCACCGTGGCCGTTGGCTCAGCGGGGGACACGCAACTCGACCTCCGTACCCTCTCCCGGCCTGCTGGTCACTGACGCGCTCCCACCGAGGTCACGCAGGCGACCACAGACCGACTGTGCCACACCCAGGCGGCCCTCGGCCGCGGCCGCTTCGAGCCGCCCTGGCGCGATCCCCGGACCGTCGTCGCGCACGGTCACGACCACCATGTCGCCCTCGTCCTCGAGCAGCACCCAGGCATCGGCGTCCTCGGCCACATGGCGCCGGACGTTCTGCACGGCCGCACCCACCGCGGCGACCAGTTCGACGGCCTGGTGCGCTCCGATGAGCACGGCCGTGGCCGGCGCCGCAAGGTGCACATGTGGGCCGGACTGCGTTGCGCCGAGCCGCTCGCGAAGGTCGACCTGGCCGCCCTCGGCGACCTGCTCGGGTACGTAG
The DNA here is from genome assembly GCA_038276285.1 of Mycobacteriales bacterium. Lineage (GTDB taxonomy): Bacteria > Actinomycetota > Actinomycetes > Mycobacteriales > QHCA01 > QHCA01. The sequence goes on along the minus strand of JBBPZR010000095.1, from coordinate 4,775 downwards.
GCCACCAGGCCGCGCAGGGAGTGCTCCTGCTCCCCCGCCAGCCGGCTCAACTCGGCCGCCTCGCCGCCGAGTTCGGAACCCCGCCGCTGCACCAGAGCGAGCACCTGCAGGACGCCGTCGTGGATCCGACGTGAGAGCCGTTCGCGCTCCTCGGTAGCGGCCTGGATCCGCACCGCCTCCTGGAACGCCGCCTCGGCCCGCCGCGCGAGTCCGGCCACGTAGCCGACGACCGCTCCGACCAGCAGCAATAGCACGATCCCCTTGGTCGTCTCCGCCGTCACGGCGCCCCGGTCGGCCAGATCGGCCGCCGCCAGGACCCCGGCAGCGGTCAGGCCGCCGCGTCGTTGCCAGTAGACGGCCCAAGCCAGCAGGGCGGCCGCCACCCACATCTGCGGGAATGTCGGCTCTCCGTGGGCTACCCGGCTGGCGGGCTCGACCAGCCGGGTGCTCAGCACCATGGCGACGGCGACAGCGAGGTCGACCACGAGAAGTGGCCACTGCCGAAGCTCGGGCCGGGCGTAGGCCACCGTCGAGATCACGGTCCAGAGCAGCATGCCGAGAGTCAGCAGCACGGCCGTGAGCGGATGGTCGACGTTTTTTAGGTCAATGACGTTGACGACGCTGACGTAGACCAGGGTGAGCCAGCGGAAGACGGAGACGGCGCGCCACAGCGACGTGTCCAGGCCGCTCACGCGGCGGCGGTCTCCTTGGGCACCGGGCTGGGCGCGGTCTGCCGGCCCTTCTCCGCCTTGACCTTGGCGGCGTACACGTCGACGTACTCCCGCCCGGACAGCTCCATCAACTCGTACATGATCTCGTCGGTCATGGACCGCTCGATGAACCGGTCGCCGGACATCCCTTCGTACCGGGCGAAGTCCAGCGGCTTGCCGATCTTGATGGTGGGCCGGACCAGACGGGGGATCTTCTTGCCGACCGGCTGGACCTTGTCGGTGTCGATCATCGCGCACGGAATGACCGTCACGCCCGCTTCGAGAGCCATCCGAGCGACGCCGGTCTTGCCGCGGTAGAGCCGACCGTCGGGTGAGCGGGTGCCCTCGGGGTAGATCCCGAGTAGGTTGCCTCCGGCCAGCACGCCCTTGCCGGTCTCGAGGGCGGCCCGGGCGGCGGAGGCATCCGTGCGGTTGATCGGCAACTGGCCGATACCGGAGATGAACCAGCGGACCATGGTGCCCTTGATGCCCTTGCCGGTGAAGTACTCCGACTTGGCCAGGAAGGTCACCCGGCGCGGCACCATCAGCGGGAGGAAGACCGAGTCGCAGAAGGACAGGTGATTGCTGGCGAGGATGGCGGCGCCTTCGGAGGGGATGTTCTCCAGGCCCTCGACCCGCGGGCGGAAGATCAGCTTAAGCAGCGGCCCCAGGATGACGAGCTTGAGGATCCAGTAGAACACCGGCCCCTCCGTCCCCGAGTCGTGGAGGTCAGCCTACGGATACCGCAGACCTCGTACAACGCCGGTGGACGTGCCACCATGACGGCAGTTCCCGCGCTCGGAGGTGACCAGTCGTGCCGCTACTCCCGGGCGCCGAGCCGTTCGCGTTCGACGGCCCACCTGACGGCACGGTGGGGGTCGTGCTGTGCCACGGCTTCACCGGCTGCCCGTCGAGCATGCGGCCCTGGGGTGAGCACCTGGCCGCGGCCGGGCTGGCGGTGGCCGGGCCGCGCCTGCCTGGGCACGGCACCCGGTGGCAGGACATGAATGTCACCGGATGGGAAGACTGGTACGCCGAGCTGGAACGCACCTTCGACTCCATGCTGGCCAAGGTGCCCACCGTGTTCGCGATGGGGCTGTCGATGGGCGGCACGCTGTGCCTGCGGCTGGGCGAGCAGCGCGGCGCCGAGTTGGCCGGCCTCGTGGTGGTCAACCCCTCGCTGGCCACCGAGCGCAGGGACGCCAAGCTGCTGTCGCTGCTCTCGCGGGTGCTGCCGTCGATGCCGGGCATCGGCAGCGACATCAAGAAGCCCGGTGTCACCGAGCAGGCCTATGACCGCACCCCGCTCAAGGCCGCGTACTCCCTCTCGCAGCTCTGGAAGATCACCCGGGCCGATCTCGGCCGCCTGACGCAGCCCGTCCTGCTCTACCGCAGCCGCACCGACCACGTGGTCGAGCCGGTCTCGGGACGGCTCCTCGTGGAGGGGGCGTCGGCGGTCGAGGTACGAGAGGTGATCCTTGAGGACAGCTATCACGTCGCCACCCTCGACAACGAGGCGCAACTCATCTTCGACGGCAGCGTCGACTTCGTACGCACGCACGCTCCGGTGGCCTGACCGCGATGACCACCGATCCCACTGACCGACCCCCTGGGCGCCGGCACAACGGCCTGCCAGCACAGTCGTTCTCCTCCGCCGGTGATGTCGATCCCCGGGTGGGCCAGCACCTGCTCGACGTGCTCTATCTGAGCGGCATCGCCGCCTACCTGCAGCCGACGGTCGACTACGGCGCGGTCACCCAGGCCGCGGTGCTGCCGTCCCAGCCGACCGACCGACTGTGGGTCGACCGGGTGCGGGTCGAGGAAGCGCGGGGCTTGGTCGCCGCCGAGGCCGCCGCCGCTGGGCGCACGCTGGCCCGGCCGGTCGTCCCACGCCGGACCGATGACGAGGCGGTCTGGGCCGACATCGTGGCCTCCTTCGACCGGGAGCTCACCTCGGCCGTCCCGCCGTGGCCGGTCCACGAGGACCTCGACGAGCCGGTCGATCGGCCGCCCACAACAGCGCAGGAGCCGTTTTCCACCGCCGAGGAGCAGCCCGACGAGGGTCCGGAGCCTGAGGAGGGCTACGTACCCCCTCCGCCGCCGCCGCTGCCCCGGGTGTCCAAGGGAACGGCCGGTGCGGTTGCCGCGATCGCTTTCGGACTATTGATGCTGATTGCCCCCGGCCTGCTGAGCCTGGACTCCGACGTCGGACTCACGATCGGCATTCTGTCCGTGGTCGCCGGGGTGTGTTACCTGATCTGGCACATGCACGATTCCCCCTCGGCTGACGACCGGCCCGACGACGGTGCGGTGGTCTGAAGCTCTACCCTGCGAACGTGGAATGCAGCGAGACGGTCGAGATCCGCGGTCACCTGATGGACTCCGGCGTGCTGGCCAGGGTGCTCGATGACGTCTTGGAGTACGGCGGTGACTACCGCGTCGAGCGGCTGGACCTGGGCCGCCAGCATGACGACGAGTCCTACGCTCGCATCGTCCTGGGCGCCGAGGACGACGAACTCCTGCAGCGCCTGCTGATGCGGGTGCAGGCCCACGGCGTCAACCTGGTCCACCCCGGCGAGGCGATGGTCCGCCCGGCGCCGCGCGACGGCGTGTTCCCCGACGACTTCTACTCCACGACCAACCTCGTGACCTGGGTGCGCTTCGAAGATGTCTGGCTGGAGGTCGGCCAGCCCGAGATGGACTGCGGCCTTCGCATCAGCGACGGCGGCGTGCAGACGGTGCCGGTGTCCGACGTGCGCGAGGGCGATCAGATCGTCTGCGGTGCCTCGGGAGTACGAGTGACGCTGCCGACTCCGGTCGATGTGGGTGACGGCACATTCGGGTTCATGTCCTCGGCGGTGTCGAGTGAGAAACCGCAGGCCCTGCTCCTGCGACAGATCGCGCAGCAGATGCGCGATGTGAAGGCCGCCGGCAAGGCGCTGCTCTGGGTCGCCGGCCCGGCGGTGGTGCACACCGGCGCGGCACCGGCCATGGTCGCGCTCGTCGAGTCCGGATACGTCGACGTGCTCTTCGCCGGCAACGCGCTGGCCACCCATGACATCGAGGCGGCGCTGTTCGGCACGTCGCTGGGGGTCGACCTCAAGAAGGGCTCCGGGGTCCCACACGGGCACGAGCACCACATTCGTGCCATCAACACCATCCGCCGGTGCGGCTCCATCGCCGACGCGGTGAAGCAGGGCGTGCTCAGCGGCGGTGTCATGCACGCGATGGTGCAGGCCGGCAAGCCGTTCGTGCTCGTCGGCTCGGTCCGCGACGACGGCCCGCTGCCCGACGTCTATACCGACGTCATCGAAGGGCAGCGTGCGATGCGGGCCCAACTGCCCGACGTGGGCTTCGCGATCATGGTGGCGACGATGTTGCACTCGATCGCGACCGGCAACATTCTCCCGGCCTCCGTGCCATTGGTGTGCGTCGACATCAACCCCGCGACCGTCACCAAGTTGGCAGACCGCGGCTCGGCCCAGGCCGTCGGGATCGTGACCGACATCGGCCTCTTCCTCGAGCAACTCGCGCTGGAACTGGTCCCCGGCTTCGCCGGATCAGGGCGATAGGGCGACCGGGCTGGTCAGACGTCGGGGTCGACCCGCCACACGGTGTCGGTATCGAAGTTCGTGATCCACAGCGAGCCGAACGCCCACGCCATCTCCGTCGGTGTCTCACTCCACGGCAGCATCATGAGCAGGCGGACCGCGCCACTGTTGACGTCGACCCGATAGACGTGGGTGTAGTCCGGCCGGTAGTAGACGACCTCGACCGAGGTAACCGCGCCGGGGGTAACCACCTGCCGCGGCGACTGCGAGCCGCCCAAGAAGGCCACCAACACCAACGCCACGACGGCCGCGCCGGCCATGGCCGGCGCCCACCCGGACACGGTCCGGACGCTCCGGACCGGCGATCGGCCCGGCGACGGCACCGGACGCGCGGCGGTCGCGTCTCGCAGGCTGGCCCGGGCATGCAGGGCCCGCTGGGTCAGGGGATCGAGGTCCGTCATGGCTTGCTCCCGTCGGCGCCGAGCCGTCGCGCCAGGCTCTCGCGCCCCTTATG
>JBBPZR010000094.1:0-25469 GCA_038276285.1 Mycobacteriales bacterium | reverse complement strand
GGAAGTGCGGACTAACGACGCATGGAGCTGACCGGTACTAATAGGCCGAGGGCTTGACCACAAAATGCTACGCGTCCACTGTGCGGTTCCTGAGGTGCGGTCTCTTGACTGACATCTCCATAGAGTTTCGGCGGTCATAGCGAGAGGGAAACGCCCGGTCCCATTCCGAACCCGGAAGCTAAGCTTCTCAGCGCCGATGGTACTGCGCGGGCGACTGCGTGGGAGAGTAGGACACCGCCGGACACAACGTCCCCGAGGAGGGCCACTGCATCGCAGTGGCCCTCCTCGGCGTTTCGCCGAAGCTGGGAGGATAGGCCTGTGGTGTCAGCCGCTGACGGCGACCGAAAGCCTCCGAAGGGCGCGGCGCACCGCCAGGGCGACCGCAAAGGGACATCGCGAGTAGGCGGCTCCGCAGCGCCGGGTACCGGCTCAGGTGCCGCCGAGACTCGCGCGCGACCGTCGGCGCGAGCGGGCGAGGATCGGGCCCGCGACCGGCGGCAAATTCAGCCACCCGAATCCGCGGATCCGCGTGATCTCGACTCGGAGGTGCGGAGCGCTCTGCGTTCGCTCGCCGGCCCGACGGCCGACCGGGTGGCCGCTCACCTCGTCGCTGTCGGGGACCTGCTGGAGGACGACCCGGCCGCGGCGCTCGAGCAGGCACGGGTGGCCCGCGCGTTCGCATCGCGCATCGGGATCGTCCGCGAGGCGGTGGGCCTAGCGGCGTACGCGGCCGGTGAATGGCACGAGGCGCTCGCCGAATTCCGGGCCGAGCGCCGGCTCACCGGCTCGACGACACACCTCCCCGAAATGGCCGACTGTGAGCGCGGGCTCGGGCGGCCGGATCGGGCTCTTGAGCTCGCCTGGTCTGCCGAAGTCGCGGATCTCGATCCGGCCGGCCGGGTCGAGATGCTGATCGTGGCCTCGGGTGCCCGCCGCGATCTCGGCCAGCCCGACGCCGCCGTGGTGACACTGCAGGCGGGTGGCCTCGACCGAGACGCTCCCGAGCCGGGGTCCGTCCGGCTCTGGTACGCCTACGCCGACGCGCTGCTGGCTTCGGGCCGCCGGGACGAGGCGCGGCAATGGTTCCAGGCCGCCGCCGATATCGACGAGGGCGAGACCGACGCCGAGGAGCGCCTCTTGGAGTTTGCCGTGACAAGATCGCCCGAATCCTGAGCCGGTATCCACAGGGACGCTCTCGTCCACAATTTCCGGCGGCAACCCGTCGCCCGCCTTGCAGGGAGCCGATCATCGGCTTCATGGAGGCACGATGACCAAGCCCGAGCATCACAACACCGTCCACGTCGTCGGGCGCCTCGCGACCGCCGCGGAGGTCCGCGAGATGCCCAGCGGAGACACTGCCGTCGTCTGGCGGGTCGTCGTAGAGCGGGTCGACACTTCCCGGGGGCGGGTCGACACGCTGGCGTGCGTCGCGTGGGCCGCGGCCACCCGTCGTGCTGCCCTGCGCTGGCAGCCTGGGGACGTTGTCGAAGTCCAGGGGGCGCTGCGCCGGCGCTTCTGGCGCTCGCCGACCGGGCCGGCCAGCCGCTACGAAATCGAGGTGAGCAGAGGGCGGCGGATCGGCGGCCGCCCGACATCATGATCACCGCCGGGTGGGCGGGGGCGCCGTGCGACGATGGCAGGCAGTGCCGGCCGCCCCCGGCCGGGCGTCCGCCGAGCCAGGAGGTGCGAACTGCGGTGCATGATCCAGGCAGCGAGCATCCCGAAAACGAGGCCTACGAGGGCGCACCAGCGGGCGAGTCCTACGACTGGTATGTCCGCGGCCTCGACCTGCTCGAATCTGGCAACGCCGCCGCGGCCGTGCAGGTCCTCGCCCACGCGGCGACCTCAGAACCTCAGTCGCGGGCAGCCCGGGAGGCACTCGCCCGGGCCCAGTTCGACGCCGGGCTGTACGCCGATGCCCGGGAGAGCTTTGCCTGGATCATCAAAGTTGATCCGACCGACGACTACGCGCAGTTCGGACTGGGGCTGGCCGCCGCGCGCACCGGTGACTACCGGACCGCCGTCGAGCACCTGTCACTCGCCGCGGCGATGCGGCCCGACGTCGCGCACTACAACATGGCCCTGCGAGGCGCCCGCGCCGCCCTGCGGCAGTGACCGGACTGTCCGGCAGCGATCGGTTGACCGCTGACTACGACGTCGCCCTGCTCGACCTCGACGGTGTCATCTACGTGGGCAGCGAGCCGATCCCGGGGGCCGCGGCCGCCCTGACCCTCGCCCGCGAGGCGGGCATGCGGCTGGCGTACGTCACGAACAACGCCTCCCGCCGGCCGGCAGAAGTCGCCGCGCTGCTGGCCGGTATGGGCGTACCGGCCACCCCCCAGGAGGTCGTCACCTCTGCGCAGGCTGCCGTCCACCTGCTGCGCGACCGGCTCGAGCCGGGCGCCACGGTGCTCGTCGTCGGCAGCGAGGCCCTGGCCGAGGAGGTTCGCGACGTCGGCCTAGAGCCGGTCCGCTCGGCCGAGCCGCTGCCCGCGGCGGTGGTGCAGGGCTACGGACCCGAGACCGGCTGGCGCGACCTGGCTGAGGCGGCCCTGGCTATCCGCGGTGGGGCACTATGGATCGCGACGAACGGCGACACCACGCTGCCAACGGCACGCGGCCCGGTGCCCGGCAACGGCGCGCTGGTGGCGGCGCTGCGTGTCGCGACCGGCGCGGAACCCGTCGTCGTCGGCAAGCCGCACCCGCGGCTGCACCGCGAGTCGGTCGAGCGAACGGGTGCGAAGCGGCCACTGGTCGTCGGAGACCGGCTCGATACCGACATCGAGGGCGCCGTGGCCGCGGGGACGGACAGCCTCCTCGTGCTCACCGGCCTGACCACCCCCGCGATGCTGCTCCTGGCTCCGCCGGGGCAGCGCCCGACCTACATCGCGCGTGACCTGTGCGGCCTGATCGAGCGGCACCCGGCGGTTGGCCTCGACGGGGTGACCGCGGTCTGCCGCGAGCACCGAGCCACGATCCACGGCACCGAGGTCGTGCTGTCGGGTGCGGGGGAGGACGGCGTCGACGCCTTGCGGGCGATGTGCGCCGCTTGCTGGCGGTTGCCGGAGCCTCCGACGGCGATCCGAGCCGAGGACGCGGCGTCGAGTCGTCTGTTGCGCGACCTGGGGATCGAGGAGCCTAGATCAGCGAGCGGAGCTTGAACAGGTCGAAGACGCTGGCGTCCACCCTCACCCGGCCGGCGGCCCAGGCGGTGGCCAGAGACAGCCGGCCCTCGGTGAGCGCGAGCAGGTCGTCGCTCGAGAGGGTCAGCTTGATCTGCGCGTCCGGGTCAGCCTCCGCCACCAGGCCCAGTAACGCGCCATTCTCGATGCGGCCCGAATAGGCGGCCCCGATGTCCTCCAGGCGACAGGACAGCGTGCGGTCGAAGGCGTAACGCCTCCTCCTATCGGAATCCACGTCGGAGAGCCGCGCGGCGAGTTCGTACAGTGCCCGCTCGCACTCGCTCACGCTAGCCATCCGATGATCGACCCTTTCGCCTTGCCCGCGAACGCTCCGGCGGCGCGACGCTACCTCAGTCCTTGCCCGCGAGCAGGAAGCCGGGCTCCTTCCCGGGTAGCGTGATCGGCAACCGCAACCGGACATGTGGCCGGGTCACAAGGAGGTAATCGCGATGCAGGAGGGGCTGCGAAGCTACCTTGCCATGGCCAGTGAGTTGACCGAGCTGTCGCGCAGCCGGGTCGCGGCGCTGGCGCGGGCCTTGCTCGCCCAGAGCGGAGCCACGGCCGAGCAGATGGGCGTCATGACTGACGATCTCCTCGAGACCAGCCGCCAGAACCGGGAAGCACTGGCCAACCTGGTGCGATACGAGATCGACCGGAGCCTGACGCGGATGGGCTTGGCGACGAGCGACGAGATCCGCGCCCTGTCGATGCGGATTGGCGCGTTGGAGGCTCAGGTACATCCCACGCCGCGGGCGAGCAGTCCACCGATGAGTCCCGCGAAGAGTCCGGCGAAGAAGGCCGCTAAGAAGAGCGCCCCGGCCTCGCCCCAGGTAGCGGCGACGAGGACCCCGGCCAAGAAGGCAACCAAGAAAGCGGCCAAGAAAGCGGCCAAGAAGGCGGCCAAGTCCACGGCCAAGTCCACGGCACCAGGGGCTTCGAAGCCGGCGTCACCTCTTCCCGGCTCCGCATGAGCGCCGACGAATCCGTGCCGCCTGAGGTCAATACGTCTGGCGGTACGGGTGTCGCCCGGGTGGACGCCGCGGTCGGCAATCTCGACGAGCTCGACGACCTCCCGGTCTCCGAGCAGGTCGAGCGGTATGAGCAGTTGCACGCCGACCTGCAGCAGACATTGAACACGCTGGACGAGGACTAGCACCCGATGACAAGACGGGCGCGCCTCGACGCTGAGCTGGTGCGCCGCGGGTTGGCCCGCTCACGTGAGCAGGCAGCCGAGTTGGTGCACGCCGGCCGGGTGCGCATCGACGGTTCAACGGCGACCAAGCCCGCGACCGCAGTGGCGGCCGAGACGGCTCTGCGGGTCGCCGGCGAGGACGCCGGCCCGGCCTACGCATCCCGGGGTGCCCACAAGCTGGCCGGGGCACTTGAGGTGTTCGCCGCTCGCGATCTGCAGGTCGCCGGCCGGCGTTGCCTTGACGCGGGTGCTTCGACGGGCGGTTTCACCGACGTGCTGTTGCGGGCCGGGGCCCGCGAAGTGGTGGCGGTTGACGTCGGTTACGGCCAGCTCGCCTGGGGGCTGCGTACGGATGAGCGGGTCACCGTGCTCGATCGCACCAACGTCCGGACCCTCGTACGCGACAGCATCGGCGGGCCGGTCGACCTGGCGGTCGCCGACCTGTCCTTCATCTCCCTTCGACTCGTGCTCGACGCGCTGGCCCGATGCCTCGCCCCGGGCGGCGACCTCGTACCCATGGTGAAGCCGCAGTTCGAGGTCGGCCGCGCTCGGCTGGGCTCCGGTGGGGTGGTCCGTGACCCGGCCTTGCGGGCCGAGTCGGTGCTGAGTGTCGCGGCGGCCGCGGCAGAGCTCGGGTTCGGCGTAGCCGGGGTCGCCCGCAGTCCGCTGCCGGGCCCGGCCGGCAATGTGGAGTTCTTCCTCTGGCTGCGGGTCGGGGCCGCGCCCGTAGATCCCGCAGAGGTACGCGCGGCCGCGGGCGTCGACGCGTGACCCGGCGCGCGCTGCTGGTCACGCACACCGACCGGCCCGACACGGTGGAGCACGCCGGCCGCCTGGCCGAGCGGCTGGAGGCTCGCGGCTTCGAGTTGCGGGTCCTGCGTTCCGAGGCGGCGGCTCTGCAACTGCCGACGGCCGAGGTGGTCGGCGAGGAGTCGGCTGCTGACGGAGCCGAGATCGTGATCGCGCTGGGCGGCGACGGGACCTTGCTGCGGGCGGCCGAGCTCGCGCGGCCGGGCGGAATCCCGCTCCTCGGCGTGAAACTCGGCCGGGTCGCGTTCCTCTCCGAGGCTGAGGTGGATGCCCTTGACCAGACGGTCAACGGCGTCGCCGACCGGACGTACCACGTCGATGAGCGGCTGACCCTGGACATCACCGTCCGGCTCGGAGGCGACGTCGTGGCCACCGGTTGGGCCCTCAACGAGGCGTCGGTCGAGAAGAACACCCGCGAGCGCATGCTCGAGGTGCTGGTCAGCATCGACGGGCGACCGCTCTCGCGGTGGGGATGCGACGGAGTGATCTGTGCGACGCCCACCGGGTCGACCGCGTACGCCTTCTCGGCCGGCGGTCCCATCGTGTGGCCGGAGGTCGAGGCGCTGCTCCTGGTACCTATCAGTGCGCACGCGCTGTTCGCCCGGCCGCTCGTCACGGCGCCCTCCTCGGTGCTGACGGTCGAGGTGGCTCGGGAAGGGGGCGCCGTGCTCTGTTGTGACGGGCGGCGCACCGTGCCGCTGGCGCCCGGGTCGACGGTCGAAGTCCGCCGCGGGGCCTTGCCGGTGCGGGTGGTGCGGCTGCATCGGCAGCCGTTCACCGACCGGCTCGTGGCCAAGTTCCAGTTGCCGGTCGAGGGGTGGCGCGGTCGCGGCTCTCGACTGTCCTAGCCGCCGGTTAGGCTCGGCGCCGTGCTCGAGGAACTGCGGATACGCGGGCTCGGCGTCATCGCCGATGCGACGTTGCAGTTGTGTCCTGATCTCACGGTGGTGACTGGGGAGACGGGTGCGGGCAAGACCATGGTGGTCGCCGGCCTGGGATTGCTCTTCGGCGGTCGGGCCGACGCCGGCCGGGTCCGCGCCGGTGCGCGGCAGGCGCTTGTCGAAGGGCGGTTGGTGCTGGCGGCCGATGGACCGGGACTGGCGCGGGCCGAGGAGGCCGGCGCCGAATTCGACGACGACGGCACGCTGTTGGCCAGCCGCACCGTCTCCGCCGAGGGCCGCTCACGCGCCCATCTCGGCGGCCGAAGTGTTCCGGTTGGTCTGCTGGCCGGTCTCGGCGACGACCTGGTCACGGTGCACGGCCAGGCCGATCAGCTGCGCCTCCTGCGTCCGGCAGAGCAGCGGGCCGCCCTCGATCGCTTCGCCGGTCCGGAGGTGGCCGACCTGCTCGGGCGGCAGAACACCGGCTTCGAGCGGTGGCAGGTCGTCGTGCGCGACATCGAGCGCCGCACTTCCGCCGCTCGCGAACGCGCGCAGGAGGCCGACCTGCTGCGCCACGGCCTGAGCGAGATAGCCGCCGTTGATCCCCAGCCGGGCGAAGACGAGTCGCTGTCCGCCGACACCGGCCGGCTAGAGCACGCCGACGCACTTCGGGTTGCCGCCATCACCGCGGCGGCCGCACTCACGGCCGACCCGGCCGGCGACGACGTCGACGTCACCGGGCTGCTCGCCGCGGCGGGCCGCGCCCTCGATGCGGTGGCCGACCATGATCCGGCCGTCGCCGAGATGTCCAAGCGGATGGTCGAGCTGGGCTACCTGGCCGCTGACCTCGCCGGTGAGTTGGCGTCCTACGCCGACCTGCTGGACGCCGATCCCGGCCGGCTGGCCCAGCAGCAGGCCCGCCGCGCGGCTCTCGACCGGCTGACCCGCAAGTACGCCGATTCGGTCGACGGCGTGCTGGCGTGGGCGGCGGCCGCCGCGACCCGGCTCGACGAACTCGACGGCTCCGAGGAGCGCCTGGCTGAGCTCACCGCGGAGCGTGATGCGGCCGCTGCCGAGGTCACCGCGACCGCGATTGCGATGTCCGCGGCGAGGGTTGCCGCGGCTGCCCGCTTCGCTGCGGCCGTGACCGGCGAGTTGGCCGAGCTCGCGCTGCCCAACGCCCGGGTCGAGGTAGCGGTCCGGCACAGAGCCGCCATCGCCGGTAGTCCGACCCTGCTGGTCGACGCGCAGCCGGTCGGCGTCGGGCCCGACGGCGTCGACGAGGTGGAGTTCCTGCTCGTCCCACACGCGGGAGCACCGGCCCGGCCCCTGCAGAAGGGCGCGTCCGGTGGAGAGCTGTCCAGGATCATGCTCGCGGTCGAGGTCGTCTTCGCCACCGCCGAGCCGACCGCCCGGGTCCTGGTATTCGACGAGGTCGACGCCGGCGTCGGGGGGCGGGCCGCCGTCGAGGTCGGCCGGCGGCTGGCCCGACTCGCTCGCCGCCACCAGGTGCTCGCCGTCACCCACCTTCCCCAGGTGGCCGCGTTCGCCGACCGCCACCTCGTCGTGGTCAAGGACGACGACGGGTCGGTGACGGCCAGCGGCGTGCGCGAGGTCGCCGCCGGCGACCGAATCCAGGAGCTGTCCCGGATGCTGGCCGGGCTCGACCGCAGTGACACCGGCCTGGCGCATGCCGAGGAGCTGCTGCTGACTGCCCAGCGCGACAAGGGGGTGTCGGATTACGTCGAGCCCGCCGACCAGTGAGACACTGACCGGGCGATGAGACTTGCCACCCTGCGTCGTGGCCGGGCGGCTGCGCTGCCCGGTATCACGGGCGTGGCCAGGCTCGATCGCCGGACCAAGCGGATCACCAAGCGGCTCCGGCCGGGTGAGATCGCCGTGATCGATCACTCCGACATCGATCGGGTGGCGGCCGACGCCCTCGTCGCCTGCAAGGTCGCAGCCGTCGTGAACGCCGCACCCTGCATCTCTGGCCGCTATCCCAACCTCGGCCCTCTCGTGCTCATCAAGGCCGGCATCCCGGTGCTCGACGCCGTCGGCGAAAAGGTCTTCGAGCAGATTTCAGAGGGACAGCGGGTACGACTCGACGGGGACTCGCTCTACGCCGGCGAGACCCTCATCGCCACCGGGAACCGTCAGGATGCCGACTCCGTGAGCGCCCTGATGACCGAGGCCCGGGCGGGCCTGTCCAGCCAGCTCGAGGCCTTCGCGGCCAACACCATGGAATACATGCGGCGCGAGCGCGAGCTGCTGCTCGACGGCGTCGGCGTACCCGATATCACCACCCGCATCGAGGGCCGGCACTGCCTGATTGTCGTACGCGGCTACGACTACCGGCAGGACCTGCGTGTGCTGCGCCCCTACATCAGGGAGTTCAAGCCGGTGCTCATCGGGGTCGACGGCGGCGCCGATGCTCTGGTCGAAGCTGGCTACACGCCGGACGTGATCGTCGGCGACATGGACTCCGTCAGCGACGTGGTCCTGCGCTCGGGTGCTGAGGTCGTCGTGCACGCCTATCCCGACGGGCACGCTCCCGGCCTGGCCCGCGTCCAGGACCTCGGAGTCAAGGCTGTCACCTTCCCGGCCGCGGCGACCAGCGAGGACATCGCCATGCTGCTCGCCGACGAGCACGGCGCCGCCCTGATGGTGGCGGTGGGGACCCACGCAACACTGGTGGAATTCCTCGACAAGGGCCGCGCCGGAATGGCGTCGACGTTTCTCACCCGGCTGCGCGTCGGCGGCAAGCTCATCGACGCCAAGGGTGTCAGTCGGCTCTATCGGCAGCGGATCGGCGCCCGGGCGCTGCTGGTCCTCGTATTGGCGGCCTTGATCGCCATCGTCGCCGCACTAGGAGCCTCCGACGTGGGGCGCTCCTACGTGACCGTCATCGCCGACCTCTGGGACGGCCTCGTCTTCTCGATACAGAGTCTTTTCTCGTGATCGATTTTCGCTACCACATCGTCTCTCTGACGGCTGTTTTCCTTGCCCTGGCCGTGGGCGTCGTGCTGGGCACGACCGCGCTCAAGGGTCCGATCCTCACCGACCTGCGCGGCCGGGTGTCGGGGCTGGCCGACGAGAACAAGTCGCTGCGCCAGGACCTGCGCGACGCGCAGGTGCAGAACGGCAAACAGGACAGCTTCGCTGACGAGATCGCCCCCGCGCTGCTGGCCAACCGGCTCACCGGGCTGAAGGTGACCATCGTGTCGGGCCCGGGCGCCGGCACCAAGGAGCGCGACGCGCTGGCCAACGACATGGACCGCGCCGGTGCCAAGGTCGTCTCACGCGTGCGGCTGGCCAAGGACTTCGCCGATCCCAAGCGATCCGCGGAGATCAAAAGCCTGGTTTCCCAGCTCCTGCCGCCGGGTGTGCAGATTCCCCCCACACCGGACGGGGCCGCGCAGGCCGGCGCCCTGATCGGTGCCGTACTCGTGCGCGGCAAGGACCAGACCGTGTCGGCCGCAAGCCGCTCGGCTGTGCTGGCGGGCTTCAAGAGCCTTGGCCTGCTGACTCTCGACGGTGACGTCACGGAGCCCGCTGACCTGGCCCTGGTGGTCGTCGCCCCGCCGGACACCGGATCGCAGGGGAAACTGCGCAACGCCTCGACCCTGAGCTTCATCACCGAATTCGACCGCGAGGCCCGCGGCACCGTCGTCGCTGGGACCACAACCAGCGGCGGCGGCAACGTCATCGCCGCCATCCGCTCCGACGACGCAGTGGCGAAATCACTGTCCACTGTGGACGACGTCGACCTGTCGGCCGGTGAGATCGCGGCCGTGTTGAGCCTGGCCGACGAGGCCAGAGGCAAGAGCGGTCAGTACGGCAACGGCAACGGTGCCTCGACCCGCGTACCACCGCTCAATCCGTGACGGCGGCTCGGCTGCTGCTGGCCGGGTTCGGCGCGGCCACGTTTCGCGCCCTCTCGGCCGGCGCACACCGGGGGCCCGGCCACGGCAAGTGGCCCGAGCGACCCAGCTACCGCGGTCAGCAGGTGAGCCTCGTGGGCGGGCCGATCCTCGCCGCAGCCGCCTCGCTGTCCGCCTACGCCGCCGCGCCGCGTAGCCCGGTGGGTCGTGCGGCCCTGCTGGCCGGCCTGGCCGCCGGCACGATCGGAGGCTACGACGACCTCTTCGGCAGCCGGTCGGCGGGCAGCGCGGACAAGGGGGTACGCGGCCATCTCGGGGCGCTTCTCCAGGGCCGGATCAGCACCGGGCTGGTCAAGGTGGTCGGTATCAGCGCCGCCGGGCTGATGGCGGCCCCCGCGGTCGCCACCGGGGGAGTCGACGTTGTCGTCACCGGGGGGATCATCGCGGGCTCGGCCAACCTCGTGAACCTGCTCGACCTGCGACCCGGGCGCGCCCTCAAGGCGGGGCTGCTCATCGGCCTGCCCATGGTCCCCGGACCCGCGGGTGCGCTGATGGCCGGGCCGCTGGGTGCGGCCGCCGCCGCGCTGCCCGACGACCTCGGCGAGCGGACCATGCTCGGCGACAGCGGCGCCAACGCGCTCGGTGCCGTGCTCGGGCTCGGCCTGGCCGCCAGCACGGGCCGGGCCGGCCGCGCCGCGCTGCTCGCCGTACTCCTAGCTCTCACGGCGGCCAGCGAGCGGGTCAGCTTCACGGCGCTGATCGAACGCACGCCGGCGCTGCGGCACCTCGACATGCTGGGGCGCCGCCAGCCGGCCGCGGGCGGATGAGCGCTCCGGTCGCTCGGGCGGTCGCCCGGGCCGCCGCCGTCATCGCGGCCTTGACGATCCTGAGCCGGCTGACCGGATTCGGCCGGATCCTGGTGTTCGGCCGGACCGTGGGCACCACCTGCCTGGGCGATACCTATCAGGCGATCAACACGGTGCCCAACATCGTCTTCGAGGTCGTGGCCGGCGGCGCGCTGGCGAGCCTCGTCGTGCCACTGCTCGCCGCTGCCGCAACCACGGGGGACCGGGCGCGCATGCGGGACGGCGCCTCGGCGCTGGTCACCTGGACGCTGCTCGTCCTCATCCCGCTCGCCGTTCTGATCGCGCTTTTCGCCGAGCCGATCAGCCGGTTCCTGCTCGGCGACAAGGTCGGCTGCGGCGACGACGCGGTGCGCGTCGGGGCCGCCATGATGCGGGTCTTCGCACCACAGATTCCGTTGTACGGCGTGGGCATCGTGCTGACCGGCGTGCTGCAGGCGGCCCGGCGATTCGGCGGCCCGGCCCTCGCTCCGCTGCTGTCGAGCCTCGTCGTGATCGCCGCGTACGTCGGCTATGCGGTGCAGGCACCGGAGGGCACCGACGTGGCGACGGTGAGCGCGGCGGAGCAGCTCACCCTGTCGGTCGGCACGACGCTAGGCGTCGTCGTACTCACCGTGTCCCTGCTGGTCCCGCTGACCCGCGCGGGGCTGCGCCTGCGGCCGCGGCTGCACTTCCCGGCAGGCATGGCGGGCCGAGCGCGCGCACTGGCGAGCGCCGGGGTGCTGGGTCTCGGTGCGCAGCAGGCGGCGGTGGCGGTCACGCTGGTCCTGGGCAACGGGGCGGGTGTCCCGAGCGGGCGCATGACGGTCTACACGTTCGCGCAGACGTTGTTCTTGCTGCCATGGGCAGTGCTGGCGGTGCCGATCGCCACCGCGGTGTTCCCGCAGCTGGCGGCACGCTGGGACTCCGGTGACCGAGGCGGCTACGCGCGGGCGGTCGCGGGCTCTCTGCGCGCGCTGGTGTTCGCGGGAACCCTGTCGGCGGCCGTGCTGATCGCGGCCGCGGGCCCCCTGGCCCGCGTCCTCGTTCAGGGCGTGCCGGGTGCGGCCAGCGTGACTCCGCTGGCCGCCGGTATCGCCGCCCTGGCACCAGGCCTGATCGGCTACGGCCTCTACGCCCTGCTCTCCCGTGCGCTCTACGCGCAGGGCAGCGCCTGGCAGGCGGCGCTGGCCACGGTGGCGGGGTGGGTCACGGTCGTGGTCGCCGACCTGGCGCTCGCGCAGGCCTTCCGGCCGGCCGACCGGGTGCTCGCACTCGGGCTGGGCAACACGGTCGGCATGACCGTGCTCGGTGCACTGCTGGTGATCGTGATAGGGCGCCGGTGCGGACGCCCGGTGTTCGCCGGGGTCCCGCTAGCGGTGCTGGCGGGCACGGCCGGTGCGGCGCTGGCCGGTGGTGCCGGGCTGCTGGTCAGCCGATTGCCGATCGGGGCCGGCTTGTTCGTCGCGTTCGCCCAGTCAGTCCTGGTCGCCGCCGTGGTCGTGGCGATCTTCATTGTCGTGGTCTGGCGGTTCGGGGGCGCCGACGCGGGGCGACTGCTTCTCCGCGCTCGGGCCGGCGATGCCTGACGTTCGGGTGGCCCTGGTTCTGGCCACCAGCACCGGGGGAGTGGGCGCCCACGTCGCGTCGCTGGTTCGGGGGCTGGTGTCTCGTGGTCTGCGCGTGCTCGTCTGCGGCCCGGTCGCGACGGAGCAGGTCTTCGGGTTCACGAAACTGGGTGCTGATTACACGCCCGTCGGCATCGCGAGCGGCCCGCGCCCGATGGCCGACGCCCACGCGCTGATCCAGCTGCGCCGGGTGGTGCAACAGGTGGACCTCGTGCACGCACACGGCCTGAGGGCGGGGCTGATCGGCCGGCCGGCCACGCCGCGCCGGACTCCGTACGTCGTCACCTGGCACAACGCGGTGCCCGAGCGCGGGGTGGCGCGCCAGGCGTTCACGGCGATGAGCCGGCTGGTGGCCCGGGGCGCCGACGTGACCCTGGGCGCGTCGGCGGACCTGGTCGCGCAGGCGCTCGCCCTCGGTGGCCGCGACGTGCGCCTGCACGAAGTGGCCGCGGCCGCACTGCCGCCGCCGGGGCGCACCGCAGCTGAGGTGCGGGCCGAGATGGGCGCCGGGAACCGGCCGCTGCTGCTGGCGATCGGCCGGCTGCACGCGCAGAAGGGCCACGACATGCTGGTGCGTGCGGCGGTCCGGTGGAACGGGCTGCGGCCGGTGCCTTTGGTGGTGGTGGCCGGCGACGGGCCGCGCCGTGACGAGCTCACCGCGGCGATATCGCACGCCGGCGCCCCAATGCGGCTCCTCGGCCGGCGCACCGACATCGCCGACCTCCTCGGCGCCGCCGACATCGTGGTGCTCCCGAGCAGATGGGAGGCCCGCGCGTTGGTGGCACAGGAAGCGCTGGCGGCGGGGCGACCGCTCGTGTGCACGGCGGTGGGCGGTCTGGCCGACCTCGTCGGCGACGCGGCGGTGGTCGTACCGTCGGAGGACGTCGACGCCCTCGACAGCGCGGTACGCACGTTGCTGAGCGATCCGGTTGAGCGCGCCGACCTCTCCCGGCGTGCGCTGGCCCGGGCCGCACAGTGGCCGACGGAGGCCGACGCCGTGGCCCACGTCGCCGCGGTGTACTCCGAACTTCTCGGTCGGCCGGTCTGAACCGCCTGGGAAAGCGCCCGCGCCAAGGCCGAATCCGGAGTGTCGTCTCGCGTGCCTGGGCCGCGGTGTTACCGTGGACTCCCGTGGACCTGCGGGTGCAAGCACCCGCCTGACAGACCGCGGGAGCCCTCTTGTATCAGTCCAGCAGGACGACCAAGCACGTATTCGTCACCGGGGGCGTCGCCTCCTCGCTGGGCAAGGGCCTGACGGCCAGCAGCCTCGGCAGTCTGCTCACCGCGCGCGGGCTGCGGGTCACCATGCAGAAGCTGGATCCGTACCTCAATGTCGACCCGGGCACCATGAACCCGTTCCAGCACGGGGAGGTCTTCGTCACCGAAGACGGCGCCGAAACCGATCTCGACATCGGGCACTACGAGCGCTTCCTCGACACCGATCTGCATGGCTCGGCCAACGTCACCACCGGGCAGGTCTACAGCGAGGTGATCGCCAAAGAACGCCGCGGGGAGTATCTCGGTGACACGGTCCAGGTCATCCCGCACATCACCAACGAGATCAAGGAACGCATCCGGGCGATGGCCCGCGACGGAGTGGACGTCGTGATCACCGAGGTGGGTGGCACGGTCGGCGACATCGAGTCGCTGCCGTTTCTGGAGGCTGCCCGGCAGGTGCGCCACGACGTCGGTCGCGACAACTGCTTCTTCCTGCACGTGTCCCTGGTGCCCTACCTAGCGCCCAGTGGGGAGCTGAAGACCAAGCCCACGCAGCATTCCGTCGCCGCTCTGCGCAACATCGGTATCCAGCCGGATGCCGTCGTCTGCCGATCCGACCGGGAGATCCCCGACGGGCTCAAGCGCAAGATCAGCCTGATGTGCGACGTCGACATCGAGGCCGTGGTGTCCGCGGCCGACGCGCCGTCCATCTACGACATCCCCAAGGTGCTGCACCGGGAGGGTCTCGACGCCTACGTCGTCCGCCGGCTCGGACTGCCGTTCCGCGACGTCGACTGGACCAGGTGGGACGACCTGCTCGACCGGGTGCACCGGCCGACGCAGACGGTAACCGTGGCTCTGGTGGGCAAGTACGTCGACCTGCCCGACGCCTACCTTTCGGTGTCCGAGGCGCTCCGGGCCGGCGGCTTCGCCCATCACGCCCGGGTGAACATCCGGTGGGTCACCTCCGACGACTGCCAGAAACCGGCCGGCGCCGCTCAGGCACTGGCCGCGGTGGACGGTGTGCTGATCCCTGGTGGGTTCGGCGTCCGCGGCATCGAGGGCAAGGTTGGTGCCGTGCGCTATGCGCGCACCAACGGGATCCCGATCCTGGGGTTGTGCCTGGGGCTGCAGTGCATGGTGATCGAGGCGGCGCGGGCGCTGGCCGACCTCGAGGGGGCCAATTCCGCGGAGTTCGACCCCGACTCGCCGTATCCGGTCATCGCCACGATGGACGACCAGGTCGCCGTGGTCGCCGGTGACCGTGACATGGGCGGCACGATGCGGCTGGGCTCATATCCCGCCGTACTCCAGGCCGGATCCATCGTGGCCCGCGCTTACGGCCGGACTGAGGTGACCGAGCGGCACCGCCACCGCTACGAGGTGAACAACGCCTACCGCGACAAACTCGAAACCGCCGGCCTGGTCTTCTCCGGCACCTCGCCCGACGGCCGGCTCATCGAGTTCGTCGAACTTCCAACGGAGATGCATCCGTTCTTCGCCGGCACCCAGGCCCACCCGGAGTTCAAGTCCCGGCCCACCCGTCCGCATCCCCTTTTCCGCGCGTTCGTCGGAGCGGCGGTGGAGTACAACGAGGCCGAGCGGCTGCCCGTCGAACTGCCCAGTTCCGAGCCGCTTCCGACTCGCGGCTGACCGGCGTTGTCCGACAAGCAAGGCGCATCCGACCGGGCTGGTACGACCGACGAGGCTGGTATGACCGACAAGGCGGCGAAGTATGCCGTCCGGGCCTCCCACGTCCGCTTCAAGGGTGCCGTGATGACCGTCGTCTCCGACGAGGTCGAGATGCCCGACGGCGGCACCGCGGTCCGCGACTACGTCGTCCATCCCGGTGCCGTCGGCATCGTCGCGCTCGACGAGGCCGGCCGCGTGCTGCTGCTGCATCAATACCGCCATCCGGTACGCGAGGTCCTCTGGGAGGTGCCGGCCGGCCTGCTCGACGTCGACGGCGAGGGCCCGCTCGAGGCGGCCCGGCGCGAACTTCATGAAGAGGCCGCGCTCACCGCGGACCGCTGGGACCTGCTGATGGACGCGTACAACTCGCCGGGCGGCTGCGACGAGAAGATCCGGATCTTCCTGGCCCGCGGCCTTCATCAGGTCCCCGACGGCGAGCGCTTCACCGGAATCGCGGAGGAATCCGACCTCGAGTTGAGATGGGTCGACCTGGACGAGGCCGTGACCTGGGCTCAGTCCGGACGGATCGAGAACGCCATGTGCGTGATCGGCGTGCTGGCCACCGCCCGCGCCCGCGACCAGGCGTGGCAGCCGCTTCGGCCCGCCGATGCACCCTGGTCGGCCCCCGGAGCCGGCTGACCGGTGACCACCCTCGGCTTAGACTCGCTCTGCCATGACGCGGGCGACACCGACGTCGATTGCGTTAGCTGCGAGGAGGAACACGCGACATGAAGGTCGGCATCCCACGCGAAGTCAAGGACAACGAGTACCGCGTCGCCATCACCCCGGCTGGTGTGCACGAGCTTGTCCGTGCCGGGCATGAGGTGTTCATCGAACACGAGGCAGGGCTCGGATCGTCGATACCTGACGACGATTTCGTGTCAGCCGGTGCCAAGATCCTGCCCTCCGCCGACGACGTCTGGGGCGAAGGTGAGCTGATCCTCAAGGTGAAGGAGCCGGTCGCCCAGGAATGGCACCGGATGCGCAGGGGGCAGGTGCTGTTCACGTACCTGCATCTTGCCGCCTCTCGCGAGTGCACCCAGGCGCTGCTCGACTCCGGCATCACCGCCGTCGCGTACGAGACGGTGCAGTTGCCCGATGGCTCGCTCCCGCTGCTGGCGCCGATGTCCGAAGTGGCCGGTCGCCTGGCGCCGCAGGTGGGAGCGCATTGTCTGTTGCGGGCCGAGGGCGGTCGAGGCGTCCTCATGGGCGGGGTTTCCGGGGTGTACGCCGCCAAGGTCGTCGTGCTTGGCGCCGGAGTCTCCGGCATGAACGCCGCCGCCATCGCCCTGGGGATGCAGGCCGAGGTGCTGCTTCTCGACAAGAACATCGAGAAGCTCCGTCAGGCCGACCGGATCTACCAGGGCCACTTGCAGACGATCGCGTCCAACACCTACGAGGTCGAGAACGCTTGCATCGACGCCGATCTCGTCATCGGCGCGGTGCTGGTGCCGGGAGCCAAGGCACCGACACTGGTCACCGATGAGCTGGTTTCGAGGATGCGACCGGGATCGGTGCTCGTCGACATCTCGGTGGATCAGGGCGGCTGCTTCGAGTCGACCCGGCCGACCACGCACTCCGATCCCACGTACGTCGTCGAGAACTCCCTCTTCTACTGCGTGGCGAACATGCCGGGCGCGGTGCCGCACACGTCGACCTACGCGCTGACCAACGTGACGCTGCCGTACGCCCTGGAGTTGGCGAACTTCGGGCTGCGCGCAGCGACCGAGCGCGATCCGGCACTTGCGCTCGGGGTCAACGCGGTCGCCGGCCAGCTGACCCTCGGTCCGGTGGCAGACGCCCACGGCATGACGTGGGTCGCACTCGCGGAGGCGCTCTGACCGCGACGATGCCCGAATCGCCGGCTGCGGCGTCCATTGACCGCGTCACCACCACTTACCTGGATCACCTGGCCGTCGAGCGGGGCGCCGCGACGAACACCCTGGTCGCCTACCGTCGGGACCTGCGTCGGTACGCCGACGCCCTGCGAAGCGATGGCATCACGGATCTGGCCGATGTACGCGAGTCACACGTCGGTGGCCACCTGGCCCGGTTGCGCGAGGGCGGCGAGGACAGCCAGCCGCTCTCGGCCAGCTCGGCGGCCCGGGCGATCATCGCGATCCGTGGCTTGCACCGCTTCGCCCTCCGTGAGGGTCTCGTGGAGGCCGACGTGGCTCGGGCGATTCGCCCGCCGGCCGCGCCGCGCCGGCTACCCAAGGCCATCGGCGTCGAAGAGGTCGAGCAGCTGCTCGAGGCGGCGGGCTTCGACCAGACCGTGCTCGCCCTGCGCGATCGCGCGCTGTTGGAGGTGCTCTATGGCACCGGGGCGCGCATCTCCGAGGCGGTCGGCCTGGCCATCGATGAGGTGGATCGCAGCGGTGCGGTCGTGGTGCTGCACGGCAAGGGCGGCAAGACCCGGCTGGTACCGGTGGGCAAGTTCGCCCTGCGCGCGGTCGACGACTATCTGGTACGCGGCCGGCCTGCGTTGGCGGCGGCGGGCCGCGGCACCGCTGCCCTGTTCCTGAACGCCCGCGGCGGCCAGTTGTCCCGCCAGAGCGCGTGGACGATCCTGCGGGCCACCGCCGAGAAGGCCGGCTTGGGCGGTGCGATATCGCCGCACACCTTGCGGCATTCCTTCGCCACACATCTGCTCGATGGCGGGGCCGATGTTCGTGTGGTGCAGGAACTCCTCGGGCACGCCTCGGTCACGACGACGCAGATCTACACCCTGGTCACGGTCGACCGGCTGCGGGAGGTGTATGCCGCGGCGCATCCGCGCGCGCAGGGCTGATCGGGGAGAAAGGCTGATCGAGGAGGAAGGCTGGTTTGCGGCCGGTCGGCCTGCCCTCATAGAGTCATCCCTAGGTCGGTCTGACCGTTTCTTGAGAAGTCATGTGATCCTCACATCGGCGAAGGGGTATGCCGTCATGTCGACATCTCGCCACGGAACCGATCCATTGCCGCTGCCTCAGGTGGAGCCACCGGACGCGGGTGCGGGCGCTGCGGCCAACGCGGGGGAGGTTGCCGCGGGCAAGCTCGGCCCAACCCGCCGGCCGGTGCGGCCTCGGCGAGAGCCGGCACCGCTGCAGCAACACGGACCGGCCCGGGTCATCGCCCTGTGCAACCAGAAGGGCGGCGTTGGCAAGACGACGTCAACCATCAATCTCGGCGCGGCCCTCGCGGAGTACGGCCGCAGGGTACTGCTCGTGGACTTCGACCCGCAGGGCGCCCTGTCGGTGGGTCTCGGCGTCAGTACGCACCAGTTGGACCGCACGATCTACGACCTGCTGCTGGAGCGAACTCACTCCGCCGAGGACGTGATCCTCAAGACCAACGTCGCCGGCCTCGACCTCTTGCCGAGCAACATCGAGTTGTCAGGTGCGGAGGTGCATCTGGTCAACGAGGTAGCGCGCGAGCAGGCCCTGCAACGGGTGCTGCGGCCGATTCTGGACGACTACGACTTCGTCCTGATCGACTGTCAGCCCTCCTTGGGCCTGCTGACCATCAACGCCCTGACCGCGGCCCACGGCGTGATCGTGCCGCTCGAATGTGAGTTCTTCAGCCTGCGGGGCGTGGCACTGTTGATCGATACTGTAGACAAAGTACGCACCAGGCTTAATCCTCAGCTGGAGCTTGAGGGCATTCTGGCCACGATGTATGACGCTCGTACGCTGCACGGTCGTGAAGTCCTCTCTCGCGTGGTCGAGGCCTTCGGCGAGAAGGTGTTCGACACGGTGATCAATCGCACCGTTCGTTTTCCGGAGACCACCGTCGCCGGCGAGCCGATCACGAGCTGGGCACCTAACTCAGCCGGTGCCGTCGCCTACCGCAATCTCGCCAAGGAGGTCCTGTCCCGATGAGCCGTCGGACCAGCTTGCCCGGTGCCGCCGAGTTGTTCCGTGCCACCAGTGGCTCCGCGCTGGCCGCCGAAAGTGTCGGTGACGACATCGGATCTTTAGCGGCCCCCGAACGTGCTGTGCCCGACTTCGGCCTGGACCAGCCACCGCGCCAGCTCGCCGCCGCGCCCCCACCAGAAGAGGTCCAGCCTCTTCGGCGCAGCACGACCGCGGTGCGGCGCACCGCCCGTCGGGCCGCGGGCCCGGGGGCCGACCGCGCGCCGAGCGGCCGCGAACGGCACGAGGAGAAGATCACGGTCTATTGCTCCGCCGACGAGTTGGTCGACCTGGAAAGCGCGCGCCTTGCGCTGCGTGCCGAACACGGGCTGGCCGTCGACCGCGGCCGGATCGTGCGCGAAGCGCTCGCGGTAGTCCTGGCGGACCTGCAGGCGAAGGGGGAGGCCTCCGTGCTCGTCCGACGGCTATCCGGACGCTGAGGGCCCCCTGTCTCGGACTTGAGCTGGGCTCGGGCCTCGTCAGCGCAGCGCATACCCGGTGTTGCCGCCACTGGCTATCGCTGTCGCTGCGGTGAGGTTCAACACGCGCACGGAGACGCTGCTGTTCGCGCGGTGCCACCGTGGCGGGCTCGCCGTTCGACCCCTGCCTCAGGCCGACCGGTTCGGCTTGCTTCACGGATGTGAGCGCTGGGCCTCTCCGCCCATATAGCCAGGCCGGTATGATGACAAGACAACTTCACTATGAGCAGATGAAGTAGTTGGACTCTTTATCGACATACTGATGTATAGGCAATGAGCTCTCACCGGGCGCTGCGCTACCGTTCCGGAATGAGCCCGCCGCAGCCCGTCACCACGCCTTCTCGCGCGGCGGATCCCACCGACCCGCTCGCCGGGTCGCGCAGTGGGCGGTTTGAGGTGCACCTCGAGAACTTCGATGGACCTTTCGACCTCCTGCTGGGGCTCATCGCCAAACACCAGCTTGACGTCACCGAGGTCGCCCTGTCGCAGGTAACCGACGACTTCATCGGCTACATCCGGCGGGCGGGGTCGTCCTGGGATCTGGGCGCCGCCACCGAGTTCCTGGTGGTCGCGTCGACCCTGCTCGACCTGAAGACGGCGCGGTTGCTTCCGGCCGCTGAGGCCGTCGACGAAGCAGATCTTGCCCTGCTGGAGGCTCGCGACCTGTTGTTCGCACGTTTGTTGCAGTATCGCGCCTACAAGCAGGCAGCCGCCTACCTGGCGTCCTTGGAGCGCTCGCACGCCCGTCGCTTCGCGCGCACCGCGACGCTGGAGCCGCGGTTCCTCGAAGCGCTGCCGGAGGTCCTGCTGGGCATCGGCTCTGAGCAGCTAGCCGTCCTAGCGGCAGCCGCGTTGACACCCAAGGCACCGCCGGCCGTCGGGGTCGGCCACCTCCACGTGCCGCAGGTGAGCGTGCGCGAGCACGAGGCGACCCTGCGATCGTGGCTGGCCCGTAGCGGTGCCGCGACTTTTCGCAGCCTGGTGGCGGACTGTGGCTCGACGTTGGAAATCGTGGCGCGCTTCCTCGCTCTGCTGGAGATGCACCGCAGCGGCGTCGTTGCCTTCGAGCAACTCGTGCCGCTGGGGGAGCTACATGTCCGGTGGACGGGTGACCGCAGCCGGTTCCGGTCTGCTGATGCGGAAGCCTCTGATACGCCCGCGGACCCCAGGGAGGAGATCACGTGAGCGGCCCGAATCCGATGGTATCCCGAGATGCCCGTGTCACGATCGGACTTGACATAACAGACGAGCCCGCTCTCCTCCGGGGGAGCCTGGAGGCCCTCTTGTTCGTCGCCGATCAGCCGGTCTCCACCAGTGAGATTGCCGCAGTCGCGGGGAGCTCCGCTCAGATCGTCCAGTCGGTGCTCATCGAGCTTGCGGGGGAGTACGCCACGGACCGGCGCGGATTCGAGCTACGCGAGGTGGCGGGTGGGTGGCGGTTCTATACCAGCGACCGCTTTGCCGAGCTCGTCGAGCGATTCCTCCTCGAGGGCCATCAAACCCGGCTGACTCAGGCGGCATTGGAGACACTGGCCGTCGTGGCTTACCGGCAACCGGTGACCCGCGCCCGGGTCGCGGCTATCCGCGGGGTCGGCGTCGATGGGCTGTTTCGCAGCCTGCTGGCCCGCGGTCTAATCGAGGAGTGCGGCAGCGACGGCGAGGGAGGCGGTCATCTCTACCGGACCACTGACCTCTTCCTCGAGAAGTTGGGACTTCGTAGCTTGACCGATCTTCCGTCCTTAGCTCCACTCCTACCAGATACGGCTAGCGTTGATGATGTCTCATCCTCAGGCTAAGGAAGAGGGCAGCCGACTGCAAAAGGTCTTGGCCGCCGCGGGCGTGGGCTCACGACGAGCCTGTGAGGCGTTGATCGAGGCTGGTCGGGTCCAGGTCGACGGCGCCGTCGTGCGGGAGCAGGGGACCCGAGTCGACCCGGCAGAGGCAGTCGTCCACGTGGATGGCCTGCGGGTCAATCTGCGGCCTGATCTCATACATCTCGCATTCAACAAGCCACAGGGCGTGCTCTCCACGATGTCCGACCCGCGGGGACGGCCCACGCTGGCCGAGTATGTCGCTGATCGTCCTCAGCGGCTGTTCCATGTCGGGCGACTCGACGCAGACACGGAGGGGCTGCTCCTGCTGACCAACGATGGTCCGCTGGCGCACCGGCTGACTCACCCGTCGTTCGAGGTCAGCAGGACCTACCTCGCCGAGGTCACCGGCCCGGTGCGCTCGGGGGTGGGGCGCCGGCTGCGGGCCGGAGTGGAGCTTGAGGACGGCCTGGTGGCGGTTGACGCGTTCCGGGTGGTGCAAAGCCTGGGCCGACGTGCCACGGTGGAATTGGTCCTGCACGAGGGTCGCAACCATGTCGTGCGCCGGCTGTTGGCTGAGGTGGGGCACCCGGTTTCCCGGCTGGTTCGCACTGCTCTCGGACCGGTTCGGCTGGGCAGCTTGCGGGTCGGCACGCTGCGGCGGCTCACCCCCGCTGAGCTCGGTCAGCTGTATGCATCGGCAGGTCTCTGAGCCGTCATGCCGACGAGGGACCCCTAGCGGTTCCACGATTCGACTATGTAGCTAGTTATCGACAAAGCATCTCCCAGTTGTGAGTCGACCTCGGCTTGACGCGCCGATTTGTCGATAAGTCGCAGCGTGGGTGCCCTCTTCGCTGGTGATCTGCTCCACAGGTTTGTCGCCCTCCAGTTTGGAGCCCTTAGAATCTACCGATCACTTTGTCGACTCAACCACGAATCTGGATAGCGGTGTGCCGCTACAGCGTTTGGATGATGCACCGCTAGGTTGTCCTTGGCAGTAGGCGACTTTGCGAGGGAGAACGGATGACGGTGCGGGCGGTCAGGGGCGCCACGCAGGTCGAGCACAACAGTCGGGAAGAGATCCTGGCTGGCACCGCCGAGTTGATAGCCGAGGTACTGCGCCGCAACGAAGTGCCGGCCGACGACCTGATCAGCGTGATCTTCACGGCGACTCCCGATCTGACCGCGGAGTTCCCCGCCTACGCCGCCCGTGAGTTGGGTTTCACTGACGTGCCTCTGCTCTGTGCCACAGAGATCGATGTGCCCGGCGCGCTGCCCCGCGTACTCCGGCTACTGGCCCACATAGAGACCGGCCGCCCGCGGGCCGCGATCCATCACGTCTATCTGCACGGCGCCGCCCAGTTGCGCCGTGACCTCCCCTCGTGAGCGCAGCTCACCGCAGCGAGGGGTCACTGCAGACAGGCCCCCGTCCCTCGAGCCTCAAAACGGTCCCAGCGCGGGCCAGAACGGAAACAGTGGCGCGCACCGGGCGGCGCCGGTCACTGGGCGGCCGGCCTGGACGACTCTCACCACCCCAGGCCGGACCGGCTGCCCGTTCGATGGTCTGCTAGATATCAGAGGTCTCAGCGTCCCGTGGACAGATAAACCCATTATGCGATTAAGGTTGGGGATCACTGATAGCACTAGTCGGCTGTCCGACTGACGACCACGGCGCATGAAGAATGGCGTCCCGAGCCCGCACCCGGCAGGATCAGCGCGTGGTGTTTGTGCCGGGTGGCAGGTTCGAGGGCGTTATCGCGATCGACGGTCCCTCTGGAGCGGGCAAGTCCACCGTCTCTCGTGAGCTTGCCCGGCAGCTGGGCATGCGGTACCTCGACACCGGTGCGATGTATCGAGCCATCACCTGGGCTGTCCTGCAAGCAGGTGTGCAGCCAGACGATGCGCCGGCGGTCGCTGAGGTCGCCGACCGGGTGACGCTGGCCGTCGGGACTGACCCAGGGCGACCGCATATCAGCCTGGATGGGACGCCGCTCGAGCAGGAGATCCGCCGACCCGCTGTTACCGCCGCGGTCAGTGCCGTCTCAAGTGTCCCCGCGGTGCGGGAGCGCCTGGTGGCGCAGCAACGACGACTGATCGGTGCGGGCGGCATCGTCGTAGAGGGCCGAGACATCGGCACTGTGGTGGTTCCAGCCGCAACACTGAAGATCTTCCTCACCGCGTCGTCTGGCGCCCGGGCCGGCCGGCGGGGAGCCGAACTGGGTGCCGGCAGTGCGCAGGAAATTGATGCCACCGCGGCCAACCTGGCCCGTCGGGACAACCTCGATAGCAACCGGCTGCTCAGCCCGTTGCGTGCCGCGCCTGACGCCGTCCGGGTGGACACAACCGGCCTCAGCCTCCCGCAAGTTCTGGGCCGAGTGCTTGACCTGGTACGTCAATCCACCGCTGGCCAGGCCGCCCCCCCGCACTGAAGTGGTCGGATGACCCGCGACCGCGGTGCCGTACGGTTGATACGGCGCAGCCGCAGATGCCACCCGCTTGCTGCGCCCGAGCCGGGAACGCGCTGGCATCCGTACCGAGGAGAAGCTCCATGGGAACGCTGCATGACGACCTCGGTGATGACTCCCCTACTGAGACAGACGCCGAAATTGCCGAAGCCCTCGATGAGGTCCAGCTTGACCAACCGGTCCTGGCCGTCGTGGGCCGTCCGAACGTCGGCAAGTCCAGCCTGGTGAACCGCATCCTCGGCCGGCGCGAAGCCGTCGTCGAGGATGTGCCCGGTGTCACCCGCGACCGGGTGGCCTACGACGCGCAGTGGGGCGGGCGCCGATTCACCGTCGTGGACACCGGTGGTTGGGAGCCCGATGCGCGTGGCCTAGCCGCCCAAGTCTCCGCGCAAGCACAGAGTGCCGTTGCCACCGCCGACGTCGTCCTGCTCGTCGTCGACGCGATGGTTGGGGCGACAGAGGTCGATCTCACGGTTGCCCGCGTGCTGCGGCGGGGTGCAAAGCCGGTGATCCTGGCGGCGAACAAGGTCGACGACGAGAGAGCGGAGGCCGACGCCGCGAGCCTGTGGTCGCTCGGCCTGGGCGAGCCGTACTCCGTGTCGGCTTTGCACGGGCGATCGAGCGGCGACCTACTGGATGCGATCGTCGCCGCGCTTCCCGAAGCGCCGCGAGACGGTGACGACTTGCGTGCCGGGCCACGCCGGGTGGCCCTGGTGGGGCGGCCCAATGTCGGCAAGTCCAGCCTGCTCAACCGACTCACCGGAGAGCAGCGGTCCGTCGTCCACGAGGTCCCCGGTACAACGGTAGATCCGGTGGACAGCCTGGTGACCCTCGATGAACAGATTTGGAAGTTTATCGACACTGCCGGGCTGCGCCGACGGGTGCGCGAGGCAAAGGGCGCGGAGTACTACGCGAGCCTGCGCACGAGTTCGGCGATCGAGGCCGCGGAGGTGGCTGTCGTACTGATCGACGCTGGTGAGCCGCTGTCCGAACAAGATCAGCGCGTCATCAGCATGGTGGTCGACTCGGGCCGTGCCCTCGTGCTCGCGCTGAACAAGTGGGACCTGGTCGACGAGGACCGCCGGACCCAACTTGAGCGGGAGGTCGAACGCGACCTGGCCCGTGTGCGCTGGGCGCCGCGAGTGAATGTCTCCGCGCGCACCGGCCGGGCGGTGGACCGACTGGCCCCGGCGTTGCGTACCGCGCTGGCCGGTTGGGAACAGCGCGTACCGACCGGGCAACTCAACGCCTGGCTCGGCGAACTCGTCGGCGCCACGCCGCCGCCGGCTCGAGGAGGGCGGGCCCCCCGCATCCTGTTCGCCACCCAGGCCGGCACGCGGCCGCCCCGTTTCGTGGTCTTCAGCACCGGGTTCCTGGAGGCCGGCTATCGCCGGTTCCTGGAGCGCAGACTGCGCGAGGAGTACGGCTTTGCGGGCACGCCCATCGAGATTTCGGTACGGGTGAAGGAGAAGCGCAGCCGGTGATCTGCCAG
>JBBPZR010000093.1:0-5151 GCA_038276285.1 Mycobacteriales bacterium | reverse complement strand
GTGGTGCCGCCTAGCAGACAGTTTCCGTTGCCGCCCGAGGTCAGGCCGAGTGCCTTGCCACCGGCGAACAGCGAGCCGCCGCTGTCACCGCCCTCGGCGCAGACGTTCGTCTTGATCAGGCCGGTGACGGTGCCCTCGGCGGAGTTGACCGTGGCGTTGAGAGCCTTCACCGTGCCGCTGTGGACCCCTGAAGTATTTGCACTGCGTCGTGCAGCCGCAGGGGGCGAGCCAAACAAATCCGCTTTTACCGGCTGTCGTCGGCCAGATCGAGCAGAAGGGCCACTCGGTCCCACCGGAAGATTTCGGCGCCGTTGGTGCGGTTGAACGAGGCGTGTACGAGCGTGCCGTGCCAGCGCCCGTCGACCACGGCCGTCTGGGCTCCGCCGTAGATCATCGTGGTCATCGTGCCGGGTGGGGTCGGCGCTAACGGGTCGTCGAGGGATCCCAGTGCCGCGCACGCCTCGTTGGCGTGGGGGTGGTCACCGCCGACCGGGTCGCAGGTCAGGGTACGAGTGATCGGCGGGCGTTCGTGCAGCCGCAGCGTCACCGTCAACTGGCAGCCCGGCTCTTCGCTCATCGATCCTCGCCTCCCTTGTCACGGTACCGACCATCCTGATTCACCGGGCACGGAGCTGACCACCGACTGCCCGGTCCAGCGAGATGAAACGCGCCCCGATGCAGGCCGGTCCACCCGGCCCCCGCCGGGGCCGCTGGCGTCAAGATCCAGGGAGAGCTGGGCTGGTTGTAGCCGGACCGGTCCTCCCTGGATCTTGCCCGGTGGCGACGGAGTCGATCAGCTGGTTCCATCGCGGTCGAACGCGAAACGCAACGCCCGCATCGGGCCAGAAATTCTTTTGTGCACAAGGGCTTTCCTGGCTCAGAACTGTCGTACCGGGTGATTACGGTCGGGTCATGTCTCAGGCTGTGCAGCCGGTCGTCGAGCATCCGATGCTGGCCGCGATGCGCCGGGTGCATGGCGGTCTGGATGACCTGGCCGAGGCCAACTGCTGGTCGCTGGCCGACACTGAAATCGGCGTGGT
The DNA here is from genome assembly GCA_038276285.1 of Mycobacteriales bacterium. Taxonomy (GTDB): domain Bacteria; phylum Actinomycetota; class Actinomycetes; order Mycobacteriales; family QHCA01; genus QHCA01. Next base: position 4,111 of record JBBPZR010000093.1, on the reverse strand, counting down.
GCTCGAGGAGATCGCCGGGCCGACGGTGCGGCGAGCACGGCGGGCTGGCTGCGGCAGCGGCTGCTCGCCCACCCCGGCGCCGCGGCCTGCGCCGTCCGGCTGGCCCGTGCCGTGCAGGGCCGGTGCACCGCGACCGGTGCGGCGCTGGCCGCCGGCATGATCAGCGAGGCGCACGCGCAGGTCATCGTCGGGGCGCTGGAGGCCCTGCCGCCCGTCGACGCCGGCACCCGGGCCCGGGCGGAGGAGTTCCTGATCGGCCAGGCCGGCCTGCTTGACCCGGTCCTGTTGGGCCGGGTCGCCCGCGAGCTGCGGGAGAAGCTGACCGCCACCCCCGACGCCGACGACCGTGCCCTGCGGCAGGACGCCGCCTGCGACATGAGCCGCACCGTCGCCCCCGACGGGATGGCCCGCTACGTCATCTGGGCCGACCCGGCCGCCGACGCGCTCATCTGCGCCGCGCTGGACCCGCTGGCCGCGCCCCGCCCGACCGGCCCCGACGGTACCCCCGACCCGCGCACCCCGAGCCGGCGACGCTTCGACGCCCTCCTCGAGCTGATCCGGATCGCCCTAGCCGCCGGCACCCTGCCCGAAGCCGGCGGGGCCAAGCCGACCCTGAACATCACCATCGACTACGACGTCCTCACCGGTCGGCTCGCCGGCGCCGGGCTTCTCGACACCGGCGAGCCCATCTCCGCCGCAGCGGCTCGACGGCACGCCTGCGACGCCGGCATCTTCCCGGTCGTCCTGGGCGGGGCCAGCCAGCCCCTCGACGTCGGCCGCACCACCCGCACCCCCCCCGCCGTGGATCCGCCGAGCCCTCGCCGTCCGCGACAACGGCTGCGCCTTCTCCGGCTGCGACGCCAAACAAGCCTGGTGTGAGGCCCACCACGGCGTGCACTGGTGCGACGGCGGCGAGACCAAGATCGACAATTTGGTTCTGCTCTGCCCCGCCCACCACACCACCGTCCACCACCAGGGCTGGGCCGTCGCGATCGCCCCCGACGGGCTACCCGACTTCACCCTGTCGCCGTGGATCGACCCAGATTCACGGCCCAGACGCCACCACCGCTACACCCTCCGCCAGCTCCCCTCACTCTCGACGGTCACGACCCACCCTAAACTCGCAATCGTGCTGACCCGGATCGATCTGCGCGGCCGAGCCTCCTGCGCGCTCACGGCGCTGCCCCGGGCGGCACTTGACGTCGAGGCTGCCGTGGAGTCGGTGCGGCCCATCTGCGAGTCGGTGCGTACGACGGGGACCGCCGGCGTGATCGAGTGGACAGCCCGGCTCGATGAGGTCGAGCTGACCGCACTGCGGGTGCCGAAGGACGCGCTGGTTGCGGCACTGGACAGCCTCGACCGGGCCGTGCATGCCGCGCTGGAGGAGGCCGTCCGGCGTACCCGGGCGGTGCACGAGGCCCAGCGCCGGACCGATGTCACGGTGCAGGTCGCCAACGGGCTGACTGTCACCGAGCGGTGGGTGCCGGTGCGCCGCGTCGGTCTCTACGTCCCGGGCGGCCGCGTGGCGTACCCGTCGTCGGTGGTGATGAACGTCGTGCCGGCCCAGGTCGCCGGGGTCGACTCGATCGCGATCGCGTCGCCACCGCTGAGCTGGAATGACGGCCTGCCGCACCCGTCGATCCTGGCGGCCTGTGCGCTGCTCGGCATCGATGAGGTCTACCGGGTGGGTGGCGCGCAGGCGGTGGCCATGCTCGCCTACGGCACGGACGAGTGCCGGCCCGTGGACCTGGTGACCGGCCCCGGCAACGTCTACGTGACGGCGGCCAAGCGCCTCCTACGCGGCGTTGTCGGCATCGACTCGGAGAACGGCGCGACCGAGATAGCGATACTCGCTGACGACACCGCCGACCCGGCCCATCTCGCCGCCGACCTGATCGCGCAGGCCGAACACGATCCACTGGCCGCGTGCCTGCTCGTGACAGCCTCGCGCGACTTGCTCGACGCCGTGGACGTCGAACTCGGCAAGCAGGTGCCGCGGACTCGGCACCGCGAGAGGGTCGAGACCGCGCTGGCCGGCCAGTCGGCGCACGTGCTTGTCGATGATCTCGAGGCCGGGCTGCTCGTGGTCGACACCTGGGCGCCCGAGCACCTAGAGGTGGTCTGCCGGGACGCCCGAGGCGTGGCCGCGCGGGTACGCAACGCCGGCGCCGTCTTTGTCGGCCCGTACTCCCCGGTGTCCCTGGGCGACTACCTGGCCGGGTCCAACCACGTCCTGCCCACTGGCGGTACGGCGAGGCACACCGGAGGCCTGTCCGTCGGGTCGTTCCTGCGTGGCGTACACGTCGTCGAGGCATCTCGCGACGCGCTCGCCGCTGCCGCTGCGCACATCGAGGCGCTCGGTGCGGCCGAGGACCTCGCCGCCCACGTCGACGCGGTCGCGCTGCGGGTGCGGCCGTGAGCGGGCACCGGTGAGCCTGCCCCTGCGCGAGGATCTTCTGGGCCGGACGCCCTACGGGGCGCCGCAACTCGACGTAGCGGTCCGGCTCAACACCAACGAGAACCCGTATCCGCCTCCGGCGTCGCTCGTCGATGACCTGACCGCCGCGGTCCGCGCCGCGGGCGCATCGCTGAACCGCTATCCCGACCGCGAGGCCGCGCTGCTGCGCGGCGATCTGGCCTCCTATCTCGGGCCCGGTCTGACTGCCTCGGAGGTCTGGGCGGCCAACGGCTCCAACGAAGTGATCCAGCAGGTGCTGCAGGCCTTCGGCGGCCCGGGTCGGACGGCACTGGGCTTCGAGCCGTCGTACTCGATGCACCGCAACATCGCCGCATCCACGGCCACCGGGTGGGTGGCCGGGCACCGCGACGTCGATTTCGAGCTTCGGCCGGCCGGCGCGACGGCACAGGTGACCGCCGGCCGCCCGGACGTCGTGTTCCTGACCTCGCCGAACAATCCGACCGGCACCGCGCTGTCACTTGATGTGGTGCGGGCGGTCTGCGACGCCGCACCGGGCATGGTCGTGGTGGACGAGGCATACGCGGAGTTCGCGCGCTCCGGCACCCCGTCCGCTCTCACCCTGCTCGGATCGTACGAGCGGCTCGTGGTCACCCGGACGATGTCCAAGGCGTTCTCGATGGCCGGGATCCGGCTCGGTTACCTTGCCGCCGCGCCAAGTGTGATCGACGCCCTGCGCTTGATACGCCTGCCCTACCACCTGTCGCAGCTCACCCAGGTCGCGGCGAGGGTGGCGCTGGCGCACACGGCCGAGCTACTGTCCACAGTGGACATGCTGCGACTCGAGCGGGATCGGCTGGTGGCCAAGATGACCGAACTCGGGTGCGAGGTCGTCCCGTCAGACGCCAACTTCGTCCTGTTCGGACGCTTCGACGACTCAGCCGCCACCTGGCGGGCGCTGCTCGACCGAGGCGTGCTCGTGCGCGATGTCGGGATCCCCGGGTGGCTGCGGGTCACCGCCGGAATGCCCACCGAGACCGATACGTTCCTTAAGGCGCTCGGAGAGGTTCTGGCATGAGTCGCGCGGCCCGGATCGAGCGCGAGACCAAGGAGTCGCGTGTCGTCATCGAACTCGAGATCGACGGCACGGGTCAGGCGAGCGCGCAGACGGGGGTGCCGTTCTTCGACCACATGCTCGCCCAGCTCGGCAAGCACGCGGGATTCGACCTGTCGGTGACCACGTCCGGCGATCTGCACGTCGACGCTCATCACACGGTTGAGGACACGTCGCTGGCCCTCGGCGAGGCGCTGCGGGTGGCGCTGGGAGACAAGGTCGGCATCCGCCGGTTCGGTGACGCCCTGGTGCCGCTGGACGAGTGCCTCGTGCAGGCGGCGGTCGATCTCTCGGGCCGCCCGTACGTCGTACACGACGAGCCGGGCCTGGTCGAGCTGATCGGCTCCTACGACACGTCGCTGACCCGGCACGTGTGGGAGTCCTTCGTGGCCGAGGGGAGGATCGCGCTGCACGTGCGGGTGCTCTCCGGGCGCAACGCCCACCACATCGTCGAGGCGCAGTTCAAGGCGGTTGCTCGCGCGCTGCGCGACGCGGTGACCCTCGACGGCCGGGTGACCGGCGTGCCCAGCACCAAGGGATCGCTCTAGTGGGCCGGCCGGCCGTGGTCGTGCTCGACTACG
>JBBPZR010000092.1:0-11153 GCA_038276285.1 Mycobacteriales bacterium | reverse complement strand
TGAGCTTCGGCTGGCCCACGCCGTCCTGGGTGGTGAGCCACCGCCCGTGCAGACGGTCTTCTTCGGCGGTGGTACGCCGACCCTCCTGCCCGCGGCCGACCTGGTACGGCTGTTGCGTGGGATCGACGAGCAGCTCGGACTCGCTCCCGATGTGGAGGTGACCACCGAGGCCAATCCAGAATCAGTCGACCTGGCCTACCTCGACGAACTGCGGACCGGCGGCTTCACCCGGCTGTCCCTGGGCATGCAGTCCGCCCGGCCGCACGTCCTCGCCGTACTCGAACGACGGCATACCGCCGGCCGGGCCGAGCAGGCGGTGGCCGAGGCTCGGCAGGCCGGCTTCGAGCACGTGAGCCTCGATCTCATCTACGGCACTCCCGGCGAGACCGACGACGATTGGCAGGCTTCCCTCGACGCCGCGATCGGCACCGGGGTCGACCACGTGTCGGCCTACGCGCTCATCGTCGAGGAGGGCACCCGGCTGGCCCGGCAGGTCAGCCGCGGCGAGCTGCCTGCTCCGGACGACGACGTGCTGGCCGACCGCTACGAACAGGCAGATCGTGCGCTCGGCGCCGCCGGATTCGATTGGTACGAGGTGTCGAACTGGGCCGCCGGTGGCCCGGAAACCGCTGCGGCCCGTTGCCGGCATAACGAGCTCTACTGGCGGGGCGGCAACTGGTGGGGGATCGGCCCGGGGGCGCACAGCCACGTGGCCGGCACCCGATGGTGGAACGTGCGGCATCCGGCGGCATACGCCGAGCGACTGGCGCGGAGAGTGTCGCCCGCGCACGCCCGTGAGGTGCTCGACGCCTGTCAGCGGCGGGCGGAGCGGGTGCTGCTCGGGGTGCGACTGCGGTCCGGCCTGTCTCTGGCCGAGTTGTCGATGGCGGGGCGGGCGCGCGCCGCGCTGGCGCGGGACCGCGGCCTGCTGGAGCCGGTCGACCTCGAGGCCGGCCGGGCCGTGCTCACGTCGCGCGGTCGGCTGCTGGCCGACGCCGTCGTACGCGACCTCGTTGATTGACCGCTACTTCACCACCCGGATGCTGATCGGATAGCGGTATGGCTCCCCGCGGTTGGCCGCTACGGCCGCCATGATGCCCAGCACATATCCGCCGATGATCACGACGAAAAACAGCGGGATCCCGATGATCACGAAGAACAACGGGATGCAGACCAGGCTGGCGATCATGATCGTGAGGTGGAAGTTGAGTGCCTCGACGGCGTGATGGCGGATGTAGGGCGACTCGTTGCCCTTGGTCATCATGATGATCAGCGGGGCGATCAGCCCGAGGGCGAAGATGGACAGGTGTGACAGCAGGCTCCAGGTCGTCTCGTCGCTGACGAGCCGTCGCCCGACGAGCGGTGAGAAAGGCCCGGTCGGCGGCGCGTAACCCGGGACTTGATGGCCGTACCCGGCCGGCTGGCCGTAGGGAGGTGGTGGGCCGTAGGGAAGTGGCGGGCCATACGCAGGTGGCGGGCCAGATGGCGGTGGTGGGCCAGATGGCGGTGGTGGGCCGAATCCCGGTGGCGGGGGGTACGGCACCGGGGCGGAGTCACTCGGGGGCGAGGGGCCCTCTGCCGTGCCCTGCGGCGGCGTCGGATCGGTCATGACTGAACCCTACTGGCCAAGACAAGTGAGCCGACCACGCGAAGGATTGCGTGGTCGGCTCCGTTGCTGCCGTGCTCTGTGGACCAGATCTGTGGACCGAGGGCCGTACTACTTGACCAGTCGGAGACAGACCGGGTAGCGGTAGGTCTCACCCTTCTGCGCCGCGAGCCCCGCGAGGATGCAGAAGATCAAGTTGCCGATGAAGATCGCCGGCCAGAGCAGGATCGTGATCAGCCCCAGGAAGGGGATGAAGCCGATGATGATCGTGGCGAACCACGCGATGGCCACGGTGATCTCGAAGTTGAGATTCTCCACGGCGTTGTACTTGATGTAGGGCGACTCATTGCCCTTGGTCAGCATGATGATCAGCGACGGCAGGAACCCGATGATTCCGCCGAGGTGGCTGAACATCCCCCACTGCGCCTCGTCAGCGGTCAACGGGCGGCCGACGAGCGGTGAGAAGGGACCGGGCGCGCCACCGGTTGGCGGCGCGGAGTAGCCCTGGGGGGGCGGCTGGCTGCCATATGCCTGGGGGGGCGGCTGGCTGCCATATGCCTCGGGAGGAGGCGGAGGCGGCGGCGGCGGCGCGGTGTCGCCCGGCGGGTTGGTGTACGGCTCCTGCGGTGCATTCGGCTCGGTCATGGGGGACAGACTAGAGCGATTGGCCCGGTAAGGTCAGCGATTCGTCGGATAATCGACGACTATTTTTCCCCGGGGTAACCGGCTAGAGCCGTCAAGTTCCACTCGGTGAACCGCGGGCGGGGGTAGGAGAGCAGCCGGGTCAGGGTCACGCACTCCGCCCAGGACAACATGACGCTGTCCCGGTAAATCAGCAGCGCGCTCTCGTAGACCACCCGGGGCAGACCGATGCTCGCGCTGTCGAGCCAGCCGACAGCGTCCTCGAACCGCTGGGTGCGCTGTATGCGGGCGAGCAGGGCGTCGAGTTCGGCTGGTGAGTGGCGGTCGAGGGCGCCCACGCGGGCCCGGGCAGCGCTCTCGTCTTCCCAAGGCAGCAGTCGTCGACGCTCCTCCAGCAGCCGGGTCTGCACGTCAGCCACGACCGGGTCCTTCCGTGTACTGCCCCTAAATTGTCCGGGTAGCGAGAATAGCGCTTGAGATGCGATTCAGGGGGCACGCCCATGCACGCGCAGCGGCATCCGCGCTGGACCCTGCCGAGGGTCGCTGACCTTGAGGCCCGGAATCCCGTCCCCGTCGCCGTATGCTTGGCACTCGAACCTGACGAGTGCCAGGCATAGCTGGTCCAGACACGGCAAGTGACAGCGGAGGTGGCCATGTCCATCGACGAGCGCAAGCTCGAGGTGCTTCGCGCCATCGTCGAGGACTACGTGTTGACGCACGAGCCGGTGGGCAGCAAGGCGCTGGCCGAGCGGCACGCGCTGGGCGTCTCGCCGGCCACCGTCCGCAACGACATGGCGGTCCTCGAGGAGGAGGGCTATATCGCGCAGCCGCACACCAGTGCCGGCCGCATCCCCACCGACAAGGGCTACCGGCTCTTCGTCGACCGGCTGTCGCAGGTCAAGCCGCTGTCCTCGCCCGAGCGGCGGGCGATTCAGACCTTCCTCGACGGCGCCATCGACCTCGACGACGTCGTGCGCCGGACCGTCCGCCTGCTGGCTCAGCTGACCCAACAGGTGGCCGTGGTCCAGTACCCCAGCCTGTCGCGCAGCGCGGTTCGACATCTGGAGTTGGTGCCGCTGACGGTGAATCGCCTGCTGCTCGTCGTGATCACCGACACCGGGCGGGTCGAGCAGCGCGTCGTGGAGTTGCCGATGCCCGTGGCAGAGGAGCAGGTGGCTGAGCTGCACACGATCCTCAACGCGGGGCTGGCCGGGCGGCGGCTGATCGAGGCGCCGGCGCAGGTCGAGACATTGCCGGATGCCGTTTCCCGCGAGCTGCGCCCGGTGATGGTGTCGCTGGGTGCCGTCCTGCTCGAGACGCTCATCGAGCGGCCGGAAGAGCGCGTGATGCTGGCCGGCACCGCCAACCTCGGTCGCAGTGCGATGGACTTCCCAGGCAGTATCTATCCGGTGCTGGAAGCCCTCGAGGAGCAGGTGGTCCTGCTCAAGCTGATCGGCGAGGTCGAGTCGCCGAGCACACTGCGGGTTCGCATCGGCGAGGAGAACACCGTCGAGGGGCTGCGCAGCACGTCGGTCGTGACGGTCGGCTACGGCGCCGGTGAGCGGGCGCTCGCCGGCCTGGGCGTGCTCGGCCCCACCCGGATGGACTACCCCGGCACGATGAGCGCGGTGCGTGCCGTCGCTCGCTATGTCGGCGAGCTGTTGGCCCGCCAGTGAGCGACTGCAAGAGGACGTGTTGAGCGTGCCACCCAGGGACTACTACGCCATCCTCGGTGTCCGCCGTGACGCCAGCGCCGAGGAGATCAAGCGGGCCTACCGCAAGCTGGCCCGCGAGTTGCACCCCGATGTCAACGCCGACGCCCAGGCTCAGCAGCGTTTCGCTGAAGTGTCCGCCGCCAACGAAGTGCTCAGCGACCCGGCCAAGCGCGAGGTGGTCGATCTCGGCGGAGACCCGCTGGCGCCGGGCGGGGGAGGCGGACCGGGCGCGCAGTTCAACATGGGCTTCCAGGACATCATGGATGCGTTCTTCGGCGGCGCCGGTGGTGCCGGCGGTGCCCGTGGTCGTGGCCCGCGCACCAGGTCCCGGCCGGGTGCCGACGCGCTGATCCGGCTCGACCTCGATCTCGATGAGGCGGCATTCGGGGTCAGCCGGGAGCTCACCGTGGACACCGCGGTGCTGTGTACGGCCTGCTCGGGTGCGGGCACGGCTCCGGGGACCCATCCCGACACCTGCGAGGCCTGCGGCGGGCGCGGTGAGGTCCAGTCGGTGCAGCGATCATTCCTGGGCCAGGTGATGACCTCCAGGCCGTGTGCGGCCTGCGGTGGCCACGGCACGGTGATCGCGCACCCGTGCGCAAAGTGCGCGGGTGACGGCCGGGTCAGGGCGCGCCGCACGATCACCGTCAAGGTGCCCGCCGGCGTCGAGGACGGAATGCGCATCCGGCTTTCGGGACAGGGCGAGGTTGGGCCGGCAGGTGGGCCGCCCGGCGATCTCTACGTCGAGGTTCGCGAGCGCCGGCACGAGTTTTTCACGCGCGAGGGCGAAGACCTGCACTGCACCGTCACGCTGCCGATGACCGCGGCCGCGCTGGGCACCCGGACCGCCCTGACGACCCTCGACGGCGAGGAGGATCTCGACATCCGCCCCGGCACCCAGGCCGGCACCATCATCACGATGCGCGGACGCGGTGTCCCGCGGCTACGGGGCAGCACCCGCGGCGACCTCCACGTACACATCGACGTGGCCACGCCGACCCGGCTCGACGCCGAGCAGGAGGAGTTGCTGCGCAAGCTGGCGGCGCTGCGCGGTGAGGAGCGGGCCGAAGCGGTGCGGTCCGCCAGCGGTCTGTTCTCGCGACTGTGGGGGGCCCGCTGAGCGACCCGATGTTCCTCGTCGGCGCGCTGCCCGACGGCGACACGGCCGTGCTGGCCGGCTCCGAGGGTCGGCATGCGGCCACGGTGCGTCGGATCGGCGCCGGTGAGCGCGTCTCGCTCACCGACGGGGCGGGCGGTGTCGCCCTCTGCACGGTGACCGCCGTCCGCGGCGGCACGCTCGAGGTGGCCGTGCGGGACCGTCGCCACGAGCCCCCACCCAGCCCCCGACTCGTAGTCGTACAGGCGCTGGCCAAGGGGGACCGGGCCGAGCTGGCGGTCGAGCTGATGACCGAGCTCGGGGTCGACGGGGTGGTGCCCTGGGCCTCGGCGCGATCGGTGGCACAGTGGCGCGGCGAGCGCGGCGACAAGGCACTCGAACGCTGGCGCTCGACGGCGCGCGAAGCGGCCAAGCAATCACGCCGCGCCCGGCTGCCCGAGGTGTCCCCGCTCTGCGACACCGCCGGCGTGGTTGCCCGGGCCGCCAGCGCCTCCGCCGCCTTCGTCCTGCACGAGGCGGCGACGGACGCGCTGGCATCGGTCGATCTCCCGGCGAGCGGCGACGTGGTGCTGATCGTCGGCCCCGAGGGCGGCATCTCCTCCGAGGAGCTCGGCGCCTTCAGCGCCGCGGGTGCGCTGCCTTGCCGGCTGGGCAGCCCGGTCCTGCGCACTTCAACCGCGGGAGCGGCCGCCCTCGCCGCCCTATCGGTGCGCCTCGGCCGCTGGTCGTAGCTCAGCGTCGTGTGTACGGCTTGACCGCGAGCTGGCTGATCAGGCCGTCGGCGGCAGATTGGGTCGACGCGACCACCGCGAACTGACCGGCCGGTACGGGCCCCGTGTCAAAACCGAGCATCGTCACGTGCCAGGGCGCCACCGGCCCGGCCGCGCCTGGCGGCCCGATCGCCACCTGGAGCCCGTCGGCGGCGAGCAGGCGCGCCACCACCGACTCGTCGATGCTGTTGACGCGCCCGGTCACGGTGACGGCACCTTTCTGCGGGCCGGCCGAGACGTCGGTGATGCGCAGGTCTGGCCCGTCGGCGCGAACGACGACGTACGGCGCGTTATCGCCCCTGGCGACTCGCACCAGATAGACCGTCGTGACCGCGAACAGCCGGCCGTTCGGGTTCGCTCGGCCGAGGGTCACCCCGACCCCGGCCTCGACCGGGCCGGTCTTCAAGACCTGCAGGCGGTCCTTGATGCCGACATAGTTGGCCACGAAGTGCATCGCCGTCGCCTTCGGATCGGACAGGTAGGGCAAGGCGCTGGAGGCAACGTCATCGGGTTCGCTGGCGGCTGCCTCTGTCCGGCTCTGGTAGGGCCAGACGGTCGGCAAGTTGGGAAGTGCGGTCGGTGCCCCCGTGGAGGTGCTCGGTGTCGGCTCGACGGCCGAGCTGGTCGGCGTGGGGCTGGGCGAGCCGTGCGCGGCGGGCGGGGCGACGCTGCGGTGTGAGGGGAACAGCTGCGGCGCGGCCAGCGCGCCGCCCACCGCCGCCGCGGTGCAGGCGATCGCGATAGAGGGCACCAGCCAGCGCAGGCGCGCCCGGCGAGCATCGACGCGGGTCCGGATCCGGGTCAGGCCATCGCCCGCTGGCTCATAGGACTGCGCCTCGGTTTCCAGCGTGTCCCGCAGCAGGCGGTCCAGGTCGTCGGTCATTGCTCCCCCAGGATCGTGCGTACGGCGGCCAGGCCACGCGACGCGTGGCTCTTGACCGCACCGGGGCTGATCCCCATCGCCTCGGCGATCTGCGCCTCGGAGAGGTCGCCGTAGTAGCGCAGCACCAGGCACTCGCGCTGGCGGTCGGGCAGCCGTCGCAGCGCCAGCATCACCGCCTGCCGTTCGAGCGACTCCATCGCGCCGTGCTCGGCGGAGGCGGCGTCCGGCATGGGCTTGGGAGCGTGCTTCTCCACGACCTGCCGGTGTCGCATGCGCGAGCGGGAGAGGTTGAGCACGGTGGTGCGCAGATAGGCCTCGGCCGCGTGCGGATCGCGGATGCGCCGCCAGCTCGCGTGCATTTTCACGTACGCGTCCTGTACCACTTCCTCGCTGGTGGACAGGTCGTCCAGCAGGAGGGCAGCCAGGCGCACCAGCCGCCGATAGTGGGCGGTGTAGAGCGCGGTCAGGGCGGCGTCCGCGTCAATCGCGGCGTCGCGCGGCCGTCTCTGGGTGGCCGTCATAGGTACGGTCAGTGTGCCTCCCACGACAACTCAGACGCGCAGGCACGACGCGCGGTTTACTTACCCCCAAGGATGGCGCGGCCCTACGATCGCGGGCATGCCTGCCGACTGCCTGTTCTGCCAGATCGTCTCCGGCGCCGTGCCGGCAGCCGTGCTCCGCGAGGGGACCCGCACCCTCGCCTTCCGCGACATCTCCCCGAAAGCGCCGGTCCACGTACTGGTGATCCCCAAGGAGCACTACGACAACGTCGCCGTTCTGACCGACGCCGACCCCGAACTCCTCACCGAAATGCACCGCGAAGCGGCCGCGGTGGCTCAGGCCGAGGGCATCGCCGAAAGTGGATATCGGCTGGTCTACAACACCGGGCGGGATAGCCAGCAGAGCGTCGACCATGTGCACCTGCACATCCTGGGCGGCCGGGCCATGACCTGGCCGCCGGGATGACGGCCGCCGGGATGACGGTGGCGGCCGGTGGACCTAATCGGAGGGCCTTTGCGGCCGCTCGCGGGTAGCATCGAGGGGGTCACATTCCCGACCCGGAAGCAGGCCGGCGCCGACCTTGGCCGACACGTCCACCAGCGACATCCCGACCACGACGAAGATCGTCGTACCTCCCTCCCACGCGATGGTCAGCCTCCTAGGCTCGCGCGATGAGCTGCTCCGCGTCGTCGAGCGTGCTCTCGAAAGCGACATTCATGTCCGGGGCAACGAGATCACGATCACCGGCAAGCCGGCCGATAACGACATCGCTGTCGATCTGTTCACCGAGCTGCTCGCCCTGCTCGACAAGGGCGAGGTGCTAACCGCCGATTCCGTGCGACGCACCGCGGGCATGCTCGCCAGCGGTGGCGAGGAGCGGCCGGCCGAGGTGCTGACCCTCAACATCATCTCTCGGCGCGGTCGCACGATCCGGCCGAAGACGTTGAACCAGAAGCACTACGTCGACGCCATCGACAAGCACACGATCGTGTTCGGTATCGGCCCGGCCGGCACCGGCAAGACCTACCTGGCGATGGCCAAGGCCGTGCAGGCGCTGCAGGCCAAGCAGGTCAACCGGATCATCATGACCCGGCCGGCGGTCGAGGCGGGGGAGCGGCTGGGCTTCCTGCCGGGCACGCTGTACGAGAAGATCGACCCCTACCTGCGGCCGCTGTACGACGCCCTGCACGACATGATCGACCCGGCCTCCATCCCTGCGCTCATCCAGGCCGGCACGATCGAGGTCGCCCCGCTGGCCTACATGCGCGGCCGCACCCTCAACGACGCGTTCATCATCCTCGACGAGGCGCAGAACACCTCGGCCGAGCAGATGAAGATGTTCCTGACCCGCCTCGGCTTTGGCGCGAAGATGGTGGTCACCGGTGACGTCACGCAGGTCGACCTGCCATCGGGCACGCGCAGCGGCCTCAGGGTGGTCCGAGACATCATCGACGGGGTCGAGGACGTCCACTTCTCGCTGTTGACCAGCGCCGATGTGGTCCGCCACCGCCTGGTCAGCGACATCGTCGACGCCTACGCCCGCTGGGATGAGTCCGAGGGCGCCCCCGGAGCGGCCGCCGGCCCGGTCGGCCGCAACCGTCGGCAACGGGGGCGGTAACCGACGTGACCGTTGAGGTCGCCAACGAGTCCGGTATCGCGATCGACGAGGCGGCGCTGGCCGCGCTGGCCCGACATGTGCTCGTCGAGATGGGTGTCAACCCGCTGGCCGAGCTGTCCGTCCTGCTGATCGACGAGCCCTACATGGCGGAGCTTCATCAGCGCTGGATGGGTGAGCCGGGGCCCACCGATGTGCTGGCCTTCCCGATGGATGACCTCGAAATCGCCCGCGGCCCTGGGGTAGACGCCGTGGAGTCCGAGTTAGCGCTGCTCGGCGACGTGGTCCTCTGCCCACTGGTTGCGCAGCGCCAGGCGATGACGGCCGGACACAGTACGCAGGACGAGCTTTGCCTGCTGTGCACCCACGGCGTGCTGCACCTGCTCGGATACGACCACGACACTCCGGAGACCGAGCAGGAGATGTTCGCGCTACAGCGGCGGCTGCTCGATTCGTGGCGAGGGGTGCGGAGCTGACCGTGTCCGCGACCGACCTGATCCTCGTCCTCACCGCGGTGGCCCTGCTGCCCCTGGCGGGTTTCTTCGCCATGGTCGACGCGGCCCTCAGCCACGTCTCGCGGGCCCGGATCATCGAGATGCAGCGCGACGGGGTGCGCGGAGCGACCCGGCTGCGCGCGGTCGTCGAGGACGCCGCCCGGCACGTCAGCCTCCTGCTCCTGCTGCAGGTCGCCGCGGAGCTCCTCGCGGCCACGCTGGTGGCCGCCGTACTCGTCCACCGCCTGGGTTTCGGCTGGCGCGCGGTGCTCATCAGCGCCGGCGTGACGACCCTCGTGACCTTCGTACTCGCCGCCGTCGGCCCTCGGACCCTCGGCCGCCAACACCCGTATCCGGTCGCCCTGCGAACCGCCGCGGTGGTCCAGTGGCTGGGCCGGGTGCTCGGCCCGGTGACCCGTTTGCTGATCCTGCTGGGCAATGCGGTGACCCCGGGCAAGGGGTTCCGGGAGGGCCCGTTCGCGTCGGAGACGGAGCTGCGCGAGCTGGTCGACCTGGCGGAGGCGCGCGGAGTGGTCGAGCAGGGCGAGCGCGACATGATCCACTCGGTGTTCGAGCTCGGCGACACGATCGCCCGCGAGGTGATGGTTCCCCGTACCGAGATCGTCTGGATCGAGCGGCACAAGTCGGTGCGCCAGGCGCTCGCGCTGGCCCTGCGCTCGGGGTTCTCGCGGATCCCGGTGATCGGCGAGAACGTCGATGACATCGTCGGCATCGCCTACATCAAGGACCTGGTACGGCGTAGCCAGGATCCGCGCGAGGGGGAGCGGCCGGTGCGGGTGGAGGAGGTCATGCGGCCGGCGACCTTCGTGCCGGAGTCGAAGCCGGTCGACGAACTGCTGCGGGAGATGCAGGCGCAGCACTCGCACATCGCGATCGTGATCGACGAATACGGCGGCACGGCAGGCCTGGTCACGATCGAGGACATCCTCGAGGAGATCGTCGGTGAGATCACCGACGAGTACGACGACGAGCGGCCGCCGGTCGAGGACCTCGGCGACGGCACGGTACGGGTCGCGGCGCGACTGTCCATTGAGGACTTGGCCGAACTGTTCGATGTCGACCTGCCCACCGACGAGGTCGAAACCGTCGGCGGCCTGCTCGCGCAGGCGCTCGGCCGGGTGCCGCTGCCGGGCGCGTCGGTGTGCGTCCGCGGGCTGGAGCTGACGGCCGAGAGCGTGGGCGGACGCCGCAACCGGATCGACACGGTGCTGGTCCGGCGGGCTACCAAGAACGAAGCCGACCGGGTCGCCGAGGTGCAGGCCGCGGATGCCTGAGCTCGATCCCGAAGACGCCAAGATCGTGACCCTGGCCCGGGCGGCGCGACAGCGGGCCTACGCGCCGCATACCGGCGTCGTCGAGGGTGCCGCCGTGCGTGACACCGACGGCCGGACCTATGCCGCCGCGACCGTGGAGTTCGCCGACGCGACACTCACCGTGCCGGCCTTGCGCGCGGCGGTGGTGGCGGCGGCGGCCAGCGGGGCGCGGCATTTCGAGGCGGCGGCCGTGGTGTCCGACGCGGACACCGCCGACCCACGCGACCTGGCGGTGCTGCGGGAGTTCGGCACCGGCGTGCCGGTGCTGCTCGCTACCTCCGCCGGCAAGGTCCACGCGACGGTCACGACCTGACGCCCGCCGCGTGACCCCGTGCCCCCGTGCCCCCGTGCCCCCGTGCCCCCGTGATCA
Source organism: Mycobacteriales bacterium (assembly GCA_038276285.1). Taxonomy (GTDB): domain Bacteria; phylum Actinomycetota; class Actinomycetes; order Mycobacteriales; family QHCA01; genus QHCA01. The sequence goes on along the minus strand of JBBPZR010000092.1, from coordinate 106 downwards.
TGCACGTTTGCGAGTCCCCACGGCGTGTCGCCCGGGCAAACGTGCATGATCACCAAGGAGCGGGTGCTGGGCTGGCCTAGCGGACCGTGGCGAGGGTCTCCACATC
>JBBPZR010000091.1:0-7687 GCA_038276285.1 Mycobacteriales bacterium | reverse complement strand
GATCGCGTCTGAGGACGCGCGAAGCTGGTCGCCGGTCAGGTCGACCCCGACGTCGCAGGACAAGACGAAGCGGGTGCCCTCGGCCACCATCTGCTCGATCCGCCGCTCGACCTGGCGCTTCTCCATCTTGAAGTCGGGGATGCCGTATCGGCACAGCCCGCCCAGCTCGTCGTCGCGCTCGTAGACCGTGACGTCGTGACCAGCCCGGGTCAGCTGCTGAGCCGCGGCCAACCCTGCTGGGCCCGAACCGATCACCGCCACCCGCCGGCCGCTGTGGCGCACCGGCCGTTGCGGTGTCACCCAGCCCTCGGCGAAGGCGCGGTCGATGATCTCGACCTCGATCTGCTTGATGGACACCGGATCGTCGGCGATGCCGAGAACGCACGCCGCCTCGCAGGGCGCCGGGCACAGCCGCCCGGTGAACTCCGGGAAGTTGTTCGTCGCGTGCAACTGCTCGATCGCGTACCGCCAGTCGTCGCGGCGAACGAGGTCGTTCCACTCCGGGATGCGGTTGCCGAGCGGGCAACCGTCCTGGCAGAACGGGATGCCGCAGTCCATGCACCGGGTGGCCTGCACGCGGGTGCGTTCGGCGGGCAGGCTCTGGTAGACCTCACGCCAGTCCTGGATACGCACATCGACGGGTCGTCGGGCCGCTACCGCCCGGCCATGCTTCATGAAGCCCCGGGGGTCAGCCACGGGCCAGCTCCATGACCACCTCGTCGACCGGGCGCCCGGTCCGCTCGGCCTCGGCTCGGGCCGAAAGGACACGGGCGTACTCACGCGGCAGCACCTTGGTCAGCCGCCGCATCGCGTCCGGCCAGTCGGCCAGCAAACGGTGGGCTACGGCCGAATCGGTCTCGGCGAGGTGTGCCTCGATGAGCTCGCGTAGCAGTGCCGCGTCGTCGGGCGTGACCTCGACCAGGTCGACTCCCCCGGTGTTCACCAGTCGCGGGTCGAGATCCAGTACGTACGCGACGCCGCCCGACATGCCGGCCGCCAGGTTGCGCCCGGTCGGCCCGAGGACGACGACCCGTCCGCCCGTCATGTACTCACAGGCGTGATCGCCGGTGCCCTCGACGACCGTGTGGGCGCCGCTGTTGCGTACCGCGAACCGCTCACCCACCCGGCCGCGGACCAGCAACTGGCCGGCGGTGGCGCCGTAGAGAAGGGTGTTTCCGGCGATGACGTTGTCCTCGGCCACGAAGGGCGCGTCGCGGTGCGGCCGCAACGTGATCCGGCCGCCGGACAGGCCCTTGCCGACGTAGTCGTTGGCGTCGCCCTCGAGGCGCAGGGTGATCCCGCGCGGCAGGAAAGCACCGAAGGATTGTCCGGCGGAGCCGGTGAAGGTGATGTCGATCGTGTCGTCGGGCAGCCCGTCGCCGCCGTAGCGGCGGGTGACGTAGGACCCGAGCATCGTGCCGACCGTGCGGTTGACGTTGCGCACCGGAAGCTGAAGTGTCACCGGCGTCCCGTCCAGCAGCGCGCCCTCGCACAGGTCGATCAGCGTGTTGTCGAGTGCCTGCTCCAGGCCGTGGTCCTGCTCGCCGGTACGCCGCAGCGCGGCACCCGGTGGAAGCTCCGGCACGTGCAGGATGGCCGCCAGGTCGAGGCCGGCCGACTTCCAGTGCTCGACCGCGGGCCGCATCTCGAGCACCTCGGCGTGCCCGATCGCATCGTCGAGCGTGCGGAATCCGAGGCCCGCCAGCAGCTCGCGCACCTCCTCGGCGAGGTACTCGAAAAACGTGACCACGAACTCCGGGGCACCGGTGAACTTCTTGCGCAGCTCGGGATCCTGCGTGGCGATGCCGACCGGGCAGGTGTCAAGGTGGCAGACCCGCATCATCACGCAGCCCGACACGATGAGCGGCGCGGTGGCGAAGCCGTACTCCTCCGCGCCCAGCAACGCGGCGATCACCACGTCGCGGCCGGTCTTGAGCTGACCGTCGACCTGCACGGTGATCCGCTCGCGCAGGCCGTTGAGCAGCAGGGTCTGCTGGGTCTCGGCCAGGCCCAGCTCCCACGGGCCGCCGGCGTGCTTGAGCGAGGTCAGCGGAGCCGCGCCGGTGCCACCGTCGTGGCCCGAGATGAGCACGACGTCGGCGTGCGCCTTGGCCACGCCGGCGGCGACCGTGCCGACGCCGGACTCGGCCGTGAGCTTGACGTGCACCCGAGCGCTCGGGTTGGCGTTCTTGAGGTCGTGGATGAGTTGGGCGAGGTCCTCGATGGAGTAGATGTCGTGGTGCGGCGGCGGGCTGATCAGCCCCACGCCCGGCGTCGAATGCCGGGTGCGCGCGATCCAGGGCCACACCTTGGAGCCGGGCAACTGGCCGCCCTCGCCGGGCTTGGCGCCCTGGGCCATCTTGATCTGGATGTCGTCAGCGCTGACGAGGTACTCGCTGGTCACGCCGAAGCGGCCGCTGGCGACCTGCTTGACCGCGCTGCGCCGCCGGGGGTCATGCAGGCGGTCGGCATCCTCGCCCCCCTCGCCGGTGTTGGAGCGACCGCCGATGGAGTTCATGGCGATCGCCAACGTCTCGTGCGCCTCACCGGAGATGGAGCCGTAGGACATCGCGCCGGTGGAGAACCGGCGCACGATCTCTGACACCGGCTCCACCTGGTCGATCGGCACCGGCTGACGGCCCCCGGCGAACCGGAACAGCCCCCTCAGGCTGCCGCTGGAAGCGGTCAGCCTGTCCACGGTGGCGGTGTACCGGCGGAAGACGTCGTAGCGCCGCGAGCGAGTGGCGTGCTGGAGCAGGAACACCGTCTCGGGGTTGAACAGGTGCACCTCGCCCTCGCGGCGCCATTGGTACTCGCCGCCTACCTCGAGCCGCCGGTGCGCGACATCGGTGGGGTTGCGTGGCCAGGCGATCCGGTGCCGGGCGGCCACTTCCTCCGCCAGGACGTCGAGCCCGATGCCGCCGATCATCGAGGTGGTGCCGGGGAAGTACTCCGCGACGAGGTCCGGTGCCAGGCCGACCGCCTCGAACACCTGCGCCCCGGTATAGGACGCCACCGTGCTGATGCCCATCTTGGACATCACCTTGAGTACGCCCTTGCCCATCGCCTTGACGTAGTTGCGAATGGCCGTGGCCGGCTCGATACCCGCGAGGACGCCGGTAGCGCACAGGTCCTCGATCGACTCGAAGGCGAGATAGGGGTTGGCCGCGGCCGCGCCGTAGCCCAGGAGCAGGGCCAAGTGGTGCACCTCGCGGCAGTCGCCCGCCTCGACGACGAGACCGACCTGGGTACGGGTGCGATCGCGGACCAGGGAGTTGTGCACGGCGGCGGTGAGCAGCAGCGACGGGATAGGCGCCAGGTCGGCGGTGGAATCGCGGTCGGACAGCACGATGATGCGGGCGCCGTCGTCGATCGCCTCGGCCACGTGCTGGCAGATCTCGGCCAGCCGGTGCCGCATCCCGGCGCCGCCCTCGGCCACGCGGTAGAGACCCGAGACGCACACCGACGTGAATCCGGGCAGGTCGCCGTCGTCGTCGACATGGATGATCTTGGCCAGCTGGTCGTTGTCGAGCACCGGGAAAGGCAGCACGATCTGCCGGCACGAGGCCGGCCCCGGCTCGAGCAGGTTCTGCTCGGGCCCGATGGTGCCGGCCACCGAGGTCACGATCTCCTCGCGGATGGCATCCAGCGGAGGGTTGGTGACCTGGGCGAAGAGCTGGGTGAAGTAGTCGAACAGCAGCCGCGGCAGGGTGGACAGCACCGCGACCGGGGTGTCCGTACCCATCGAACCCAGCGGCTCCAGGGCACCTGTCGCCATGGGAGTCGCGATGAGCCGAAGCTCCTCGTCGGTGTAGCCGAAGGTCTGCTGGCGGCGCAGCACCGACTCGTGGGAGTAGACGATGTGTTCGCGCTCGGGCAGCCGCTCGAGGTGCATCAGGCCGGCATGCAGCCATTCGTCGTAGGGATGCTCCGCCGCCAGGGCCGACTTGATCTCGTCGTCTCCGACGATGCGGCCCAGCGAGGTATCGACGAGGAACATCCGGCCAGGTTGCAGGCGACCCTTCTCCACGACGGTGGCCGGATCGATGTCGAGCACGCCCACCTCGCTGGCCAGGACGACGAGGCCGTCGTCGGTGCGCCACCAGCGAGCCGGGCGGAGTCCATTGCGGTCGAGGACGGCCCCGATCACGGTGCCGTCGGTGAAGGTCACGCAGGCCGGCCCGTCCCAGGGCTCCATCAGCGATCCGTGGAACTCGTAGAACGCACGGCGGGCCGGGTCCATCGCCCCGGCGTTCTCCCAGGCCTCCGGCACCATCATCAGGACCGCGTGCGGCAGCGAGCGGCCGGCCAGGTGCAGCAGCTCGAGCACCTCGTCGAACGTCGCCGAGTCGCTGCCGCCCACCGTGCACACCGGGAAGACCCGGGCCAGGTCTCCCGGTATCGCGTCCGTGCGCAGCAACGCTTCGCGGGCCCGCATCCAGTTGCGATTGCCCTTGATGGTATTGATTTCGCCGTTGTGCGCGATGAAGCGGTACGGATGGGCCAGCGGCCACGAGGGGAACGTGTTGGTGCTGAACCGGCTGTGCACCAGCGCAAGCGCGGTGGTGAACCGCGGATCGGCCAGGTCGGGGAAGAAGGTCGCCAACTGGTCGGTGGTGAGCATGCCCTTGTAGACGAGGGTCCGGCCCGACAGCGAGGGGAAGTACAGGTCGAGGTTGGCCTCTCGGGCCAGATGCTCGGCCCGCTTGCGCACCGCGTAGGCCACCCGCTCCAGCGCCATCCCCGTCTGCCCGGCCAGGAAAAGCTGGGCGAAGCACGGCATCACGGCCAGCGAGCCCGCGCCGAGGCCGGCCGGCTCGATCGGCGGCTCCCGCCAGCCCAACACCTCGAGACCTTCCTCGGCGGCGATGCGGTCCACGAGAGCGCCCGCCTTGGCCCGGGCGGCGTCGTCACGCGGGAGGAAGCAGTTGCCCACGGCGTAGCTCGCCTCGCCCGAGGAGGTGGCTTCCGGCAGCGGGAAGCCGGCCACCTGGCGGAGGAACTCGTCGGGGACCTGGACGAGCAGCCCGGCACCGTCACCGGAGGCGGGGTCGCTGCCCGCGGCGCCGCGATGCTCCATGTTGTGCAGCGCGATCAGCCCCTGCTCGACCAGCCGGTGCGACCGGCGACCCCTCGCGTCGACGAGAAATGCGACGCCGCAGGCGTCCCGCTCAGCAGCGGGGTCGTAGAGGCCCTGGGCCGGTGGGAGCGCGGATAAGGTCATGCACAAGGACCCTTCGTCGTCGGTCAGCAGAACACGCGTTCGATCCTGGGACGACATCGGCCCGATTGGATTGAAGCGTAGCGCGTGGCTCCCTACCGGTTCCAAATCCGGAGGCCCTAAACGGCCGGTGTTTCGGCACGCAAGTAGGCAGGATGACGACGATGAACGACGGCCCACTCTTGCACCGATTAGAGCGTTATCTCGATGCCGTGCCACGCAGCGCGGCGCGGGTGGAGGCGTTCGCGTCGCTGACCATGTTCGCCCATTCGGGGCCCAGCTGGCCCTATTACGCCCGGCCCACGCTCGGCTGGCCAGGAGATATCCGCCCGGGCGATCTCGAGGCCGTACGCCTCCGTCAGCGCCAGCTCGGTGAGCCGGAGGCTCTCGAGTGGGTTGACGAGACCACGCCGTCCCTGCGTCCGTTGGCCGAGGAGGCGGGCTTGAGCGTGGAAGCCCTGCCGCTCATGGTGCTGACTCGCCCGATCACTGCCCTCGCGCCTGCCGATGTGGGCATCCGCGTGCTGTCCGCGGACGATCCGGATCTCGCGTTGGCGTACGCCGTGGCCGACGTGGGCTTCTCCGCATCCGGCACCGCCGCCGGCCCGGCTGGTGCGGCGGAGCGGGATGCGGCAGCCGGCCGGATGACCCCCGAGCGGGAGGAATTCGTCCGAGACCGGATGCGGCGCGGCCGGCTGGTGACCGCGGTCGCCGAGGACGACCACATCGGCCTGGTGTCGGTCGGCTCGCACCAGCCCGTCGAGGATGTGACGGAGGTGGTGGGCGTGGCGACGCTGCCCCGCACTCGGCGCCGAGGGCTGGGTGCGGCGATCACCGCCCACCTGGTGGCCGACGCGGCCGAGCGGGGGGTGGACACCGTCTTCCTGTCCGCCGGCTCGGCCGAAATCGCCCGGATGTACGCCCGGGTCGGCTTCGAGCGGGTCGGCACGTCGTGCGTCGGGGAGCCGGCCCGATGAAACGCCCCGCCGTGTCCTCGCAGCGACTTCGACGTCGCGGCGCTATCAGTTTGCTCCGCTCGCGGAACAATTCGACAGTCGTGCGACAGGGCTTCAGGCCAAGCGCGGCGATCCGCGCCCGTCCGGTGAGCGACGCGGCGGAGTCGGCCCGATGAGCGCGCTCTTCGACGCGCTGCGCGCTGGCGATGCCGAGCGGGTGCACGGACTGCTCCGCGACGCTCCCGAGCTCGCTCGCGGGCGCACTGATGACGGGATCTCCGCCACCCTGTGGGCGCTATACGTAGGCGAGCCGGTGCTGGCCGAGCACGTCGCGCGGGCGGCGGGCACTCTCGACGCGTTCGAGGCCACCGCGCTGGGCGAGATCGGGGTACTGCGAGAGCGGGTGGAGCGCGACCCTGGCTCCCTCTCCGCCTTCACTCCCGACGGATTCACCGCCCTGCATCTCGCCGCGTTCTTCGGCCAGCCGGCCGCCGCCGACGTATTGCTGGCCGCCGGTGCGCCGGTCGACCCGGCCGCACGCAACAGCATGCGGGTCACGCCCCTGCACAGCGCCGCGGCCGGCCGCCGGCCGGCGATGGTGTCGCTGCTCCTGGCCGCCGGGGCGGACCCGCACGCCCGGCAGGCCGGCGGTTGGACCCCCCTGCACTCTGCGGCCCAGAACGGCGATCGGGAGAGTGCCCGGCTGCTGCTGGCGGCCGGAGCGGACCCGCACACGCCGAACGACGCGGGGCGTACGCCGGCCGAGCTGGCCACCGGCACGACAGCAGCGATCCTCGGCGCCTGACCGCGCCGGTTAGCGGCGGCGCCGGCGTCTAGCCACCAGGACGAGAACGAGACCGGTGGCGACGACCGCTACGGGGGCCAGGCGCTTGAGCAACGGGCCGCCGGCCGCGCTGAGCAGGTCGATCGGTGCCGGTTCCGGCGCCGGTGGCCGGGGAGCCGTGAAGGTCGGCGATGTGGCGGGGGTGGGGGCGGGGATGGATTCGGGCTGCTCTGGCAGCGGCGGCGCAGTTGGCTCGGGTCCGCTCGCGAGCTGCTCGGCCAGGCAGGTGGCGAACTGGCCGAGCAGCTTGCCGCCGACGTCGACCATCACGCCGCGACCGAACTGCGCGGGCTTGCCGGTGATGCTCAAATCCGTCTGCACCGTGACCCGGGTCGAGCTGCCTTCGTCGTGCAGTTGAGCCGCGATCGTCGCCTTGGCAGTACCGCTGCCGCGCATCTCTTTTCCGCCGGCCTCGATGAGGACACGTCCGGCGGCCCGATCGGTTTCGACAAATCGACCATGACCCGCGTACGACACCGTGATCGGCCCGACCTTGACCTTGACCCGGCCGGTGAACCCTTCGTCGGTCACCGAGTCGATGGCCGCACCGGGAAGGCACGGGGCGATCCGCTCGATGTCGAGCAGCACCGACCAAGCCTGGTCCCGGGGCACCGGCACGGTGAACTCGTGGTCAAGGCGCATGATCTAGTCCTCCAAGGCTTGCAG
>JBBPZR010000090.1:0-11509 GCA_038276285.1 Mycobacteriales bacterium | reverse complement strand
GACAGCACCAGCCCGACGATCCACATGTCGGCGCCGGTACCGGGTGAGTGGATGGCGCTGTTGAGCGGTGCGTACGCGAACCAGCCGAAGTCGGCCGCCCCGCCCGGGGTGATGAAGCCACTCATCACGATCGTGCCGCCGAAGGCGAACAGCCAGAAGGACAGCGCGTTCAGCCGCGGGAAGCTGACATCGGGCGACCCGATCTGCAACGGGACCACCAGGTTGGCGAAGGCGAAGACCAGCGGCGTTGCGAACAGCAGCAGCATCACCGTGCCGTGCATGGTGAACAGCTGGTTGTACTGCTCCTGAGACAGGAACTGCATCCCCGGGCGGGCCAGCTCAGCCCGCATCAGCATGGCCATGATGCCGCCCGCGATGAAGAACACGAACGAGGCGACGAGGTACATCATCCCGATCGTCTTGTGATCGGTGCTACGCAGAACGCGGGAGAACACCGAGCCGCGGACCGGCTCGTGCACGGGCCAGGGGCGGGTGACGATCCGGGTCGGCGCGATGGTCACGTCGAGACTCCTCCTGGGCCGGCACGGCGGGCGTTCGAGGCGGCCCCCGCCTCGCTTTCGTCACTCTAGACCGTGCCTCGACGACCTTCCCTGCTGACCAGCAGATGGTCCGGCATTAGCCTTTGCCCGTGGACGGCTCCCTGATCTGGATCTCCGGGGCGTCCGCGGGCATCGGCCTGGCCATGGCGCGGGCGGTGCCCTGGCCGGGAGCGCGGGTGATCGGCATCAGCCGGTCATCGGGCCCGGGTGCCGCGCACCTCGCAGCTGACCTGGCCGATCCGCGGTCGTGGGCGGAGGTGGGCGAGTCCTTCCGCCGCGAGTTGGCGGGTTTCGACGGCGACCGGGTGGTGTTTGTCCACGCGGCCGGCGCGCTGCGGCCGATCGGCTTCGCCGGTGAGGTCGACACCGATGCCTACACCGGCAACGTCCTTCTCAACAGCGCCGCGGCCCAGGTGCTCGGTCACCTCTTCCTCGCGGCCGCGCGCGGCGTGAAGGCACAGCGGCATCTGGTGATGCTCACCTCGGGCGCGGCCAGCGGTGTTTACCCCGGCTGGACCTCGTACGGCGCGGGCAAGGCCGCCGTCAATCAGTGGGTACGCGCCGCCGGGGCCGAGCAGTCGGCCCGCGGCGGGGTGCGGGTGCTGGCGGTGGCGCCGGGCACGGTCGACACCGGAATGCAGCAACAGCTTCGGGATACGTCGGAGGAGCGGTTCCCGCAGCGCCAGCGATTCCTCACCCTGTACGAGGAGGGCAAGCTCAGTGATCCCGACGCGGTGGCTGCCAGGATCTGGGGCCTGCTCGGTCAGGGACTCGACAACGGCAGCGTCGTCGACCTGCGCGACCTCCCCGCGGGATGACGGCCGGCCGCCAGCGGAAGAAACACCCGGAACGTCGCTCCCGATCCCGGTCTTGTGTCGAGTTCGACCCGGCCGCTGTGCGCGGCGGTGAGCGCGGCCACGATGGACAGCCCCAGGCCCGATCCCCCGGCGCTGCTGTTGCGCGACGGGTCACCGCGATAGAACCGCTCGAATACCCGCTCCGCCTCCTCCGGAGCCAGGCCGGGACCGCCGTCGGCGACCTCGAGCACAACGGCCGGCGGGTGCGTCCGGGCGTCCTGCCGGGTGCCGACCCGGACGACCACCGCGGTGCCTTCAGGCGTATGCGTGACCGCGTTGCTGATCAGGTTGTCGAGGATCTGGCGAAGCCGCGTGTCGTCGCCCATGACCACAGGCGCGGTGGGGCCCTCCAGCACCTCCAGGGCCAGCGCCCGGCCCGGCGCGGCGGCCTGCGCCTCGTGCACCGCATCGGAGGCGATCTCCAGCAGGTCAACGAGCTCGCGCTGCAGGGGCCGCTGCTGGTCGAGCCTGGCCAGGAGCAGCAGGTCGTCAACCAAGAGGCCCATCCGGGCCGCGGTGTCCTCGATCCGGCGCATGTACCGCGCCACGTCCTCGGCGCTTCCCGCCGCGTCCTGGCGGTAGAGCTCGGCGAAGCCGCTGATCGACGTGAGCGGAGTCCGTAGTTCGTGGCTGGCGTCGGTGACGAAGCGCCGCATCCGGTCCTCCGATGCCCGCGCCGCCTGCTCGGAGGCCCGTCGTTACGTCGAAGGCGGCCTCGACCTGGGCGAGCATGCCGTTGAGCGAGGTCGACAGCCGACCGACCTCGGTGCCGGGGTGGTGCTCGGGCACCCGACGGGAGAGGTCACCCCCGGCGATGGCCGCCGCGGTCTCCTCGACCTCCCTCAATGGCCGGAGGCTGGTGCGGACGAGCAGGTAGGCCAGGCCGCCGAGCAGCACGAGCACGATCAGGCCGGTCACGAGTTCCAGCAACTGCAGCCGGCCGACCGTGCTGTTGACCTCGTTCAAGCTGGTCGCCACCGCGAGGCTGCCGGAGTCGCCGGCCAACGGGGCGACGAGCACCCGCCACTGCCCGCTGCCGGTCAGTGACCCGACGGTGAAGGGCTTGCCCTGACGGGCCGCCGCCTGAAAGACCGTGAACTTGGGCAGATTCGGCTGCGACAGTCCGGCCCGCAGCGGGTCACTGAGCCGCACCAAGTTGTTGCCACTGGCGTCGCTTGACACCACGTAGTACTCGTGAGCGTCATCATCGAGCTCCAGATCGGCGAAGCGATGCCGGGCCGGGGCGGGGCCGCCGGGGCCACCCACCCGGCGCAGGATCGCCCGGATCCGAGCGATGACCTCCTCGAGGCTGAAGGGCTTTGTCACGTAGTCGTCGCCGCCCAGCGTCAGCCCGGAGATCTTGTCCTCCGTCGCGTCCCGGGCGGTGAGGAACAGGACGGGTGAGCGGACACCCTCGCCGCGGAGCCGGCGCACCACGCCGAAGCCGTCGAGACCAGGCAGCATCACGTCGAGCACGATCAGGTCCGGCGCCGAGCGACGGGCGATCTGCACGGCCTGCTCGCCGCCGGGAGCCGTCTCCACCTCGAAGCCCGCGTACCGCAGGCTCGCCGCGAGCAGCTCCACGATGTTGGGTTCGTCGTCGACGATGAGCAGCCGCGCTTCCGACGGCGTCGAGTCGCGGACGGTGACCATGCTCTGAGTGTCCATCATCGGTCTCATCAGCCGGCCCAGAACGCGGTCTGGTCCCCGGTCGGTTGGACTGGGCCATCCCCCCGAACGGCTCGACGATCGACTGGTAGAGGTCAGACGACGATATGTGTCCGCGCGTCAGTCCCGTGATCCGGCCGACTGTCGTCCAAGCGGCCTACTCTCCCAGCATGGGCAGGACGAGCAAGACCGCTGACCTGCCGTACCAGCTACACGCCGGCGACGTACTCAACGCGTACCCAAAGTGGCCAACGCCGGTCACGATCATCAGTGATGGCGCATACGGCGTCCGCGGTTTTCACGGCGACACGACCGGCCCAGAAGGCCTCGTCGACTGGTATAGCCCGCATGTGGAGGCTTGGTCGGCAGCTGCGCACCCGGCAACGACCCTGTGGTTCTGGAAAACTGAGGTGGGCTGGGCCAACCGTGCACCCCCTGCTGGTCGAGCGAGGCTGGGAGTACGTCCAAACCGTCACGTGGGACAAGGGCATTGCCCACGTTGCCGGCAACGTCAACGGCAAGACGATCCGTAACTTCCCAGTCGTGTCTGAGATCTGTGTCCTGTACCGCCGCCGCGTCGCCGTCAACACGCCGAACGGTGAGATGTCGGTGCAACGGTGGCTGCGCCAAGAATGGTTGCGAGCCGGGATCCCCCTCTACAAGGCAAACGAGGCATGCGGCGTCCGAAACGCTGCGACCCGCAAGTACCTCACCCAGGACTGGCTCTGGTACTGGCCTCCTGGTGAGATGGTGGAAAGGCTCGCCGAGTACGCGAACGGACACGGCGACGACGGGGGCTGGCCGTTCTTCTCGCTCGACGGCCGCTCGCCTGTGGATGCGAAGGCGTGGGATGGTCTCCGGTACCACTGGAACCACCAGCACGGCGTCACCAACGTGTGGCGTCGTGGTCCCCTCCACGACTCCGAGCGATTGAAGGGCACCCTGCGCCGCGCCGCGCCGCGGGTCTACAAGCCAACCTCCGGGAGCTCTGCGCATCTCAATCAGAAGCCGCTCGAGTTCATGGAGCGGCTAATCAAGGCCATGACGGTGCCTCAGGACGCGGTCTGGGAGCCCTTTGGTGGGCTCGCGTCAGGTTCCGTCGCGGCGGTCGCGCTGGGGCGGCGCGCCTACGTCGCGGAGTGAGATCGAGCTTTCGCGAGCCTCGCGAGGGAGCGCCTCGCGCTCGCTGCCGAGTCCGCCAACCCCGTCGCCGAGGAAGTCGCGGCCGACACGCTGGCCTGATCTACCGTGGCACCGATCCATTTCCCAGGCAGTCGTGATAGCAAAGGGCATGATCGACCCACCGGGGTACGTGCCAGACGAAGAAGCCGACCGCGGGGTCTCGGGTGACGAGTCGCAAGATCTCGACCTGGGATCGGCCATGACTGTCGGCCCAGCGCCCCGCCGAGGCGACGCTGGACCCAAGCGACGCCAAGACCACCCTGCAGGAGCGACTTCGCACAGTCCTGCTTGGCCTGCCTTCGTTCTTCGAATTCAACAATCACGTCGCCGGCATCAACGCGACGGACCTGTTCAACTTGAACACTCTGCTTGGTGCCAGTATCGAAGGCCGAGTCGTCAAGGCATTGAACCAACAGCGCGCGTCCAGTATTGCCGCCGCCTGGGTGCGGTAATCGGTCATGCCCACGACGATCCGTCGCCGACCTTGCCGCCGGCTGGGCCAATCCTGGGAGTTCCCTGTGCGCTAGGGACCGGTCAGCTGAGGATGTCCTTGCGCAGGAAGTGCCGCCAGGCCGCGAGCAGGAGCAGGGCGCTGTAGATCAGCGAGGACAGCGCCCCGCGCGCCATACCGGCCCATTGCACCTGGCTGCCGAGCGCATCCAGCCAGGCGTACTGGTAATGCGTCGGGAGGAAGTCGCGAATGCCGCCGAGTGCGGACACGGCATCGAGGATGTTGGACACGATCACCAGCAGCACGGCTCCGCCCACCGCGCCGAGGGGGGCGTCGGTGTAAACACCCAGCATGAAGGCGAGAGCCGCGACGACGAAGAGCGTCACGGCGAGATATCCCACGATGATGCCCAGGCGGACAAACGCCTCTGACGTGCTCAGGCTCGTACCCAACGGGGAGCGCACCGGTGCCCAGCCGAAGGCGGCCCAGCCGACAAGGAGCGACGCCGCGGGCAGCAGGACGAGGGAGAACACGCTGAACCCCAGGGCCACGAGCAGCTTCTGGCGCAGCAGCCGGGACCTCGGGATGGGGGCGGCCAGCAGGTAGCGCAGGCTCGACCACGACGCCTCGCCCGCAACCGTGTCACCGGCGAAGAGCGCCACCACCACGACGAGGAGGAAGCCGGTCGCGGCAAAGAGCGCAAAGAGGGTGAAGTTCGCCGCACCCGAGGTCGCCAGGTCGACCAGACCCGGCCCGCCGCCGTTGTCCTGCGCTCCCGGACCCAGGAGGAAGGCGGCAGCCAGCAGGCCCGGCAGCACGACGAGGAAGGCGAGGGTCAACTGAGTACGCCGGCGCTTGAGCTGACGGCGGACCTCGACCCGCAGCAGCAGGGTGCGGCTCGTTTGATAGTTGGCGGCCGCGCCCGTCATCGACGCGCTCATTCGCGCGACCCGACCAGGTTGAGGAAGGCCTGCTCGAGCCGGCGCTGCGGCGCCAACTGGGCCACATCGAGGCCGGCGTCGACCAGCGCGCGCAGCAGCGCCGCGGCGGGGGTGCCGTCCAGGGTCATGGTCAGGCCCGTCTTCGAGGTCACGATCTCGGTGGCGCCAAGGCCGCGGGCCACGACCGCGGCCCGGACGGGGTCATCGACCGTGATCGAGATGGACGTGGCCGCGCCGATCAGGTCGCTGACCGACCCGTCGGCAACGAGCCGGCCGTGGTCCATCACGACGCAGTGTGTGCAGGTCTGCTCGACCTCGGCCAGTTGATGGCTCGAGACCAGCACCGTACGACCGCCGGCCGCGTAGCCCCGCAGGACCTGGCGCATCTGGCGAATCTGCGGCGGGTCGAGGCCGTCCGTCGGCTCGTCGAGCACCAGCAGGTCGGGCAGCCCGAGCATCGCCTGCGCGATAGCCAGCCGCTGGCGCATGCCGTGGCTGTACTTGCGTACCTTGCGCTCGATGTCGCTACCCAGACCCGCGATCTCCAGTGCCTCGTCGAGCCGGGCGTCGACCATCTGGCGGCCGGTCGCCCGCCAGTAGAGCTCGAGGTTGTCGCGGCCGGACAGGTGCGGGAGGAAACCCGGGCCCTCCACGAGGGCGCCCATCCGTGACAGCACCGGGGCGCCCGGCGTCACCCGGTGCCCGAAGACCCGGATCTCGCCCTCTGTCGGATGGATCAGGCCAAGGAGCATGCGCATCGTCGTCGTCTTGCCCGCGCCGTTGGGCCCCAGCAGACCGACCACCTGACCCCGAGCCACTCGGAAGGACAGATCGGTCACCGCGCGGAAGTTGTCCGAGTACGCCTTGCCCAGCCCGGTGATGACCAACGGCACATCGTCGAGCGCCGGATCGCCATCGCGGCCAGCGGCGAGACGCGCCCGGCGGCTGATCAGCAGACCAGCGACGAGCAGCAGCAGCACTCCCCCGCCGGTGGCCAACAGCAGGCCACGGGAGTTGGCGGCGGCGTTCAGGCCCACCATCGGCAGCCGCAGGCTCCGATCACCTGCCAACGAGATCCGGTACGTCTGCGCCGCTGCGGGCAGCGCGTACCCCTGGTCGGTGGCCGACACGACCAGCCGCAGCCGGTGGCCGGCGTCGAAGTCGTGCACGACCGCTGGCAGGGCGATCCGCACGGTGCGCCCCGCTGTCGGCAGCCCCTCCAGGTGGACGGCCACGGCGAGTTGCTGGGGCAACGATGACTGGCCGCCGTCCGGCGATACGTCGTAGATCTTGCCGAACAGCGTCGCGCTGCCGCTCACCGAGGAGACGTGCACGTCGACGGTCGGGGCGCCGATCAGCCGGAACGCGCGTGGCAACGGCGCGCTGGTGAAGCGCGCGTCCTGGCCGGGCAGCGCGTCGAGGCCACCGCCTCCCACCTGCGTCAGCGCGGACCCCAGCCCCGGCAACGTGCTCACCTCGGCGGGATTGCCACCGGCCGGGGATATCGCGGTCTGGGCATCGCCGCGCAGCGACAACGTGGTGCGGCCGACGGCCGGGGTGCCGATCAGGCCGGGATAGCCAGCGGCCGTCCGTACCGTCGAGGCGGGGGTGGAATCCGTTGTGGACAGACCCGCGCCGATCTGGGTGACCTCGAATCGGGTGTCTCGCGGCGAGCCGTTCTTGCGCAGATAGCGGTCGAACCACGACGTGGTGAGTGAGCGCAACCGGTCGGTCTCGGGTGCACCCCCGTCGTGTCCGCCGCCGTACCAGACGACCTTGACGGGCGTCCCGTGCGCGGCGATCCCCCGGGCGTTCGCGTCGGCCTCGCTGAGCGGGAAGAGGGAGTCGGTCTCGCCTTGGATGAGCAGCGTGGGCGCCGTGATCCGGTCGATGATCGTGGCCGGGCTGGAGTCCTTCAGCAGAGCGAGGATCGACGCGGTCGGCGCACCGGTGGAGGCCGCCGACTCATAAGCCGCGCAGATCTCGGGGGCGAAGCGACCGCACGTCGTCGGATCGCGATTCGTGGCCCCCGCGCCGAAGAACAGACCCGCCCACAGCCGCTTGAAGACCCCCGAGCCGAGCGGCGTGACCGCAGCCGGCGTCCTCGACGGGGTGCCGCTCGTGACGAACTGCGGGAACAGGGCGTGGCCGAGGTCGTTCCACGTGATCGACGAGACGATGGCGTCGACCCGCTTGTCGTAACCGGCGACGAGCAGGCTGAGCGCCCCACCGTACGAGCCGCCGGCGAAGCCCACGCGCGGGTCGCCGGAGCGGTCCCGCAGCACCTCTGGCCGCTTGGACAGAAGATCGATCAGCCGCCGGGCGTCCTGCACCTCGTAGCGGGCCGAGTCGAGCGAGATCTGCCCCGTCGAGGAGCCAAACCCGCGGGCACTGTAGGTCAGCACGACGTACCCGTGCCGGGCGAGATCCATGGCCTCGCCGCTCAACTCGCTCTTCGACCCGCCGAAGCCGTGTGCGAGGACGACAGCGGGCGCCCGGTGACGGTTGGGCGGGAAGAACAGGGTCGCGTCCAGGCGCACCGGCTTGCCGTCCGCGCCGGGTTCGCCCGCGACCGTGAGCACCTGCTGGCGGATGGCCGGCTGGGCCGTCAGCGCCGCGCCGGCTCCGACGGCAACGGCAAGCACCGCCAGGCCGACGGCCAGCACGACGAACACGCGCCGACGCGGCGAAAGCCCGCGCAGCCACGCTGCTGCGCGAGCCCGCGTCCGTTTCCACACCTACTCATCATGCCGCCTGGTGGCGGCTCGACGCTCGTGCCAGCTAGCGGTGCGGGCCCGGCCCACCGGGGAAGCCGGGATGCCGGGGCTCGGCGGTGACGGTCTTGACGACGAAGTCCTTATCGAGCAACACCTGCACATCGGTGCCGTCCGCCTTGGTCACATGCGCTTCGTACGCAGCGCCTGATCCCTCCTTGGGGTCCTCGGCCGACAGGCGCCGCACCGTCGCTCCCGGCAGCTTGGCGAGCACCGCCGCCTTCACCCTCGCCGCCGTCGCGCCGGTGAGCTCCTTCTCCGCGGCGAAGTGCGGTCCGCCGTCTCTCGCCGGGCCAGCGCCCGGGCCCCCGCACATCCCGGGGCCGCCACCGGCACGCACGGAGGTGACCTTGAAGTTCTTGTCGAGGAACACCTCTACCGGGCTGCCATCGGCCTTCGTCGAATGAACCTCGTACGCCGCGCCCGTCCCTTCCTGAGCGTCCTCTGCCGACATCCGGTAAACGGTCGCGCCGGGGAGCTTGGCCAGGACAGCGGCCTTGACCTTGGCCGCCGTCGTGCCGGTCAGCTCCTTCTCTGCCGCGGCATGCCGGCCAGTGTCGCCGGGAGCCCCGCGGGAACCGGGAGCGGTGGTGGAGGAAGGACTGGGCGTGGAGCTAGCCGCGCTGGCGATCGCCGGCACGCCGACGGCAATGACACCCGCGGCGGCCACGGCACCGATCGCCGCGGACATCTTGTCAATCTTCTTCATGCGGGACTCCCTGCTCTGCGCCGTCCATGGTGGGCAGCGTCAGGGACAGGGTGCCGAGCCGTGCTGTGGCCAGCCTGCCGCCAGCCTGGCAATTGCCTGAGAGTCTCGGCAGCCGGTGGGATGCCGGAAGCACGTTCAGCCCACGCCGCAGACATCGAGTGCCAGAGCGGCCAGCGCCCGGGCGCAGGTCAGCGTCTCGCTGATCGGCACTGACTCATCGGGGCCGTGGGCCAGCGTGACGTCACCCGGCCCGTAGTGCATGGTCGGGATACCGCCGAGCTTGGTGAGCAACCGAAGGTCGCTGCCGTACGGCGCGCCCCACGTCGCCTGGGTCGCGCCGCCGGTCACGCCCGCGTGCGCCGCGCGGACCCGCTCGAGCAGATCACTGGAAGCCGGCAACCGGCCGGAGTCGAACTGGCCGCCCCACCACTCGACGAGCACCGGGTGCCCGCGCAGCCACGGATCAGCCTCTGACGCCTGGGCCACGCACCGTTCCAGCGCCGCTCTCGCGTGCTCCATCGGCTCGCCCAGCGCCACACCGAGGCGGCCCTCGGCGACGAGCAGATCGGGAACAGTCGACGCCCACTCGCCGCTGCGGACCATGCCGATCGACACTGGGTAGGGCAGATCCCACCGGGCGAAGAGCGGGTCGACGTCGGCGTTGCGCCGCCGCTCGAGTTCGCGCAACGCCTGCCATGCCGGCCAGAACTTCTCGATCGCGCTCATCCCCGCGGTACGCCGAGACGCGTGCGTCGCGTGACCGGGTACCCGCAGCCGGAACGTCAGCGAGCCAGCGTTGGCCGGCACCAGATCGAGGCTTGTCGGCTCGGGGATCACGCACGCGTCGGCATGCCAGCCCCGCTGGAGGGTGGCGTACGTGCCCAGGCCCCCGTCTTCCTCCCCCTGCACGCTGGCCAGCAGCACATCGCCGCGCAGCGGCACCTCGCTGGCGCGCAGCGCCCGCACCGCCCAGAGCGCGGCGACCAGGCCCGCCTTCATGTCGCAGGTGCCACGGCCGTGGAGCACGTCACCTTCGATGCGACCGGAGAACGGATCGCCGCTGGTCCAGGTGGACAGGTCGCCGGGAGGAACGACATCGATGTGACCGTTGAGCATCAGGGTTGGGCCGCCGGATCGTCCGGGCAGCCGGCCGACCAGGCCCCAGGCCTCGGTGCGGGGAACCTCCGTACCCGGAAAATCCTTCGCGGCGAGGATTTCCTCTAGCGGCACCTGCCAGTGGTCGGTCACCAGACCGGACTGGTCGAAGGTGCGGGCCATGTCGCCCTGGGCGGTGTTCTCGACGTCGGATCCGGTGACGCTGGGTGTACGTACCAACTGGGTCAGGAGCGCGATCATCGGCCCGACCTCGGAGTCCACCCGGTCGAGGACCCGGGCCCGCCAGTCAGCCGACATGCGTCACAGTCTGCCGAGCCCGCTTCGCCTGGTCAGGGGTTGCCGCCCCACGCGGCGGCGCTGATGGAGCGGGCGTAGTTGACCCGTGCGTTGTAGTCCGCCACCTGCGCGGGTGAGAAGACCGGCAACTGGGTGGTGTGCACAAATCCGCGGCCCTGTACGACGATCTGCACGTAACCCTCGGTCCGCGTCTCCTTCGCCAGCAGGAACAGCAGCCCGAGGAGGCAGAAGATGACGAAGACGACGGTGCAGACGATCGCCCATGTCGGAATCGTCGTGGTGGTCCGGGACATGTCCGAGAACATCCACTGCACCTCACCTACCGGGCGGGTCCCACTCGGCGTCACCACCGTTGTGGGGGTGACACCGATGTGGCCGATCGAGACCAGCATCGGTTGGTTGCGGGGCGTTATCGACGCGCCGAAGTCCAGCGGTGCCGTGTCCCGCTGCGCTTCCCAGCCGCCCGGCTCTCCATCTGAGCTACTGCGAGTCACTTCGGTCTCCCCTCGGGACGATCCGCCGCGCAAGCAGCCGGCCGGACGTTCGTGGCGCGCGGCGGCAACCCTACGGCAGGCCGGCCCGCACCGCGGTCATCCGCAGAGGTGCCATGAAACATCGACTACCGGCCATCCTGCGCGCCGAGGAGTTGTTGCCGCAGCAGGGCCGCCAACCAACTCTGGTAGTCCTCGGCCGTCCATTCGCACCCACGTCGCAGGTGGTGCCATAGCCGCGGGCTTCCCAGGGTCCAGATGAGGTCCTCTGCTCGGGTGGCGTCGAGCCCGGGGCCGAGTGTCGTGCGGGCTTGCAACATTGCTACGAGGCGGCGGTCAGGAACTGTCGCCGATCTCGCATGGCGCGTTACAGGGACCGCAAAACGCCATGCCACGGGCACCGGGCTCCTACAGGTGCCGCTGCAGCCCGGAGGCGAAGGCGGGTGCGCCGGCGGCTGTCACG